>NZ_JAPEOX010000001.1:5487180-5792023 GCF_026340675.1 Streptomyces sp. NBC_01264
GCGCTGCGGGTGGTGGGCCGCGATCACGGATGACGCTTGTCGGTGAGCAGGGACCTGAGCTGGTGGACCTGGCTCCCGGGTCTCGGGTCCGCTCTAACCCTGACTCGAAGCGGATCGCCGCCGGCATGGCCGGCGGTGGGGGTGGCGGAGGCCCGATCCTGGTGCAGGTCATGCTCGACGGCCGGCAGCTCGCCCAAGTGTTGGTCGATCCGCTGCAGTACGAGATCGGCACGCGAGGCGGCAACGTGCAGTCGGTACTTGGAAAGGGGACGGGTAGCTGACACCTCTGACACCCGCTGACACCTCTGACACCCGCTGACACCCCGGAGGGTCGGGCGGCCCTTTTTCTTAAGGTGGGGTGGGGTGTCAGCCGCCCCTGACACCTGACTGACACCCCCGCTGACACCTGCTGACAGCAGCCCTGACACCCCGGCTGACACCTGTCTATCGGCCGTCTAGACCCCGTCTTTTACCCGTCTATAGCCCGTCTAGGGATCTCTGGGCGCCGCTCGGTAGCCGGGCTATAGACGGGGTCTAGACGGGTCATAGACGGGCGACAAGACGGGGCATATGTTGCGGATCGGCGGCTGCTCAACTGCTGCTCACGACTGCTCCGTCGCAGGTCACAGCCGCTCAGGTTGCTGCTCAGGCCCTGCTCGTGGATCTTCTGAGCACCAGCTTGAGCAGCGGATTGAGCGGCTGTGACCTGCGACGGAGCAGAGCTGAGCAGCTCGTGAGCAGTGGACAAACCTGCCGGAACTACCCCGGACGCTGTCCCGGTATGTCCCGGACATCCCCCCGGACAGAGGGCGGGCAGGTTGGACAGTGGCCGGGTGCTGTCCGGCCCGCATTCCGGGGCATATTAGGGCGCTGTCCGGCCCCTGTCCGGGGCCACACCGGGGCCACGCGTGGACACGCAGGTCAGAGCGCTGGCACACCCCAGGGTCACGGCCAGGGCCGTTGGAACATGGGGCGGTCCTACGCCTACAGGATGATCGCCTCTGCCGAGACAGTGTCGCCAATTGGCGACACTGGACTCCCTGTTCCGACCAACGAGGCACAGGCCCGCGAGCTCGCCCGAGTCCCCGAACCGCAGCGCGTCGATGTCTGGCGGGAGACCGTCGAGCGAACCGGTGGCCAGCCGACCGCGGCCGCCCAGGCTTTCAATTCTGAAAGCCTCCCTGCCCGCACTCAAGGTGCCGATGGCAAGAGCTACGCGGCAACGCGGAGCGCGGCCGAGCCAGACCTCCTCGCCGGCGATGACTGGCAGCAGCCTGCGGGCCCGGGCTTCGAGGCCGCCGTCACCCGGCGCCTGCCCGGTATGCACCCGGCAGCACCCCGGCGGACACCCGGCAGGAACGCCCGGTGGCCCCGGACTTCGCCGGCCTCGCGCCGGGTCTATGCCGGGTCTACGCCGGGCTGTTGCCGGGTCTGCGCCGGGTACGTTCACTCGTTCGTTCACTCGGGGTAGACGTGAACGTCTTCCTCTACTACGCGCGCACGTGCGCGCAGGCGCGCGGCGGCGCGTTGGGGGTGAACGGCTCACCCCGGACGGCTTGAGCCGAGCCGTTGAGCCATCGCCGTGGCGCCACAGACAGCCCGCCACGACAGAGGCAAAAGCGCCACGGGAAGGCGCCACGGCGGCACAGCAGGAGGCGCCACGAGAGCGCCACAGCAAAGCGCCACGGGCGGAACTTTGACTGCGACTGCGACTGCGACTGCGACTCTCACTCTGCCCTCCCCCACCCGAGCAGGGGGGATAGGGGGTGAGTCGCAGTCGCAGTCAAAGTAAGAGTGGAAGCTGTGGCGCCCCCATGGCGCTCTGCCATGGCGCCCCGCTTACCGTCCCCGGTAGGAGTCGGGGGCGGGCGACAGGGCGCCACAGTGGAGCGTCAGTTGGCGCCGATAATCGCGGCCAACTGGTCGCGCATCAGCCGCAGGCGGGCCGTGTAGTCCGTCAGCTGGGCGATGAGGTCGTCGGTCTCCTCGACGCCCATGTCGACTGTGTTGTCCCAGCCGTCCAGGGACACGAAGATGACGGCCGCGTCCGGGGCCAGGCCGCCTTCCGTGGTGTGCACCATCAGCCGTGCCGTCAGCAGGGCCTGCACGTCGGGGAAGTCGCCGGACGGGGCCCGCATCGGGACGACGCAGATCGGTGCCGACTCGTGGAAGTCGTCGGACAGCCGGCGGTGGGTGCCGTTGGCCCAGTCAGCGGTGTGGTCTTCGGCGCACCAGTCCGGGCACTCAACTTGCAGGACCAGGCCGGGGACGGCACCGGGTCCCTGGTAGCGCCGCGGTCCGACGCGGACGGTCCGGTCGGTGTCGAGGCTGCCGGCGAGAAGCTGCGTGGACATCAGCGGTACTCCTTCAAGGGCTTGGGAGGCTTGGGCGTAAAGGGCTCCGAGGCCTTCTGAATATTGGGCTCGGAGCCCTACGGGGGATTGGGTCGGAGCCCTTTACCCCCTAGGGCCGGGGCCGCTCCGCAGGGCCGGAACACTTGCGATGCGACCTGCGGTTCGGGGCGCCCCGAAGCAGGGGGGCACTTGCGATACACGCTGCAGCGATGCGGCCCGCAGAAGGCCAGGCATTAGGGATTCGACCTGCGTCGTTCCCGCCTCCGGGAAGGGCCTTCACTTGGATCGCACGCTGCACCGTTCCCCCCTCCGAGGGGAGGGGGGAGATCGGTCACACGCTGGGCTGACCCGGCACCGCGTACCGGTGGGCGTAGGCGGCCAGCTCCGCGTTCTCGAACTCGACCTCGTCCGCCTCCGGGCACCGCCGACCCGCCTCCGGGGAACCCGCCACGGCACCGCACAGGAAGCAGTCAACGAACTCCCACGAGTGGCCGAGCGAGTCCAAAGGAATCGGCCGCGGGATGTACGCGAGCGAGCCGCGCCCCTCATCGAGCCGGACCAGAACCATGCTGCTCATTCGCCCACCCGTCCGTCCCGCGCAATGCGCTGAACCAGCCGCCGGCAGAGCCGGGCCCCGTACAGGTCCCCTGCCCGCTCCGCGACCACCAGCCCCTGGAACGCCACCCCCAGGGGCGGCAGCGTCTCCGTCACACGCCCCAGAGCGGCGGCCTCCGTCGGCCTGCGAACCACCGCGGTCCCCATCACTGGCCACCCTCCTGAAGCGCCTGCAGGCGGTCCCTCAGGGGCAGCAGCCCGTACAGGGCGTGCGCGGTGATCGCCTGCGCGAGGTCGCTCAGACCGGCCGGGTCGAACTCCGGGTGCTCCCCGTCGATCTCAACGACGACCTTTACGTCCCGGCTGCCGGACTCGGAGAACGGGAACTGTGTCAGGTTCGCCCGCAGCAACTCCACCCGCCGGCCCTCAACCTCGACCACCGCCGCGTGCTGTACGCCGTCATGGCGGATCCCGGACCGGTGGTTGCCTGCCGGGTGGTCCACCACGCACCACGAAGGCTCCTCGAGGACGACCAGGCCGTGGTCGAGGGTTTCCACGATCACGGTGCGCGGGGCGGTCACAGCTGCACCCGGCCCTGCTCGCGCAGCTCGACCAGCTGGGCGTGAACCTCGCGGAACCGGGTCAGCTGGGCCTCGAGCGTCAGGATGACCGTGGCCAGCCCGTCCGGGTCGAGGCTCTCCATCCAGTGGTCATCGACGATCTCGACCTGCGCGTGAGGCACACGCTCGTGCAGGTGGCGGGAGAACGGCTCCTGCCGGATGAACGCGGACAAGACCCGGAACTCCTCGACCTTGCCGCTCTCAGCGATGGGCAGGTACACGTCCCGGCTGGCCGTGCAGCACCAGATGTCGTGCGGGTGCTGCGGCGACTCCATGTCCAGGGTGTGGTCGGCGACGCAGCCCTGCAGGCAGGTGACGTCCTGCATGTTGCCGGTCGTGCGGTCGAGGAACGACCACGTGCGGGCCGGCGGGCCGGCGGGGAGGGTCTCGCGGGTCTTCGCCGTCGGCTGGACGGGGACCGCGGTCAGCTTCGGCTCCGGGCGGAACATGCGGGGCAGGTTGGCGGGTACGGTGTTGCTCATGGTTCGACTCCCTGTGTCTGAGGGTTCGGATCCAGGCCCCGTTCCGGCGTTCGCGCGCCGGGCGGGGCTGCTTGCGTTTTAGGCGGCGTCGTACTCGGGGTCGTAGCCGTAGCGGTCCGACCAGTACTCGCGGTCCTCACGGGCCAGCTCACGGGCCTCGACGGTCGGAACGTTCACGGTGACCCGCAGGCCGAACTCGTTCACGGCCGGCGGCTCGGCGAGGACGAACGCCGTCCGGTGGACCGTGTACGCCTCGACGCGGTCGAGACGGAAGGTGCGGGACTCGCCCGACTCCCGGTCCATCGCCTTCAGGACGATGTCGCCGGCCTTCGTGAGCTGCGTGTCGTAGACCTCGATGGTGCGGACCGTCCGGGAACCGTCGGCCTTCGTGTAGGAGATGGTCACCGGGTGCTTGGCGTCCATCGCCTTGAGGAAGCGGACCATCGTGCGGTCCAAGGTCTCGTTCGCGGTGCGGTACATCGTGGCCCCCTTGCTTGACCCGGGCTCCCGGTGTCATGACACCCACGATAGACCCTGGTGTCATGACACCGCAAGGGCTAACCTCAAGGACATGCCGAACGTAGAGAAGACCCCCCGTCAGACCATCCGGGTCGACAAGGAGCTGTGGGATAAGGCCGGCCTGGCGGTAGGTCCCCGTCGCCGAGGCGAGGTCATCCGCGACTTCCTTAGGTGGCTCACCTATGAGACCAACGAGCTTCCGCCCCGCCCTGCAGTACACACGCCGTACACATCAAAGGATGAAGAGGCGGGATAGATCGAGATAGGCAGTGATGCCAAACTTGCAGGTCAGTCGACTGGCGGGACGTATCCGCTGGTCTGGCGGGGCCCTAAAGTGACCTCGTAATGCGTAGGTCTCGGGTTCGAATCCCGAAGGCGGCTCGGATTAGCCCCAGGACTCACTCGCCGTGACCTGGGGCTTTTTCATGCCCGCGATCCGTGCGGGGCTACGCGGGAGTAGCGGGGCCGTGGTGCGCGATCAGTTCTGCGGGTGGGTGGCGTTTCTTCGCGACAGGTGGGACTGCCATGCCCAGCGGGCCAGGCCGCCCACGGCGAGCGAGGTGATGATCGCGCCCCAGTCGATGACGTGGGGGAGGCCCGGGAAGAAGGCGAAGAACGCGAAGGATGCTGCCGTGGCGACAAAGAAGGCGGCCAGCCCGGCGCGGCGGCGCTTGGCTTCCCACGCGGAGTCGTCGGGCGAGGGCTGGGGGGTCATGTGAGGCTCACTTCGTGATGTGGTGGCACTGGCTGACCCGGCGCACACCGTTGACGTTGATGTGAGCGCACGCCTTGCCGTAGCGGGGCAGGGTCTGGGGTGCGTTGTCGCGCATCGGGTGGATCTCGCACTCGGTGTGCGTCCTGCCTCGGGACGTGCGGTAGGTCTTGTTGTCGGTGTCCGCGTAGGTGAAGTCGATGCGCCAGTTGCAGAAGCCCGCGCAGTCGACGCCGGCGTTCTGGTAGGTGATCTTCTTGCCTTCGCCCCGGACGATGTGGGTGAACATGCAGCCCGTTGGCACTTTCATGGTGACCCCGCCGACCTGGTAGTCGAAGCCGGTGACGGGTGTGGAACCGATGGCGCCGGCATGTGCCTGCGCGGGGGGTAAGACGGCGAGCCCGACCGTCGTGGCGAGAGTGGCGATGATCCGGGGTGCTAAGAGCTTGCCCATCGGTGTCCCTGCAGGCGGAGTGTGTCTGCCAGAAGGGAACGCTTGTCGTCGACTCGGAGTTCTGCCCCGACGGGCAGTGCACTACGAAGAGCGATCAACAGATTGGCGTGCTGACCACCCGTAACCGCCGCCCTCGGATGTCGGCTTCCTGCGTGCGTGGAGTGCGGACCGGATCAGCCCGGGCAGCGGTGAGCTGGGTGACTGGCCGTTCCGGCGTCCGCAGTGCCGGCCGAGCTGAGACGGCACGCTGAACTCGGCTGGACCGGGCCCGGTCGTGCCCGGTGTGCGGGAGGGTATGGGGGTGGACGCCGATGTGGTGGCCGGACTCGTTCTGGGGGGGCAGATGCCACCAGGTGTACGTGGTGGTGGACCGGTTCGGTTTTCTGTTCGGCGAGGACGCGGTGCTCGGGATGTTCGCGGGGCAGACTGGCCGCAGGTCGGCGGTGGTTGGTGGGGCGGTAGCCGTGCGAGAGGACAACTGAGATGAGCTTGGCAGGTGACATGATCCTGCTCGCCTTCGATGAGGAGGGCGGTCGGCTTCCCGTCCGGCAGTCCCTGGCCCCGGCGGTGCGTGGGGCATTGCTGGCCGAGCTGCTCGACTGCGGCGCCCTGAGCGATGAGGCGGGTACGGCAAGGACCGTGGGCGGGGCTCCGCGGGATGCCGCGCTGCGGCAGGTGTGGCAGTCGGTGGCGGTGGAGCCCGGCAGGAAGTGGCTGTACTGGGTCCGCAAGGACGGCCGCGCGTCGGTCCGTGAGGTGCTGCGGGGTCTGGAGAAGGACGGACTGCTGGAGCAGAGCGCCCACCGGGTGGTCGGCCTCTTCCCGCTGAACCGGGCCGGCCTCACACCTCCCCGGCCTTGCCGCAGCCGGGGAGGTGCGGGCCGCGGTGGTCGCGGCGGCTGAGGAGGGTCCGGCGGCCGGTGCGGGGGGTGATGCGGCTGGTGGTCGGGTCGTGCTGCTCGCCGGTCTCGCTCACGCGGGCGGGCAGTTGGGCACTGCGCTGGGCGCCGATCGGCGGCACGTGCTCAAGGACCGGCTGACGGGACTGTCCGAGGGCGCCGCCCCGGTGTCGGACGCGGTGCGGAGGGCCGTACGGGACCTCCAGGGCGCGGCCACCTCGTAGCGGCGGCTGCTCCGGAGGAGGTGCCAGTTCCGGAGATGGTGCCAGGTCCGGGGAAGGTGCCGCTGTCGGTGGAGGTTCCGGTGCTGGTTCCGACTCGCCCACCCCGGGGGCCGGGGAGCGTCGCCCGTTGTCGGATCCGGTCGCGTTCGCGGCCACCAAGGCGTCCCGCGAGGTGTCGTTCGGGTCGATCGGGACCAGCGCGGTGCGGCGGTTGTGGGCGGGGGCGCGCTTTGAGGGGTCTGGCTCCGTCCCGATCTGCGGTTCCTGGGGGGTGAGTTCGCGTAGGTGGCCGGCGGGCAGCGGATTGGCGGGGGGCCCGTGGAGAACCACGTTGCGGACCTGGACGCCCCGGTTCGGAGTACGGCTCCACGGACAGGATCTCCTCGCAGGGGGAGGGGGCAGGGTTGTCGATCCGGGTGTCGGTGACCTCCTGCCGTTCCTGGTGCGGTTCGCGCGGTCGCAGGTTGTGGTGAGTCGGTCCACCGCGATCACCGGATCGGTCGTCGGGTGGATGGGTTGCCGGTCGGTCGGTCGGAGGGAGGTGCGGGACGAGCTCGCGTAGCCGGACCTGGGGCCGGGATGCGGCCTTCGCCCGCTTGGACAGCCCCAGTACGCGCATCGCTGCTGGGGGCCCGTCAGGGGTGGCGGCTGGGGAGGCGGGACGCGGGGAGGAGGGACAGGGCCAGGAGGAGGGCGGCCACGGCGTACGTGGTGCGGAAGGTCGTGGTGGTCAGGGTGATCGAGAGGAGGGCCGTGCCGATCGAGGCGCCGATCTGGGAGTTGATGCTCAGGATGGTGCTTGCCGCGGTCAGGCGGAACTTCGGGAGGGTGCGGCTCGCGGTGGTCATGGTCGGCATCAGGACCATTCCGGCGCCGATGCCCATGACGACCGAGGCGGCGACGAAGCGCCAGGGTGCCGCCTCCGGGGATCCGGCCTGGAGGGCGGTCAGGGCCATGCCCAGGGCGCCCGTCGCGATGCCGGTGCGGATCAGGTGGCGCGGGGAGACCTTGTCGACGCGGCGCGAGGCGATCTGCATGACCAGGCCGACCGTGAGGCCGGTCGGCGCGCCCAGCAGTCCGGCCGCCGTCGCGCTCATACCGCGGGCCTGCTGCCAGTACATCGGTGCGAGCAGCATGGAGCCGAAGTAGCCGCAGGTGAAGAGGGCGAGCGTGAGGATTCCGGCGCCGAAGGTGCGGTCGCGCAGGAGGCGCAGGTCGAGGAGCGGCTCGCGGGTGGTGAGGGCCCGTCGGGCGAAGGCCGTCACGAGCGCGGCGCCGGCCAGGGTGGGGAGCAGGGCGTCGGGGGCGGTGAAGCTGCCGCCTTCCCCGGCGCGGGTCAGGCCGTAGAGGAGCAGGGCGAGGCCGGGCGACAGCGTCAGCAGGCCGGGTACGTCCAGCCGGGGCGCGGTGGACGGGTCGCCCGGGGCGTCGGAGTGCAGCAGCTTCGCGGCGAGCAACAGGGCGACCGCCCCCACGGGGAGGTTGACCAGGAAGATCCACTGCCAGGACACCGAGTCGACGAGCCAGCCGCCCAGCACGGGGCCGGCCACCGGCCCGACGATGATGGGCAGCCCGAGCAGGGCCATCACCCGCCCGAGCCGGGCCGGGTCGGCCGTACGCATCACCATGGCCATGCCGACGGGCATGAGCAGTCCGCCGCCGAGGCCCTGTACGGCGCGGAAGGCGATCAGGCTCCCCGCGCTCCAGGCGCACGCGGCGAGCAGTGATCCGAGGGAGAAGAGGATGAGGGCGCCCAGGTAGGTGCGTTTGGCGCCGAAGCGGCCCATCGCCCAGGCCGAGGCCGGGATGACGGCGGCGAGTGCGAGCGTGTAGGCGCTGGCGGCCCACTGGATGGTGGCCAGGGGGGCGTGGAAGGCCTCGGAGAGGCGGTGCAGGGCGACATTGACGATCGTCATGTCGAGCACCGACATGACCGAGCCGACGATGACGACGACGGCCACGCCCGTGGTGCGGTGGGGGCCGCCCGCCGAGGGGGTGGGGGGCGGCCCGGCCGCCCGGCCGGTGAGGGGTGCGGGGTCCGTCGGATCCGACGGGAGGGGGAGGGGCGCGGTCTCCGCCGGAGGTGTTGCCGGCGGGGTCGCGGCTCGGTGGTCGTGGGGCGTACGCATGGTCCTGCCGCCCCTCAGCCCTGGTACGGGCGGCTCGTGCGGGCGGTGCGCAGCGCGCGTCCCCACCAGCTCAGCTGGCCGAGCATCCCCTTGACGGCGCCCTCGGCCACGGCGGTGTCACGCGGAACGCCGTCCGGGCCGAGCCCGGACCACGGCCCGTGCAGGCTGACGGAGTCGCGCACGGTCACGGCGTGCAGCTCGGCGAAGACCAGCCGGAGCTGCTCGACGGCGCGCAGGCCGCCGCCGAGGCCGCCGTAGGAGACGAAGCCGGCGGGCTTGGCGTGCCATTCCTCGCGGTGCCAGTCGATGAGGTTCTTCAGTACCGCCGGGAAGCTGTGGTTGTACTCGGGGGTGACGACGACGAAGGCGTCGGCGGCGGCCAGTCGCGGGCTGACCTGCGCGAGGGCTGCGGCCGCCTGCGGGCTCGGGGAGCCGCCCCAGCCGGGCATGACCAGCGGCAGGTCGATGTCGGCGAGGTCGATGAGGTCGAGGTCCAGGCCGCCGAGGGCGCCGGCCGCGCCGAGGAACCAGTCGGCGACGGCGGGGCCCTGACGGCCCTCGCGGACGCTGCCGAGGATGACGGCGACGCGCAGCGGCGCGTCCTCGCCGGGGGCGGAAGCGGGGGTGGAAGCGTGGGTGGAAGCGTGAGCGGTCGTCATGTCAGGGTCCCCTCGTCAGTGGTGCGGCGGCTCGGTGCCGCTGCTCCTCCGGTAAAGTACAACGAGCGTTGTAAAAAATGCAACGGTCGTTGTACTTATCGTGTGGAGGCGAAGTGAGCAGCGCAACCAGTGCCAAGAACAAGAAGCTGGAGAAGCAGGTCGCCATCGCGAGCGCGTCCTGCAGGGTCTTCGGCCGTGAGGGCTACACCCGGGCGACGGTCGACGAGCTCGCCGCCGCGGCCGGCATCTCGACCCGCACGCTCTACAACCACTTCCCGGGCGGCAAGGCGATGCTCTTCGCCGCCGTCGTCACCTGGACCTCGGGGCAGGTCCGCGACGCCCAGATCGCCCAGATCGCAGCCGCCCTGGACCCCGAACGCCCGCCCCGCCCCGAGGATCTGGAGCGGGACCTCGTCGCCTTCGCGCACCGGGTCATCGGGCTCATGACCGACTACGCCGACCACTTCGCGCTCGTCCGCCACATCCACGCCGAAGCCGACCACGTGCCGCCGGAGGTGCTGGAGGCCTGGGTGAACGCCGGCCCGGGCCCGGTGTCCCGGGCGCTCGCGGACGCGCTGGCGGGCCTCGATGCCGCCGGGCTGATCGACGTACGCGGTGACGCGATGCTGGCCGGCGCCCACTTCATGGCGCTGACCTCGCACTCCATCTCGCAGCTCTCCCACTACGGGGTCCTGCCCCTCCCCAAGGAGCAGACCGACCACCTGATCTCGGGCGGCGTGGGCGCCTTCCTGCGGGCCTATCGGGCCAATTGAGCCCGAAACCGGGGCGCCGCGCCCGGCGGTGGGCTATGCAGGGGCGGGGCCGGGCGAACTCCTTACCGTGGAGCCGGCCGGTGGCGACGCGTGAGGGGGGGCTCTGTGGAGGAGTTGGCGGCGCTGGCCGCGGCGGCGGCCGCGCAGTTCGTGGGACTGGCGGTCTCCGACGGCTGGGAGTCGGCCAAGGGCCGGCTCGCGGGCTTCTTCGGCCGGCGGGGCGGGGAGGCGGACGCGGCGGCCACCGGGGAGGCGGCCACCGGGGAAGCCGCCGGGGAAGCCGAAGCGCTCGCCGAAGGGGCCGCGGGCCCGGCGGAGCTCGCCGTCGTCGACGGACTCGCCGAGGGCGGCCGGGACGCGTGGCGCGGCGGACTGCTGCGCGTACTCCTGGAACGACCCGGGGCCGAGGCGGAACTGCGGGCGCTCCTCGGCGAACTCGGCGGACCGCGCCACGCAGGCGGACAGCCGGGCCTCGTGGTCAACTCCGGCGCGCAGTACGGCCTCTACCAGGGCGCCGTCATCAACGGCGGCGTGAACTACCACGTGACGGCTCCGGAAACCCCCGAGGTGCCCGACGAGATCCCCGCGCTGCGCACCCGCTTCCACAACCGCACCGGCGAACTGGCCGCGATCGACGGGCTGATCCCCGAAGGCACCGACCACGTCGGCGTGCTCCTGCTCGGCGGCACGCCCGGTGTCGGCAAGACCGCGACGGCGACCCGCTGGGCGCACCGGTCGCGGCCCCGGTTCCCGGACGGGCAGCTCTACGTGGACTTCGCCGCCCTGCGCGGTCCGTCCGGCGGCGCGGACGTCTCGGCCGCCGTCGGGATGTGCCTGCGGTCCCTGGGGGTCGGGGAGGACTACCTCCCGCACTCCCTGGCCGAGCGCACCCGGCTGTACCGCAAGCGGTCCCAGGGCCGCCGGATGCTGCTCATGCTCGACGACGTCAGCGACCCCGCGCAGGTCAGGGCCCTGATGCCACAGGGTGCGGGCAGCGCCCTGGTGGTCACGAGCAGCAGCGCCCGGCTCACGGAACTCTTCGCCGACGGGGCCGTACCGCTGGACCTGGAGCCGCTGGACACCGCGAGCGCGCTGCTGATTCTCGCCGACCGCTGCGGGGAGCGGGTGACCGCCGCCGAACCCGGGGCGGCCGAGCGGCTCGTCGCACTGTGCGGCGGTCTGCCCGTCGCCCTGCACATCGTGGCGGCCCGGCTGCTGGCCACCCGCCGGCTGACCCCGGCGGGCCTCGCCGACGAACTGGCCGACGAGTCCCGCCGGCTGACCGCGATGTCCCTCCGAGGGGAGCGCACGGTGTCCGTGTCCGCCGTCTTCGATTCCGCCTACCTCCAACTGGAGCCCGAGGAAGCCCGGTTGTACCGCCTGCTGGGCCTGCTGCCCGGCCGGAGCTTCGACGCCGCCACGGCCGCCGCCGCCGCGGGGCTCGGCGTGCGGGAGACCGAGTCACTGCTCGACGTACTCCAGGACGCGCGCCTCCTGGAGTACGGGCCGGCCGGGCAGGGCCGCTACCACCTGCACGACCTCGTACGGCTGCACGCACGCGAGCGCGCCGCGGCCGAGGAGGGCCCCGGGGGCCACCGGGACCTCGTGGAGCGGGTCGCGCGCCACTACGTCGTGCGCGTCGGGCACGCCGACCGGGCCGTCCGCGCCGAGCGGCTGCGCATCGCGGACTTCGACCCCGGTCCGGAGCCGAGCCCCTTCCCCGGCGGGGCGGACGGCCGGGCGAGGGCCCTGGAGTGGCTGGAGGCCGAGCGGGCCGGCATCGTCGCCCTGCTCCGCGAGGCCTCCGCGCTCGGACTGCGCACGCCCGTATGGCAGCTCGCGGAGGGCTTCACGGCGCTGTTCCTGTACCGCCGCCACCTGGGGGACTGGCGGGAATCCCTCGAACTGGGCGCCGAGGCCGCCGCCGAGGATCTCGTACCGGCCGCCGAGGCGCGGCTGCGCAGCATGCTGTCGCGGCCGCTGATGGACCTGGGGGAGGCGGCGCGGGCCCGCACCGAGCTGGACAAGGCCGTGGCCTGCGCCGAGGTGTCCGGCCGGACCGTGCTGCGGGCCTCGGTCATGGAGTTCCTCGGCCGCTACCTGGACCGCGTCGAGCCGGTCCGCGCCATCGAGGCGTACGAGCGCTCGCTGGCGCTGAACACCGAGGCCGGTGAGGCCCGGGGCGCGGCCATCGCGCTGTTCTTCCTCGGCTGCGCCCAGGACGCCGCCGGGGATCCGGCCCGGGCGCTGGAGACGCTGACCCGGGCGCGGGAGGCGTTCCTCGCCGGAGCGGAACCGGACCGGCGGATGGCGGCCCGGGCGGCCGTCGCCCTGGGCCGGGCCCACGACCGGCTCGGGGAGAGCGCGCGGGCGGTGGCCGTACTGCGCCAGGCGGTACGGGCGCTGGCGGAGCAGGGGGCCACGCACTACGAGGCCGAGGCCCTCCTGGCCCTCGCCGACATGGCGGAGCGGCCGGGCGGCGACCGGTCCGACCTCGCGGCGGACCTGGCACGGGCCCTGGAGATCCACGAGGCGGGCGGCAGCCCCCTCGCGGAGGCCCTACGGGAGCGGCTGCGCGCCGCCCTGGAGGCTTAGGCGCAGTCGTAGTCGTACGAGGCCCTGCCCCGGGACCGTCCCCAGCCGCAGGGTCACCTCCGCGTCGGCGAGGGGCGGGCCCGAGCGCAGGCAGGCGTACACGGCGGCCGCGGCGAGCCCCGGGTCCCCGGAGCCTTCGACGGCCAGGGTCCGGCCGTCGCGCAGTCCGACGAGAACGGCGCCGGGCTCCGCCGTGACCGCCGCCAAGGCCGCGCCGGGCCAGGCCGCCAGGGTGTCCGCGACCCACCCCGCCGGATCCCCCGCAGCGCGGCCGAGCACGACGGACGCACTCTCCGCCAGGTGCCGGTCCGGCTCGGTGTCCTCACAGGCGAGATGGGTGGAGCCGGTCCCGGAGCCGTCCCCGGGGGCCGGTTCCCCGGCCGCCGCCGGGAAGCGGCGCACCGCGATCGGCCCGGCGCCGGGCCCGGTGACACCGGAGCCGCCCCCGGTGGTCACCCACCACGCGGTGCAGGGCGTGGCCCGGGGTGGCTCGGGGAGCGGGAGGGAGGGCGCGCAGGGCGGGGCGGAATCCGGCTCGGCCAGCCGGAGCAGCCGGTACAGGGCGCCGCGCAGCCGGGCGTGGGCCCGCCCCGGCTCGGCGAAGGCCTGCCGCGCGACGGGGACGTAGCGCCCGGGCTCGTACCCCTCGACGGCGGCTGCGACCGTCGCCGCCAGCTCCGTACCCCCCGCTCCGGGCTCCAGGCGGGGCGCGAGCCGGGCGAGCGAGGCGGCGGCGGTGCCGGGGACGGACTCCTCGCCGAAGGCGCCGAGCAGGACGGGTGTGCCGAGGGCGGCTCCGTACAGGGTCACGGAGCCGTGGTCGCCGATCACCAGGTCGGCGGCGACGAGGGCGGACCGCCAGTCGTGGACGGGCGGCACCAGGATCAGACCGGCGGCGAGCGCGGAGGCCAGCTGGGAGGTGCGCAGCTGCCAGGCGCCGTGCCGGGACCAGATGTTCGGGTGGAGGACCAGAGCGACCCGGTACTCGTCGTACGGCAGCGCGGCGAGCAGCCGGGCGGGCAGCTTCGGGTCCTGGCCGATGAGGGAGGACCGGGCCCAGGTGGAGCTGACCACGACGAGCCGCCGGTCGTCCGGCACCCCGAGGGCCCGCCGGTGCGCGGGGCGCCGGGCCAGGCCCGCGAGGAGCTCGTCGTAGCAGGGGTCGCCGACGAGGAGGGTGTGACCGGCGGTCTTGGGATGCGCGGCGAGGAGCTGTTCCTCCTGGCCGGGGTGGGAGACGGCGAGCCAGGCCCGGCCGGCTTCGAGGAGCGCGTCCGGGACGAGCCCGGAGAGCCGGACGCGGTCGGCGCGGGAATCGGGGACCAGCTTCTGGAAGCCGATGCCGTGCGGGAGGACGAGGACGGGGCAGTCGCCCGCCGGGACCTCGATGTTCTCGCTCGCGGAGAGGATCAGGTCGGGTGCGGCTTCGGGGATCCGGTCCCAGGGGATCACGCGGCAGCCGGCGTCGTGGAGGAGGTCGAGGACCCCTTCGCCGAAGGCGGAGGTGGGGTCGTGGGCGAACACCACGGAGATCCGGCCGTCGTCGCGGACGAGGGCGGGCAGGCATTCCAGGACGCGGACGGTCGAGGTGACCGTACGGGCGGCGACGACCAGGGTGCGGTCGGCGTGGAACGTGGCCCAGCGATCGGTGCGGGGGCCCTGGCCGGTGCCGGGTTCCGACCCGGTGCCGGTTTCGGCCGGGGCGGCCGGGCTAGGCGGGGTGGTGTTCATGGCCACCCCGGAAAACTACGTGCCCGCCGCCCGAATCACCGTCGCGGATCGCGGATCGCGGATCGCGGATCGCGGATCGCGGATCGCGGATCGCGGATCGCGGATCGCGGATCGCGGATCGCGGATCGCGGATCGCGGATCGCGGATCGCGGATCGCGGATCGCGGATCGCTCCAGCATGCGCGTATCGCATCCCATGCCGGCAAACAATCCTTTCCCGTCGGCGAAAGCCCAGTTGGGCCGGGGCCTCACACCGTACTGGGGTACCGGCCCTCCGGGTCGCCCGGCCCCCGCACCGGGGCTACGTTGGACGGGTGAGCACGACACGGTTGCGCAGGGCGGCTGTGGGAGCGGCCGCCGCGGGGCTCCTGATGGTGCCCGTGGGGGCCGGCATCGGGTACGCCGTGGACGTGCCGGCACCTCCGGCGGCGAGCAGTGCGGCCGTCTCCGACGAGTTTCCGCAGCTCACCCCCGCCGTGGCGCGGCAGTTGGACGACGCCATCCTGAAGGTGATGGACGAGGCCGAGGTGCCCGGGGTGCAAGTGGCGCTGTCGGCTCCGGGCAAGGGGGAGTACGTACGGGCCTTCGGCACGGCCGACAAGGCCACCGATGCGTCCATGACCGACCGCCTCAACATGCGGATCGGCAGCGAGACCAAGACCTTCACCGTGACCGCGATGCTGAAGCTGGTCGACGAGGGCAGGATCGGGCTGGACGACCCCATCGGCAAGTACGTCGAAGGTTTCCCCAACGGTGACCGGATCACGCTGCGCGAGCTGGCGGGCATGCGCAGCGGGCTGTTCAACTACTCGGCCGACGAGGACTTCTACAAGGCGCTGACCAGCGATCCCGAGCGGCCCTTCACCCGCAGGAGCTGCTCGCCTACTCCTTCAAGCACCCGGTGCTCTTCGAGCCGAACGCGGAGTTCGACTACTGCAACACCAACCTGATCCTGATCGGGCTCGTCGTGGAGAAGATCAGCGGGCAGACGCTCGCCGACTACATCACCGAGGAGGTCGTCGAGCCCGCCGGGCTGAAGAACACCCTCTTCCCGACCGGCGCCGAGTTCCCGGCCCCGCACGCCCAGGGCTACACGGACCAGACCGCCTCGGGGAAGACCGAGGACGCGGCCGACTGGAACCCCTCCTGGGGCTGGGCCGCCGGAGCGATGATCTCCGACCTCACGGACCTGCGGCAGTGGGCCAAGGTGCTGGCCACGGGTGAGCTGCTCACCCCCGCCACCCAGGCCGAAAGGCTCGACGTCGTACCGGCCCTGCCGGGCACCGGCTACGGACTGGGGATCTTCAACGTCCAGGGGTGGATCGGGCACAACGGATCGCTGCCCGGCTACCAGTCGCTGACCGTCTACAGCCCGGAGCAGTCCAAAGCCACCCTGGTGGTGCTGATCAACACCGACATCTCCGCCGAGGGCGAGGAGCCGAGCACGCTGTTCGGCGAGGCGATCACCAAGATCGTGACCCCGGAACACGTCTACACGCTGCCGGCCCAGCCCGTCACCGGGGACGAGAACCACTGACCACGGGGGCGGGCCGCCGCCCCCGGGCGCAGGCTCCGTCCGCCGCACCCGCCTCGCCCGCGCACAATGGCTCCGGCGCGCGGGAGTGGACGAGGGAGAACGATATGAACGGTCGGAACACGGCGGGCGCGGCCCAGGTGGCGGCGGACCCGGGCAAGGTGGTCCTGCGCGAGGCGGGCGAAGCGGATCTGGACACCGCCGCCGAGCTCTTCCGCGGCTACCTGGAGTTCTACGAGGTGGAGATCGAGGACCCGGAGCGCCCGCGCGCCTTCCTGGCGGAGCGGCTGGCGGGCGGGGACTCCTTCATCCTGCTCGCCGAGGTCCCGGGTGCGGGCACGGTCGGCTTCACGCAGGTCTACCCGATGTACTCCTCGCTGGCCATGAAGCCCGCGTGGCTCCTGGGCGACCTGTACGTGGCCCCCGCCGGCCGCCGTACGGGCGCCGGCCGCGCGCTGCTGCGCGAGGTGCTGCGCCGGGCGCGGGAGGCCGGGGTCTCGGGCGTGCAGCTGGAGACGGCGTACGACAACCTCGTCGCGCAGGGGCTGTACGAGGCGGAGGGGTTCGTCCGGGAGGAGTTCCACATGTACTTCCACGACCTCTCCGAGACGGGCTCCTCCGCATCAGGCGGATCAGTCGCATCAGTTTGAGATCGACTGAAACATTCCGCGTTCCCGTCGCGTCATTGGGGTGAGACGGACGCGAGGGGGAGCGGATGGGGGACGGACGCAGAGATGGGTTCCGTGAGTTCGCGACGGGCAGATCGGCGCACTTGTACCGGTCGGCCTGTCTGCTGACGAGCGGTGACACCCATCTCGCGGAGGATCTCGTACAGGAGACCCTCGGCCGGATGTACCTCCTCTGGGCGCGCGTCGCGCGGATCGACAATCCGGCGGCGTACGCGCAAACCGTGCTGGTGCGTGCCTTCCTGACGCACCAGCGCCGCCGGTCGGCGGGGGAGCGCCCGGTCGGGGAGTTCCCCGACGCGGGCGCGCCGGCCGGCGGCGATCCCGTGCTGCGGCTGACGCTGCTGGAGGCGCTGGGGCGGCTGGCGCCGAAGGACCGGGCGGTCCTGGTGCTGCGGTACTGGGAGGACCGCAGCGTCGAGGAGACCGCCGACGCGATGAACGTCAGCTCGGCGGCGGTACGGACCCGCAGCTCGCGCGCGCTGTCCCGGCTGCGGGAGCAACTCGGCGGTTCGCTGGCGGAGTTCGCGGGGCGCTGAGTCCGGCCTCCGCGCGCGTGCACACCCTCTCCGCTCTACCCATCTCATCCCGTGATCCCTTTGGACGGAAGGTCTGATTCCGCATGCCCTTTGAAGATGAGCTCGCCGAAGCCCTCCGGCGTACGGGTGACGGCTTCACGCCCGAAGGGCTCGGCCTCGTGGACGCCGGGGAGCGGCGCGGGCGGCGCATGGTGGCCCGTCGCCGGGCCGCCGTGGCCGGCGGTTCGGCGCTCGCCCTGGCCCTGATCGGCACCGCCGGGGCCTATGCGAACGGGCTGCTCTGGTCGAGCGGCGCGGGCGGGTCGAACGTGGCGTCCTCGCCCGAGCCGCCCGCACCGCAGCCGCCGGTGCCGGCGCCGGGCCGAGACCGTGCCGGCACCGGGGCCGTCACGGCCGATCAGCTGACCGGAGTGCTCAAGCAGCTGCTGCCGCAAGGTGAACTCAGCGACATCGAGGCCAGGGGCACGGACGAGGGCCCGATGGTGACCGGGGCCTTCGACGACGGCGACGGCAAGGGCCGCATCGGCTTCAGCCTCAGCCGGGTGGACCCGACGGGGCAGATGGCCGACGACATGGTGAAGTGCCCCGCCAAGGTCACCCTGGAATACGAAAGTTGCTCCTCCAAGAAGCTCGAGGACGGGTCGCGGCTGCTGCTCTTCAAGGGCTACGAGTACCCCGACCGCCGCGTGGACACCAAGTGCTGGCGCGCCACGGTGGTCACCCCGCAGGGGTTCCTCATCGACGCCCAGGAGTGGAACTCGGCGACGGAGAAGGACTCGCCGATCAGCCGGCCGACGCCGCCGCTGTCCCTCGCGCAGCTCCAGGCGCTCGTGACCTCGCCGCTGTGGCACCCGGCCCTCAACGACCTTCCCGCTGCGCCCGCCGAGTCGTCCGGGTCGGCCTCCTCGCGGCCCTACGCGGGGGCGAAGGCGGTGGCCACCCTGGAGGAGCTGCTGCGCCTGGACGGCATCCCGGTCGTGAGCCGCGACGAGGACGGGTCCGATCTGGGCTACCTGGTCCTCGACGAGGGCAAGGGCAAGTCGCTGGTCTCCCTCCAGATCCAGCCGGCCAGCCCCAAGGAGCCGAACATGTGGGCCGACCTGTTCACGTCCGCCGAGACGCTGCCGAGCGGAACGAAGGTCCTGACCCGGCAGCAGGCCGGGGAGAAGGGCGGGGCCGGCGTCGTCTGGTGGAGCGCCGAGGCGCTGCTCCCGAACGGGACCCGGGTGATCGTGTCCGCGTTCAACGCCGAGAGCCAGAGGACGGCGGCGACCCGCAAGGAGCCGGTGCTGACCCTGGCGCGGATGAAGGAGCTCGCGACGAGCCCCAAGGTGGCTTCGGAGTACGGTCGGTAGGAGCGATCGGCGCTGCTTCGCGTACGCGCTCCTTCGCCTCCGGGCTACTTCGCGTCCGCGTAGCACTCCACGACGGCCGTGGTGAACGGGAAGCGGACCGGGGTCTCGCCGAAGGTGAGGCGGCCGGCCAGCTCGCCCGCCTCGCGGATCGCCGCGACCACGGCCGACGCCTCCTCCTCGGGGCAGTGGACGATGACCTCGTCGTGCTGGAAGAAGACCAGCTCGGCCCGCATCCCCGCCTCCGCGAGGGACCGGCGCAGGGCCGCGAGCAGGAGCAGCGCCCAGTCCGCGGCGCTGCCCTGCACGACGAAGTTGCGGGTGAAGCGGCCGCGCGCCCGGGCGTCGGTCGAGGCGTAGCTGGGGACGTAGCCGTCGGGGAGCTCCTCGGCGTCCCCCGGTTCGGCCGCCGGCGGGCAGGTCCGGCCCAGCCAGGTCCGTACGAGCCGCCCCTCCTCGCCCGCCTTCGCGGCGTCGTCCACGTAGGCCACGGCCCGGGGGAAGCGGCGGCGCAGCGCCGCCAGGTTCTTCAGGCCGTCCCCGGAGGTCTGCCCGTACACCGCCCCGAGCACGGCGATCTTGGCCATGTCGCGGTCGCCGGAGAAGCCCTGGCGGGAGATGGAGGTGTACAGGTCCTCGGGGCGGCCGGCCACCTCCATGAAGGCGGGGTCGCGGGAGATCGCGGCGAGCACCCGGGGCTCCATCTGGTCGGCGTCGGCCACGACGAGCCGCCAGCCGGGGTCGGCGACGACCGCGCGGCGGATCACCTTCGGGATCTGCAGGGCGCCGCCGCCGTTGGTGACCCAGCGGCCGGTGTAGGTGCCGCCGGGGATGAACTCCGGGCGGAAGCGGCCGTCGTGGACCCAGTCCGCGAGCCAGGACCAGCCGTGGGCGGTGTAGATCCGGTACAGCTTCTTGAACGCGAGCAGCGGCTCCACGGCGGGGTGTTCCAGGTCCTGGATCTCCCAGCGGCGGGTGGACTTGAGCTTGATGCCGGCCTCCGCGAAGGCCTTGATGACGTCGGCGGCCAGATCGGGCCGCACGCGCCGCCCGAACGCCGCCGAGACCTCGTCGGCCAGCTCCGCGAGCCGGCGCGGCTGACCGCGGCCCGCGTACCGCTCACCGAGCAGCTCGGTGAGCAGGGCCCGGTGGACGTCGGCCCGCCAGGGCAGGCCCGCACGGTTCATCTCGGCCGCTACGAGGAAGGCCGCCGACTCGGAGGCCACGAGCAGCCGCATCCGGTCGGGGTGGGCGGTGGCGCCCTGCCGCTTCGCCTGGTCGGCGTGGACGGCGATCAGGGCGTCGAGCGGGACGGGGGCGGGCCGGGGGTCGAAGAGCGAGTGCTGGCTGCCGGGTTCCGCGGCGCGCTGCGGGGGATCGGGCGGTACGGGCGCGTTCGTCAGGCGGGCCCAGGCGGCGACCGCGGAACGGGGTTCCCCGAGGCGGCCCTCGTGGGCGAGCAGGAGCAGCTCGGCGTCCTCGATGTCGTGGCAGCGGTCCACGCGGGCGCCGGCGGCGAGGAGCCGGGGATAGACGGCCGGGGTGGACCGCCAGACCCAGCGGGTGCCGGTGGGGGCGGCGCGGATCGCCTCGGCGGGGTCGGTGGTCGTGACACGGGCTCCGCCCGTGGGCCCGTCCAGGGGGGCGGCGTGCCAGCGGCCGTCGCCGTCCTCGGCGAGGGCCCACCGGGGAGTGCGATCGCTCATGAGTGCGAGTGTCCCACCGGGGTCTGACAGCGCCGGTGCGCGGCGCGCTGGCACAGGTGTGCGTCGCTGCGCGGGCGCTGAGTCCCCTACCCGCCCTTCGCCCCTTCCCCGGGGCTCCGCCCCGGACCCCGGTCCTCCTGGCCCACCGCCCGCAGATCGCGGCTGCCAGGGCATGCCAAGCTGAAGAGGTGAGAGACATTGTCGACCGGGCCTGCGAGGCCGCGCTGTACAACCAGGACGACGCCGGGCTGGACGCCGGGGCGTCGGTGCTCGTCGCCGAGGGGGACCGGTGGGCCGGGGTCGGGCAGGCGCTGCTGGCGCGCGGTGAGGAGTACGTCCGCCAGGCCTGGGAGCGCGGGTGGCGGCCGGCCGACGTGCTGCGGCTCGTACGCCGGGACCTGGAGCAGACGCACCTGCGGATCACCGAGGACCTGATCGCCGCCGAGGCGCGGCGGTACGCGCGGCTGCCCGAGCGGTGGACCGACGCCGAGGTGTGGTGGGGGGACGACACGCAGTACGGCGAACGGCTCGTGCTGCGCGAGCGCACCGACCGCTTCAGCCTGGCCGGGACCGTCCTGGAGGTGTTCCGGCTGCTGATCCGGCTGCCGTCCATCGAACCGGTCGGGCCGCTGCCGGGGGACCCGGCCGACGTACTCGAACACGCGCACATCGAGCCCCGCATGCTCGGGCGGATCCGGGCCCTGCTCGCGAAGGCCGAAGCGACCACCTTCCCGGAGGAGGCGGAGGCGCTCAGCGCCAAGGCGCAGGAGCTCATGGCCCGGCACACCGTGGACGCGGCCCTGCTCGCGGTGAAGTCCGGCACGGCGCAGATACCCGGCGCGTGCCGGATCGGGGTCGAGGCCCCGTACGAGGAGGCCAAGGCGGTGCTGCTCGACGCGGTGGCGAGCGCGAACCGGTGCCGGTCCGTGTGGAACAGCGCCTACGAGTTCTCCACCGTCGTCGGCTTCGAGAGCGACCTGGAGGCGGTGGAGCTGCTGTACACCTCCCTGCTCGTCCAGGGGACCGCCGCGATGACCCGTGCGGAGGCCGGGCAGCGGGCGGGTGGGCGCAAGCGCACCAAGACCTTCCGGCAGTCCTTCCTCCTGGCCTACGCGAGCCGGCTGGGCCAGCGCCTCGCCGAGACGGCGGAGCACACGGTGGCCGACACCGTGGCCGAGGCCCCCGACAACCTGCCGGCCCTCGTCGCCCGGGACGTGGCCGTCACCTCGCGGGCCGAGGAGATGTTCCCCCGGACCACGACGACCCGGTTGCGCGGGGCGACCGACCTCGCGGGCTGGGAGGACGGCACGGCGGCGGCCGACCGGGCGCATATGGCGGAGGGCCGCCGGGCCTCCCTGCGGCAGTAGCGCGGATCAGCGCTCGGCGGGGTTCTCCTCGCGCAGCGCACGGGCCTCCGCCTTCAGGATGCGGGCGGACTTTCCCAGGCCGCGGGCCATCTCGGGGAGCTTCTTCGAGCCGAACACCATCAGGCAGACGAGCACGATGATGGCGACGTGCCAGGGTTCCAGGGCGTTCCTGAGCATGGGTGTGTCCGCCTTCCGGTGGGTGCCGGCGGGTTGCCGGGACGGCGCCGGGAACGGCCCGTCGGGCCGATGATCGGCGCATGGCGGGTGGCGGCGCCATAGATCACGCCAAGCCTGAAGAACACCTGAAGCCCGGGGCACGCCCGCGCCCCGGCTGCCCTGCGGGGCTGTCCCCTACCCGCCCTTCGCCCGTTCCCTGGGGCTCCGCCCCAGACCCCGCGCCTCAAACGCCGGCGGGGCTGGATTTTCGCCGGGGTGGGCTGGATTGCCCGCAGGGCAATCCAGCCCGTCCGGCGTTTGAGAACCGGGTGCGGGCGGAGCCCGGGGAACGGTGGAAGGGCGGGTAGGGGACTTCGCCCCGCGCAGCGGCACGCTCCCGGGGTCGGCCCCGACGCGCGGGCCCGTCCGGCCGGGGCTCCCGGGTTCCGCACCCGGCAGGGCTACGCTCGGGGCATGAGCTGGGTCCGGGCGTTGAAGGACACCGCCCGGGCCGGGCTGCGGGTCGAGCGGACCCGGCTGCAACCCCTCCTCGCGCTCCGCGCGGCCGTCGGGCTCGCGATCGTCGTCGGCGTCGGGCTCGCACTGCTGGGGCCGGGCGCCGCCGCCAGTTCCGCGTTCGGTGCGTACATGGCGGCCGTCGCCACCTTCCAGAAGAGCTGGCGGCCCCGGCCCGTCCTCGCGCTCGCCGCGGGGCTGACGCTGGCCGTGTCCACCTTCATCGGCTACCTCGTCGGGTCCTCGCACATCCTGGCCTTCATGTCGCTGCTCGCCGTCTGGAGCTTCGCCGCCGGGCTGATGTGGTCGGCCGGTCCCACCGCCGGCATGATCGCCTCCGGCAACGTCGCGATCATGCTGGTCACCGTCACCCTGCCCACCTCCGTGCCCCAGGCCGCAGGGCACGCCGCGATGATCGCCGCGGGCGGGGTGGTGCAGGCCCTGCTGATCGCCCTGTTCCCCATCCGGCGGTGGGGCGCCCAGCGCGACGCCCTCGCCGACGCGCTGGCCGCCGTGGCCGACTACGCGCGCCGCCTGCGCCAGGACCCGGTCGCCTCCTTCGACCCGCAGCCGCTGATGAGGGCGCGCGACGCGGCCACCGTGACGGCGCGCCAGGCCCGCCGCCGTCCCTCCGAACTGCACGGCGCGCGGGGGCTCGCGGAGCGGATCCGGCCGGTGCTGGCCCTGCTGGCCGATCCCGCGGTCGGGGCCCCGGCCGAGGGCCCGGCGCGGGACCGGGCCCGGGAACTGCTCGCCGCGACCGGGTCGGTGCTCGACGCCGCCGCGTCCGCGATCCGGCACGGGGAGGCGGTGCGGCTGCCCGCCCCGGCCCTGGCGGTGCTCAAGGCATCCGACACCGCCGACCTGTTGCAGGGCGCCGCGCTGCGCGCCGCGCGCCGGCTCTCCGCCCTGCTGGACGACGTACTCGACACCGCCGAGCCGGGCTCCGGGCGCACCGTCGATCCCGACGAGTCGATGCTGCGGCCCACCCTGCCGGCGCTCGCGCCGATGGTGCTGGCCGCCGTACGGGCCGAGCTGCGTCCCGGGTCGCCGATCCTGCGGCACGCCGTACGGGTCACCGCCGTCGCCTGCGCCGGCTACGGCATCGGCCACGCGCTGCCGTTCGGCCACGCCTACTGGGCCCCGATGACCTCCGTCATGGTCATGCGGCCCGATTTCACGCAGACCTACACCCGCGCCGTGGCCCGCTTCGGCGGCACCCTGGTCGGGGTCGCCCTCGCGACGGCCGTGGTCCAGCTCGCACACCCGGGGATGTACGTGTCCGGGCTGCTCGCCGTCGTCAGCGCGGGCCTGATGTACACCTTCATGCGCACCGGCTACGCCGTCTCGATGGTCTTCGTCTCCGCCTACGTCGTGTTCCTGCTCGGCATGGGCGGCCTGCGCTGGGACCAGACCGTGCCGGACCGCGTCACGCTCACCCTGGTCGGCGGGGTCCTCGCGATGATCTCCTACGCCGTCTACCCGGCCTGGGAGACCCCGCGACTGCGGACCCGGCTGGCCGACTGGGTGGCCGCCGGCGGGCGGTACGCGGCAGCCGTGCTCGGGCAGTACGCCGACCCGGCCGGAGCCCACCGCGACGAGGTGCGCGAAGCCCTGCTGGCGCTGCGCGACGCCCGGGTCGCCTGGCAGGAGGCGGTGGACCGGGCCGCGGGGGAACCGGTGCGCCACCGCGGGATCTCCGGGGCCGCCGCCGAGGAAGCGGGCCGGGCCCTGGCCGCGATGGGCCGCCACACGATGCTGCTGGAGGCGCACTTCCCGGACCGGTCCCGGCCCCCGGTGCCGGGCGCGGCCGAGCTGGCCAGGGCGCTGCGCGAGGCGACGGAGGCGGGTGCGAAGGCGGTACGGGAGCGCCGGGTGCCCGACTGGGAGGGGGTCCGGGCGGCGCTGTCCGACGCGGACACCCCCGACCCGGGGGTGCTGCGCGGGGCGGCGCGGCAGCTGCTGGCCTCCCTGGAGGAGGTCTCCGACGCGCTGCGCACCCCACTCCGGCCGGAGCTCCGGCCCGAGTCCGGGGAAGGTCGTCACGCTTAGTGGTGCCTTGCACTCCGCTCGTGCACGTGCATCTGCCCATGCAGGCGTTCATGAACACAGCTATGATCCGGTGCAGTTGACATCTGCACTATCGGGGGCTTCCTGTGGACCACGCGTACAACGGGATGGCAGCTGCAGAGCTTGACGGGGTGACCTGGCAGAAGAGCAGACACAGCAACTCACAAGGTTCCTGTGTGGAGTTCGCGAAACTGCCCGGGGGCGACGTTGCCATGCGCAACTCGCGGTTTCCGGACGGACCGGCACTCGTCTACACGCCGGCCGAGATAGAAGCGCTGCTGCTGGGTGTCAAGGACGGCGAGTTCGACCACCTGATCAGCTGAAGACAGGCTGCACACCAGCCGAAGATCAGCCATGCACGTGCAGCGGCCGGGATTGATCGTCATGATCAGTCCCGGCCGTTTGTGGCATATGCAGTGGTTCAGTCGGTGATTCAGTCCTGGAGCGTGAACAGCGCCCAGACCACCTTGCCGGTCAGCCGCCCCGCGAGCGGGTGCCAGCCCCAGCTGTCGCTGTAGGAGTCGACGAGGAAGAGCCCGCGTCCCGACTCCAGGTCGCTGTTGCGCTCCGTCGCGTCCGGCGCGAAGCACCCGCCGGGCCGGTCCTCGCTGGGGTCGCGCACCGCGCACACCAGCCGGGTGCTCCACCGCATCAGGTGCAGGCGTACCGGCGGCTCGCTCTCGCCCGCGGCCGGCCGGGAGCCGTCCGGGAGGGCATGGCGCAGCGCGTTGGTGACGAGTTCGGAGACGACCAGCGACACGTCGTCGAACCGGTCGTCGAGACCCCACTGGGAAAGGGTGGAACGCGTGAAGGTGCGTGCACCGCGCACCGCTTCGAAGCGGGCGGGCAGGGCGCAGGACGCGGACCCGGAGACAGCCGTGGGGTCGACCGGGGGAAGCCCCTGCCGTAACGGCTCGAGCATGGTCGATCCATTCGTCCCCATGCGAGGCACTCCCGGGATTCGAAAGAACTGCGGGGCACGCAGGTGCGCGGGACCATGGTTCCGAATGCCGGAGCCGGATGCAAGGGCAGATGCACGTGCACGCGCCGGACCTGTCCGACCCCGTGACGGTTCTTGCTCATTTCTTCCTACGCATACTTACGGACTTCTTTTACAGCGCGGCTAAATCCGTTACAGAACGAGTACGGGCAGATGCGTTTTGGTGGCAGACTGCGGGCCTTGAGGGGCACGGGGGCCCCTGCGACGCAGCCGGACGCGCAGCCGTACACGCGTGCCCGTACGTATCCATCCACCGCATGGGGAGGGGCAGGACTCGTGACCGCAGAAGCGAGTGGTTCTGTGGTGCGCCGCATCCTCCTGGGCTCCCAGCTCAGGCGACTCCGAGAATCCCGCGGCATCACCCGTGAGGCGGCCGGTTACTCGATCCGCGCATCCGAATCGAAGATCAGCCGCTTGGAGTTGGGAAGGGTGAGCTTCAAGGCCAGAGACGTCGAGGACCTCCTCACGCTCTACGGAGTCACGGACGGCACCGAGCGGGAGTCCCTCCTGGGGCTGGTCCGCGAGGCCAACGTGGCCGGCTGGTGGCACAGCTACGGCGACGTCCTGCCGGGCTGGTTCCAGACGTACGTGGGCCTGGAAGGCGCCGCCTCCCTCATCCGCATCTACGAAGTGCAGTTCGTGCACGGCCTGTTGCAGACCGAGGCCTACGCCCAGGCCGTGGTCAGCCGCGGCATGCCCGGCGCCGGCCGGGCCGAGATCGACCGCCGGGTCGCGCTGCGCCTGGAGCGGCAGAAGGTGCTCGTCTCCGAGAACGCCCCCGTCTTCCACGCCGTCCTCGACGAGGCCGCGCTGCGCCGCCCGTACGGCGACCGGGACGTGATGCGCGGTCAGTTGGAGCACCTCATCGAGATCTCGCAGCGGCCGAACGTGCACCTCCAGGTCATGCCCTTCTCCTTCGGCGGCCACGCCGGCGAGAGCGGCGCCTTCACCCTCCTGCGGTTCCCCGAGTCCGACCTCCAGGACGTCGTCTATCTGGAACAGCTCACCAGCGCCCTCTACCTCGACAAAGACGAGGAAGTGGGTCAGTACGAGCGGGCGATGCTGCGCCTCCAGGCAGACTGCCCCGACCCCGGACAGACCCGCGATCTCTTGCGCGGCCTGCTTCAACTGTCTTGATGCACACGTACTATGACGCCTGATCAGGCCGTGATATGCAGAGCGTGACGATGACCCAGATGACCACTGGGTCTCCGGTGCAGCGCAAGGAAGCGCGTTCGACGTAAGGGATGGCATGTCCATATTCGAGGACCTGGCTCACCAGTACATCGACGGCGAATGGCTGGCCGGAACCGGGTCGTGGGACATCATCGACGTGAACCCGTACAACGGGGAGAAGCTCGCGGCCATCACCGTGGCCACCGTCGAGCAGGTCGACCTGGCCTACCGGGCGGCCGAGCGGGCCCAGAAGGAATGGGCCGCCACCAGCCCCTACACCAGACGAGCCGTCCTGGAACGCGCCCTGCGGATCACCGAGGAGCGCGAGAAGGAGATCGTCGAGGGGATGATCGACGAACTCGGCGGGACCCGTCCCAAGGCCGAGTACGAGGTCCACCTCGCCATGGAGTTCATCCGCGAGGCCATGCAGCTGGCCGTCCGCCCCGAGGGCCGCATCCTGCCCTCGCCGGTCGAGGGCAAGGAGAACCGGATCCAGCGCCTGCCCGTCGGGGTCGTCGCCGTGATCAGCCCCTTCAACTTCCCCTTCCTGGTCACCCTGAAGTCGGTCGCCCCGGCCCTGGCGCTGGGCAACGCCGTGGTCATCAAGCCGAACCAGAACGCGCCCGTCGTCGGCGGCGGGGTCATCGCCAAGATCTTCGAGGAGGCGGGCCTGCCGGCCGGCCTGCTCAACGTCCTGGTCACCGACATAGCCGAGATAGGCGACGCGCTCCTGACCCACCCCGTCCCCAAGGTCATCTCCTTCGCCGGGTCCGACCGGGTCGGCCGGCACGTCGGCGCCGTCGCCGCCCGCCACTTCAAGCGGACCGTCCTGGAGCTCAGCGGCAACAGCGCGCTGGTCGTCCTCGACGACGCCGACCTCGACTACGCGGTGGACGCGGCCGTCTTCAGCCGCTTCGTCTACCAGGGCCAGGTCTGCATGGCCGCCAACCGGATCCTGGTCGACGCCTCGGTCGCCGAGGAGTTCACCGCGAAGTTCACCGCCCGTGTGCGCGCCCTGAAGACCGGCGACCCGCACGAGGCCGACACCCACATCGGCCCGCTGATCAACTCCTTCCAGGCCGACGCCCTCACCGCGCTCGTCGACCGCGCCGTCGAGTCCGGAGCGCAGGCGCTCGTACGCGGCTCTACGCGCGGCAACCTGGTCGAACCGACCGTCCTGGCCGGACTCCCCGAGGACTCCCCGCTGCTCGGCCAGGAGATCTTCGGCCCCGTCGCCCTGCTCGTCGTCTTCGACGGCGAGGACGAGGCGGTCCGCCTCACCAACGCGACCCCGTACGGGCTGAGCGGCGCCGTCCACACGCGGGACGTCGAGCGCGGGGTCCGCTTCGCGCGGCGCATCGAGACCGGCATGATCCACGTCAACGACTCCACCATCGGCGACGAGCCGCTCGCGGCGTTCGGCGGGGAGAAGGCCTCCGGCATGGGCCGCCTCAACGGCGACGCCACCGTCGAGGCCTTCACCACCCAGAAATGGATCTCGGTCCAGCACGGCCGGACGCAGTTCCCGTTCTAGCCCTGCGGGGGATCTAGACTCGGACGGGTCAGGCGAGGACCAGTCCGGGGGAGAGCCGAGTTGAGCAACATACCGGAGACCGGGCGCACACCCCGGGTCCAGAACCGGCTCGTCATGATCCAGATCGTGGTGTTCTCGCTGCTGCTGACCCTCGGCGGGCGTCTGTGGTACCTCCAGATACGCAACGGCCAGGAGTACACGGACGAGGCGAAGAACAACAACACCCAGCAGGTGGTCCAGCCCGCCGTGCGCGGCTCCATCCTGGATTCCCGCGGGGTCCCGCTCGCCGACAACGAGACCCGCATGGTGGTCTCCGCCAGCCGCACCGAGCTCTCCAAGATGAAGGACCGCGGCAAGGGCGTCCTGACCCATCTCGCCGGGGTGCTGGGCCTCGACCCCGAGGACGTGGTCAACGGCGTCCGGCTGTGCGACGCCAAGACCCCCAAGCCCTGTTGGAACGGCTCCCCGTACCAGCCGATCCCCATCACGGACGAGGCGACGACCGACCAGGTCCTGGAGATACGGGAGCACGCCGAGCAGTTCCCCGGCATCACCGCCGAGCCCACCGCGCTGCGCCGCTACGCCGGCCCCGACGGCGCCAACACCTCCCAGGTGCTCGGCTACCTCTCCCCGGTGACCGACGAGGAGATCACCAAGGCGAAGGGCTCCGGCTCCCCGTACCTGCGCTCGGACCAGGTGGGCCGCAGCGGCCTGGAGCGCACCTACGACAAGGAGCTCCGCGGCAAGGCGGGCATCACCCGCTACGAGGTGGACAACCTCGGCCGGATCATCGGCGAGGGCGTGAGCGACAAGCCGCAGGCGGGCGCGAACATCGTGACCTCGATCGACTCGCGCGTGCAGGCGGTGGCCGAGCGCGAGCTGAACAACGCGATGATCGAGGCCCGCAAGGGCATCGACAAGAACAACACCGGCCGCCACTACGAGGCCGACTCGGGCGCCGTCGTGGTCATGGAGGCCAAGACCGGCCGGGTCGTCGCGATGGCCTCCAACCCGACCTACGACCCGAACGCCTGGGTCGGCGGCATCTCCGCGAAGGACTACGCCTCCCTCACCGACAAGGAGTCGAACTACCCGCTGCTGAACCGCGCCATCCAGGGCCAGGCGGCCCCCGGCTCGATCTTCAAGGTGGTCTCCTCGACGGCCGCGGTCAACGCCGGCTACCCCTTCAACAGGCTCTACGGCTGCCCGAGCTCGTACTCCGTCGGCAGCCAGGTCTTCACCAACTTCGAGTCCCAGGGCTACGGCGACATCACCATCGGCAAGGCCCTGGAAGTCTCCTGCGACACCGTCTACTACGGCATCGCCGACAAGGAGTGGAAGAAGGACGGCGGCATCAAGCCCAAGGCCAAGCCGAGCGACTGGTTCTTCAAGACCGCCCACGAGTTCGGCCTCGGCAAGCGCACCGGCATCGACCTGCCCAGCGAGGTCCCGGGCCGGGTCCCCGACCGCCAGTGGAAGAAGGACTTCTTCGAGGCGAACAAGGCCGCCTGGTGCCGCGACGGCAAGAAGAACGGCTCGTACGCCGAGAAGATCGCCTACGAGAACTGCCGCCAGGGCAACCAGCTCCGCGAGGGCGACGCGATCAACTACTCCATCGGCCAGGGCGACACCCTCGTCACCCCGATCCAGATGGCCTCCGTCTACGCGGCCATCGCCAACGGCGGAACCCTGCACCAGCCCGGCATCGGCAAGGCCGTGGTCAGCGCCGACGGGACCTCGGTCAAGGAGATCGCCCCCAAGGAGCAGGGCAAGCTCCCTATGAACTCCAAGCTCCGCAACGACATCGACGGGGCCCTCGCCGACGTGGCCACCACCGGCAGCGCGGCCTGGCGGTTCGGCGGCTGGCCGCAGAAGCAGATCCCGATGCACGCGAAGACCGGTACGGCCGAGGTCCAGGGCAAGCAGACCACCTCGTGGTTCGCCTCCTACACCGAGGACTACGCGATCGTCATGACCATCTCCCAGGGCGGCACCGGCTCCGGGGCCTCGGGACCGGCCGTCCGCAAGATCTACGAGGCGATGTACGGCCTCGACGAGAAGGGCGCCCAGGACCTGAAGAAGGCCCTGCTCCCCAAGCCGCAGAAGGAACTCCCGCCGGTCCGGCAGGAAAATCAGTGACTCCGGTGATTGCGGACAGGAACTGACCGCAAGGGTTCGTAACGTGGTTCTTGTCAGCAGGCGGGACACGCAGAACGCACCCGCAGAACACACGGAACAGAAGGCGGTCAGGTCATGGCTCAGATTTCCATGGAGATCCCCGGTGACGAGCGCGGCACGCTCCTCGCCTTCGTCGAGGCCCAGCGCACGGCGCTGCGCGAGGCGGCGCAGGGGCTGACCGAGGAGCAGGCGGCGGGCAAGCCCAGCGCCAGCGAGCTCTCCCTGTCCGGTCTGCTCAAGCACGCGGCCAACTGCGAGCTGGGCTGGCTGCGGATGGCCCAGGGCGAGACCGAGTACCCGGGGGGCGACTGGGCCGACGGCTTCCGGCTGGTCGGGGACGAGACCATGCCGTCGGTGCTGGCCTACTGGGACGGGATCCGGCAGGAGACGGAGGCGTTCATCGCCGCGGTCCCCAGCCTCGACGACAGCTTCCCGCTGCCCCCGGCCCCGTGGTTCCCGCAGGACGCCAAGGTCTCGATGCGCTGGATGCTGCTGCACCTGGTGGAGGAGTTCGCCCGGCACGCGGGCCACGCGGACATCATCCGCGAAACCATCGACGGCACCCGCGCCATGGGCTAGTACGGACTGCGGTGGACGGGTCAGTAGCCTGGCCCCATGTCAGCGATCCGCCTCCTCGTCCTCGGCGCCGTCCGCCAGCACGGACGGGCCCACGGCTACCAGGTCCGGGCCGATCTGGAGTTCTGGGGCGCCCACGAGTGGTCGAACACCAAACCCGGGTCGATCTACCACGCGCTCAAGCAGATGGCGAAGCAGGGCGTCCTGCTGGCCCACGAGGTGGCCCCGTCCGCGGCGGGCGGGCCGCCCCGGACCGAGTACGAGCTCACGGAGACCGGCCGCGCGGAGTACTTCAAGCTGCTTCGCGAGGCGCTGTCCTCCGCCGACCAGAAGGCCGATGTCCTCGCCTCCGCCCTCGGCTTCATGGTCGACCTGCCGCGTGCCGAGGCCCTGGCCCTGCTCCGCGAGCGCCTGGGCCGGCTCGCCGCGTGGCGCTCCGCCGTCACGGACCACTACGTCCCCGAGGAGGGCCCCGAGCCGCTGGGCCACATCGGCGAGATCATGCACCGCTGGATCCACTCGGCGGACGCCGAGGCGGACTGGACCCGGGGGCTGATCGCCCGGATCGAGGGCGGCGCGTACTCCTTCGCCGACGACCCGGGCGACGCCTTCGCCGGGGTCCTCGCCCCCTCCCCCTGAGCCGCGCCGCCCGCGGGCTTGCACCTCACGCGGCGTGAGGGACCAGGCTGGACGCGTACCCGAGAAGAGGAGCGGAAAGCGATGGGCTACTCAGTGGGCCAGGTCGCCGGATTCGCCGGAGTCACGGTGCGCGCGCTGCACCACTACGACGAGATCGGGCTGCTCTCCCCGAGCGGCCGCAGCGGAGCGGGACACCGGCGGTACGACGACGCCGACCTCGACCGGCTGCAGCGGATCCTGTTCTACCGGGAGCTCGGCTTTCCGCTCGAAGAGGTCGCGGTCCTGCTGGACGATCCGGAAACGGACCCGAGGGAGCACCTGCGCCGGCAGCACGCCCTCCTGTCCGGGCGGATCGCCCGGCTCCAGCAGATGGCCGCGGCCGTCGAGCACGCCATGGAGGCGAAGAAGATGGGCATCAACCTCACGCCCGAGGAGAAGTTCGAGGTCTTCGGGGATTTCGATCCCGAGGAGCACGCCGAGGAGGCCGAGCGCCGCTGGGGCGACACGTACCGGGAGTCCGCCCGCCGGACCGCCTCGTACACCAAGGAGGACTGGCTGCGGATCCAGGCCCTGGCCGAGGACATCAACCGGCGGTTCGCCGCCCTGCTGGACTCCGGGACGCCCGCGGAGTCCGAGGAGGCCATGGACCTGGCCGAGGAGCACCGCGGCTGGATCAACGGCAGCTACTACTTCTGCACGTACGAGATCCACACCGGCCTCGGCGAGATGTACGTGGCGGACGAGCGGTTCACGGCCTACTACGAGGCGGTCCGGCCCGGACTGGCGGTGTTCGTGCGGGACGCGATCCTGGCCAATGCCGTTCGCAAGGTCCAGGACATCTCCCTGGAACCAGGTGGTGGTGGTGTGCGTTCATAATTGGACGGACACCCCCACCTGATCCAGGAGAGCCCGGAACCCGTGAACACGCTTGCGCTCGGTCCTGAGTGGATCTCCCCGGAGTACCTGATCGGCCATTTCGGCCTGATCGGCATCCTGGTCATCGTCTTCGCGGAATCCGGTCTCTTCGCCTTCCTGCCCGGAGACTCCCTGCTCTTCACGGCGGGCCTGTTCGTCGCGAGCGGCACCATCAGCCAGCCGCTGTGGCTGGTGTGCACCCTGATCGTGGCCGCCGCGATCCTCGGTGACCAGGTCGGCTACATGATCGGCAAGGTCTTCGGTCCGAAGATCTTCAACAAGCCGAACTCCAAGCTCTTCAAGCGCGAGAACCTCGACGCGGCGCACGAGTTCATGGAGAAGCACGGCCCCAAGGCCATCGTGCTCGCCCGCTTCGTGCCGATCATCCGCACCTTCGCGCCGATGGTCGCGGGCGCCACCGCGATGAAGTACCGCACCTTCCTGACCTTCAACGTCATCGGCGGCGTCCTGTGGGGCGCGGGCGTCACGGTGCTGGGCTACCAGCTCGGCCAGTTCGAGGTCATCAAGAACAACGTCGAGCCGATCTTCATCGGCATCGTCCTGATCTCGGTGATCCCGGTGATCTTCGAGGTGCTCAAGTCCCGCAAGCAGAAGAAGGCGGCGATGGAGGCCGGCGGCACGCAGCCCGGCGCCGGCGAGGAGCAGGCCCCGGGCCAACAGCGCAGCGGCCGCCACGCGAAGCGGTAGGGCCCGCGCGAAGGCTCGTACGATGCCCCGCCGACCGGGATGACCGGTCGGCGGGGCATCTGCGTGTCCGGGCCGCGGGGCCCGGCAAGATCCGAAAGAGACGGCCTAGAAGCCGCGGGTGCGCTTCGCCGCGCCGCGCTTGGCCGCACTGGCGGCGCCGGGGATGCGCATGAACAGGCGGGAGGTCTCGGAGCCGAGGTTGACGCCGATCGCGATGGCCAGGGCGATGGCCGCGGCGTTCGTCAGCGAGCCCAGCCCCTCGTTCAGCCGGTTCTCGGCGATCAGCAGGAGCCCGTAGTACGTGGCCGAGCCGGGCAGCAGCGGGCCGATGGCGGCCGTGACGAAGGGGAGCGCCGAGGAGAACCGGTGCCGGGCGAGGAGCTGTCCGAAGAGGCCGACCAGCCCGGCGGCGATCGCGGTGGACGGCACCGGCGGCATCTTGGCGGCGTAGTGCAGGGACCCGTAGATCACCCAGGCGATCCCGCCGTTCAGCGTCACGAACCACACGGTGGAACGTTCCTGCTGGAGCAGGATCGCGAACGTGAACACCAGAACCATCGAGGCGGCGATCTGGAGCAGCGGCCGCTGCTCGATCTGCAGGATGTCCTCCGGCTGCGGATTGGAGCCGAACTGGACGCCGATGTAGAGCACCACCAGGACGCCCATGATGATGCCGATGAAGAGGTACATGACCTCCAGCAGCCGGGCGGAGGCGGTGATGTAGTAGCCGGTCAGACCGTCCTGCACGGCCGCGACCAGGGCCCGTCCCGGCAGCAGCGCGAAGAGCCCGCCGGTGATCACGGCGGAGGAGCGCACGTCGAATTCGGTGAGCTTCAGCGCCACGCCCATCGCGGCCGGGGGCATCGCCGCGACCACGAACTGGTAGAACTCCGGCAGCCCGCGCCCGGCGCACAGCCAGGCCAGCCGGTCGCCGAGCACCGCCCCGAGTGCGGCTGCGAAGAACACCAGCACGCCACCGCCGACCAGCGTGGAGGCCGCGCCGGCGAGCAGCCCGGCGGCGGCGGTGAGCACCCAGCCGGGGTACGGGTGCCGGTTGCGGCGGATCTCGGCGAGCCGGCGGTAGGCGTCCTCCAGCGAGATCTCGACCTCGTGCGCGGTGATGTCGTTGACGAGGGCGAACACGGCCGAGAGCCGGGTGTAGTCCGTGCCGCGGCGGCGGACGGTGCGGTTCGCCGACACGGGGTCGTCCACCAGGGAGGGCTGGTGGGTGATCGACAGCAGGGTGAAGGTGACGGTGGGCTCGCAGCGGTCCAGGCCGTAGCTGCGGGCCACGGCGAACATCGCGGCCTCCACGTCCTCGGCGCCCTCGCCGCCCGAGAGCAGCAGCTCGCCGATGCGCAGCGTCAGGTCGAGCACGCGGCCCACGGCGGGCCCGGTCTCCACGGCGAGGCGCTGCGAGGGCTCCGGCACCGGCCGGACGTCGACCGGCATGCGCAGCACCGTGCGCATGCGGTCCTGCCAGGGGGACTCCTTCAACCGGGTGACGGGGAAACCCGTGGGGCCGGTGTAGGCCGGCGGGGAGTGGGCGGCGCTGTAGGTGTGCGGGGTGGCGAACGCGGACGCCGGCCCGTCGGGGTCCACGGGCAGCGAGGCGAGCCCCTCGGGGACGGCGAACTCCGAGGTCGGCTGGTCCTCCTCGGTCACCTCCGGGTCCACACCGACCCCGTCCGGCACGGAGAACGCGCTGTGCGCCTCGTCCGACTTCGGCTTCCGGTCCTCGGTCCCCGATCCTTCGCCTTCCGCCACGCGTCCTCCCAGTCCCCGACCCAGCCCGTATCAGTATGCGGAACACCTTGATCCGCGGCGAAAGCGCACCGGCCGCCCCGCCCCGGACACGACGACGGGCGGCACCCCGTTCAAGGGGTACCGCCCGCGATGTCACAGGGGCCGGAGGGGCCTCAGGCCCGCTCCGTCACCGAGCCGTGCTCAGTGGTGGCCGCCCTGGGCCTCGAGGCGCTTGAACGAGGCCTCGATCTCGGCCTCGGCCTCGGTGCGGCCGACCCAGTTCGCGCCCTCGACCGACTTGCCCGGCTCCAGGTCCTTGTAGACCTCGAAGAAGTGCTGGATCTCCAGGCGGTCGAACTCGGACACGTGGTGGATGTCGCGCAGGTGCTCCACACGCGGGTCGGACGCCGGCACGCACAGCAGCTTGGCGTCGCCGCCCGCCTCGTCCGTCATATTGAACATGCCGATCGCGCGGCACTTGATCAGGCAGCCCGGGAAGGTCGGCTCGTCAAGGATGACCAGCGCGTCCAGCGGGTCGCCGTCCTCGCCGAGGGTGTTCTCGACGAAGCCGTAGTCGGCCGGGTAGCTGGTCGAGGTGAAGAGGCGACGGTCCAGACGGATCCGGCCGGTCTCGTGGTCCACCTCGTACTTGTTCCGCGAACCCTTGGGGATCTCGATGGTGACGTCGAACTCCACGTCCTGCTCCTCCATGATCAGCTTCAGCAGCTTGATTGCTTCGGGACTGCGCCGGCTCAGCTGCGTGCGTGGCCGGCCCGGCCCTGCCGGGTGGGGTGCCATGCTCGCGGCAAGACGCAATGGTTAAGTGTCCCTCACGCATATGTGTGATCGCGAAAGGGGCTGGTCCGAGGTGCCATTGGTCAAGACGTGGCAGCTCATCGCGGTGTCGGCCGTCGCCGGCCTCGCCCTGTCGGCCGCGACGGTGGCCGCCGCGGGTCCCTGGGACTCCGGCCAGCGTAAGGCCGAGCGGGACAGGGCCGCCTCCTGGGGCCGTACGGGTGGCGCAGATCACGGTACGGACCCCGCCGCGGAGCTCCCGCGGGCGGCCCCCAGCGCTCCCGGAGTGCTCGCGGGCGTGCGCCCGGGCGGAGCCGTCTCCGGCGAGGCCTCCGGGGATCAGGCCGGCGCGGGGGACCCCGGCGCCCTGGCCGCGGCCCTGCGGCCGCTGCTCGCCGACCCCGCACTCGGAACCCTGCAGGGCGCCTCCGTGATCGACACCGCCACCGGGAAGGTCCTCTTCGAGGCCGGGGCCCGCGATCCCATGACCCCCGCCTCCACCGTCAAGATCGCCACGGCGGCGGCCTCCCTCGCGGCCCTCGGTCCCGACCACCGGATCCGCACCACCGTGACCCCGGGCGCCGGACCCGGCCAGATCGTCCTGGTCGGCGGTGGAGACCCCTCGCTCACCGCCAAGAAGAAGGCCCCGGCCGGCTCCGGCGGCAGCCTCGTCGCCCTCGCCGCGGACACCGCGCAGGCCCTCAAGGCCGCCGGCACCACCTCCGTGACCCTCGGCTACGACGACTCGCTCTACACCGGCCCCGTCCTCCACCCGATCGGCGCCAACCCCAACCTCGCGCCCGTCACGGCCCTGACCGCCGACGAAGGCCGCCCCGACGAGTCCTTCTCTGGCCCCGTCAAGCGCAGTGAGGACCCCTCCCGCGACACCGCACGGGCCTTCGCCGCCCTGCTGAAGGAACGCGGGGTCAAGGTCACCGGCGCGCCCGCCAGGGCCAAGGCCCCCGCCGGCGCCGTCCCGCTCGCCGCCACCCTCTCGCCGCCGCTCGCCGGACTCGTCGAGCGGATGCTGACCCACAGCGACAACGACATCGCCGAAGCCCTGGCCCGCCAGACCGCCCTCGCCTCCGGAGCGCCCGCGAGCTTCGACGGCGTCGCCCGGGCCACCGGCGCCAGACTGGCCGCCCTCGGAGTCGACACCTCCGGATCCCGCTTCGCCGACGGCAGCGGCCTGAACCGGGCCGACAAGGTCAGCGCCGGCCTGCTCACCGCCCTCCTCGCCAAGGCCGCCGACCCGCAGCGGCCCGAGCTTCGGCCCGTCCTGACCGGACTGCCCGTCGCCGGATTCACCGGCACCCTGCGGGTCCGCAACTCCGGCACCTCGCCGGCGGCCGGCCTGCTGCGGGCCAAGACCGGCACCCTGAGCGGCGTGAACGCCCTCGCCGGCACCGTCGTCGACCCCACCGGCCGACTGCTCGCCTTCGCGTTCCTGGCCGCGAACACCCCCGACGCGGGCCCCGCCGAGAAGGGCCTCGACAAGCTCGCGGCGGCCGTGGCCACCACTTCCTGAGGATCCCGCCCGCTCCCTGGGGATCCCGCCCGCGCCGAGGTCCACGTACGGTTGACGCATGACGAGCTTCGGTGGTGCGGAGATGGTCGACTGGAACCTCGCGGTGGCGACCGCGACCAGGCTCGTGCGGCCCGGCCCGGAGGTCAGCCGGGACGAGGCGCGGGCCGTCGTGGCGGAGCTGCGCAGGCACGCCAAGACCTCGGAACGGCACGTACGCGAGTTCACGCGGATGATGCCCGAAGGCATGACCCCGGTTGACACGCCCGTCCTCGTCGTGGACCGGGCCGGCTGGGTCAAGGCCAACGTGGCGGGCTTCCGCGAGCTCCTGTCCCCCCTCCTCGGCACGATGCGGGACCGCCGCTCCGGTACCCCCGGCGGCGCCGTGCTCGGCGCGGTCGGCGGCAAGGTCACCGGCGTCGAGCTGGGCATGGTGCTCAGCTTCCTGGCCTCCCGCGTGCTCGGCCAGTACGAGACCTTCGCGCCCGCGGGCCTCGACCTCCCGGGCTCCGCGACGGGCGGCCGGCTGCTGCTCGTCGCGCCGAACATCGTCCACGTCGAGCGGGAGCTGGAGGTGGACCCCCACGACTTCCGGCTCTGGGTCTGCCTGCACGAGGAGACGCACCGTACCCAGTTCACGGCCGTCCCGTGGCTCCGCGAACACCTGGAGGGTGAAATCCAGACGTTCCTCGGAGCCACCGAAATGGACCCGATGAACGTGCTGGAGCGCCTGCGCGAGGCCGCCCAGTCCTTCGCCGGCGCCCGCCCCGCCGCGGAGAACGGGGACGAGGGCCGCTCCCTCGTCGAGCTCGTCCAGACCCCCGAGCAGCGCGAGGTACTGGCCCGGCTCACCGCCGTCATGTCCCTCCTGGAGGGCCACGCCGACTTCGTCATGGACGGGGTCGGCCCCGAGGTCGTGCCCTCGGTCGCCGAGATCCGCGAGAAGTTCCAGCAGCGCAGGGCCAGCGGAGCCGGGCGGCTCGACGCCGCCCTGCGCAAGCTCCTCGGCCTCGACGCCAAACTGCGCCAGTACCGCGACGGGGAACGCTTCGTGCGCGCCGTCGTCGCCCAGGTCGGCATGGACGGCTTCAACCGGGTCTGGACCTCCCCGAACACACTGCCGACCAAGTCGGAGATCGCCAGGCCCGCGGACTGGGTGGCCCGCGTCCACCGCAAGGGGAGCGAGCAGAGCGAGGCGAGCGAAGAGGTGTGACCACAGAGGCGTGAAGATGTCCCTCTGGGGGAAGCAGCGTCACCCGTCCGAGGGACCGTGGGGCGTGGAAGGGCGTGCGATGCTCAGGGAACGGCTCGGTTCTGTCACCATCGACGCACTCTGAGTGACAACCCCTCGCCCGCGGGGGGAGCCGGGCAGCACCCCGGCGCACCACCTCCCCAACGCCTCCCCAGCGCCTCCGAGGCACCGAACTCCACCGAAGGGCACCGGACATGGGTCCCCATCCTGCGGTCGCGGCGATACGCCTGGCGGTCCGCCGCGTACTCCACGACGTCCTCACCGACCTCACCGAACGGGGCGGCCGTCCCGCTCCCGCCCCCGCACCCCGGGTCGGCCGTCCCGGCCGCACCGTCGGCTCCTCGGCCGGTGCCGCCCCCCACGACCCCCTCCCCGACACCGCACCGCTGGTCCTCGTCGCCTGCTCCGGCGGCGCCGACTCCATGGCGCTCGCCTCCGCCCTCGCCTTCGAGGCCCCCAAACTCGGAATCCGCGCCGGCGGCATCACCGTCGACCACGGCCTCCAGGACGGCTCCGCCCTGCGCGCCGCCGAGGTCGTCTCCCGCATGACCGCGCTGCGCCTCGACCCCGCCCTGTCCGTCGCCGTGCGCGTCGGCCGCGACGGAGGCCCCGAAGCCGCCGCCCGCGACGCCCGCTACGCGGCCCTGGACGAGGCCGCCGACCGGCTGGGCGCCGTCGCCGTGCTGCTCGGCCACACCCGCGACGACCAAGCCGAAACCGTCCTGCTGGGCCTCGCCCGCGGCTCCGGCATCCGCTCGCTCTCCGGCATGGCCGAAGTCTCCGGAGGCCCCGGAGATCCCGGCGCACGCGGCGGCCGCAGCCACCGCTACCGCCGGCCGTTCCTCCAGGTGGACCGGCAGACCGCCCGCAAGGCCTGCATGGTCCAGTCCCTGGCCGTCTGGGACGACCCGCACAACATCGACCCCGCCTACACCCGCTCCCGGCTGCGCCACGAGGGACTGCCCGCCCTGGAGAAGGCGCTCGGCAAGGGGGTCGTGGAGGCGCTCGCCCGCACCGCCCAGCTCTCCCGCGACGACGCCGACGCCCTGGACGCCTGGGCCGCCGAGGCCGAGAGCGGCGTACGCGACGAAGACGGCCGCCTGGAGTGCGCCAAGCTGTACGCGCTGCCCCCCGCCGTCCGCCGCCGCGTACTGCGCCGGGCCGTCGTCGCCGCGGGTTCCCCCGCAGGCTCCCTCTTCGCCCGCCACATCGAGGAAGTCGACCGGCTCATCACCGGATGGCGCGGTCAGGGAGCCATCAACCTGCCCGGCCGGGTCGAGGCCCAGCGGCAGGGTGGCAGACTGGTCATCCGGCAGGGCTGATTGATGCTGAAACACGGCTGAGACCTCCGGGGTCACCCCCCGGAGCCCCAGCCGACAACGAAAGTGATGCGGGTGGACGAGAAGGACATGGGCAGCGACCTCCAGTCGGTGCTCATCACCAAGGAAGAGATCGACGCGAAGCTGGCCGAGCTGGCCGCGAAGATCGACGCGGAGTACGCGGGCAAGGACCTGCTCATCGTCGGCGTCCTCAAGGGCGCGGTGATGGTGATGGCGGACCTGGCGCGTGCCTTGTCCACCCCGCTCACCATGGACTGGATGGCGGTGTCCTCGTACGGCGCCGGAACCCAGTCCTCGGGCGTGGTGCGGATCCTCAAGGACCTGGACACCGACATCAAGGACAAGCACGTCCTGATCGTCGAGGACATCATCGACTCGGGCCTGACCCTGTCGTGGCTGCTGTCGAACCTCGGCTCCCGCCAGCCGGCCTCCCTGGAGGTCGTCACGCTGCTGCGCAAGCCCGACGCCGCCAAGGTCGCGATCGACGTGAAGTGGGTCGGCTTCGACATCCCGAACGAGTTCGTCGTCGGCTACGGCCTCGACTACGCCGAGAAGTACCGCAACCTGCCGTTCGTCGGCACCCTCGCGCCCCACGTCTACGGCGGCTGATCCAGCGCCCGACAGGGGAACCCTGGAGCGTTTCCCGCCGTTGGAGCATGGAAAGGCGGGTCTGTCAGCCGTCCCATGAGGCCGCGGGTGACAATGCAGGGGTACATTCCGAAGAACAGTCTTTACTCACAGCAGCATTTACCTACGGGCAGGAGGGACGGGGCGCCTAGCGCCCCGTATGGATGGACGTGAAGCGATACTTCCGTGGGCCGGTTATGTGGATCGTGCTGGCCGTCCTCGCCGTGGTCGTGTTGATGAACGTCGTCGGCTCCGGCGGCGGCTACAAGTCGGTGGAGACCAGCGAGGTCATCAAGGCGATCAACAGTGGCCAGGTGGACAGCGCCAAGCTCACCACCGGTGACAGCCAGATGATCAAGATCGAGCTGAAGAAGGACCAGAAGCTCGGCGACAACGACGGCACCAAGTTCCAGGCCAACTACATCGGGGACCAGGGCGTACAGCTCGCCCAGAACCTCCAGACCAAGTACGAAGCCGGTCAGATCCCTGACGGATACTCCGTCACGCCGGACAAGACCAGCCCGTTCCTGAGCGTGCTGCTCTCGCTGCTGCCGTTCGTCCTCATCGTCGTGGTCTTCCTGTTCCTGATGAACCAGATGCAGGGCGGCGGCTCCCGAGTCATGAACTTCGGGAAGTCCAAGGCCAAGCTCATCACCAAGGACACCCCGAAGACGACGTTCGCCGATGTCGCGGGCTCCGACGAGGCCGTCGAGGAACTCCACGAGATCAAGGAGTTCCTCCAGGAGCCGGCGAAGTTCCAGGCCGTCGGCGCCAAGATCCCCAAGGGCGTGCTGCTCTACGGCCCGCCCGGCACCGGTAAGACCCTGCTCGCGCGTGCCGTCGCGGGCGAGGCCGGTGTCCCCTTCTACTCGATCTCCGGTTCCGACTTCGTCGAGATGTTCGTCGGTGTCGGTGCCTCGCGTGTCCGCGACCTGTTCGAACAGGCCAAGGCCAACGCCCCGGCGATCGTCTTCGTCGACGAGATCGACGCAGTCGGCCGGCACCGCGGTGCGGGCCTCGGCGGCGGTCACGACGAGCGCGAGCAGACCCTCAACCAGCTGCTCGTCGAGATGGACGGCTTCGACGTGAAGGGCGGGGTCATCCTGATCGCCGCCACGAACCGTCCCGACATCCTCGACCCGGCGCTCCTGCGCCCCGGCCGCTTCGACCGCCAGATCGCGGTCGACCGTCCGGACATGCAGGGCCGTCTGGAGATCCTCAAGGTCCACCAGAAGGGCAAGCCGGTCGCCCCGGACGTGGACCTGGGCGCAGTCGCCCGCCGCACGCCCGGCTTCACGGGTGCCGATCTCGCCAACGTCCTGAACGAGGCCGCGCTGCTCACGGCCCGCTCGGACCAGAAGCTGATCGACAACCACGCGCTGGACGAGGCGATCGACCGCGTCGTGGCGGGTCCGCAGAAGCGGACCCGGATCATGTCGGACCGGGAAAAGAAGATCACCGCGTACCACGAGGGCGGACACGCCCTGGTCGCGGCGGCTTCCCCGAACTCCGACCCGGTCCACAAGATCACGATCCTGTCCCGCGGCCGGGCCCTGGGTTACACCATGGTCCTGCCCGACGAGGACAAGTACTCGACCACGCGCAACGAGATGCTCGACCAGCTGGCGTACATGCTGGGCGGGCGCGCGGCCGAGGAACTGGTCTTCCACGACCCGACCACGGGCGCCGCGAACGACATCGAGAAGGCCACGGCAACGGCCCGCGCGATGGTCACGCAGTACGGCATGACCGAGCGTCTCGGCGCGATCAAGTTCGGCGGGGACAACACCGAGCCGTTCCTGGGCCGCGAGATGTCGCACCCGAGGGACTACTCGGAGGAGGTTGCCGCGCTGGTCGACGAAGAGGTCAAGAAGCTCATCGAGACCGCGCACAACGAGGCCTGGGAGATCCTGGTCGAGAACCGCGACGTCCTCGACAACCTGGTCCTCGCCCTCCTGGAGAAGGAGACGCTGAACAAGGAGCAGATCGCCGAGGTCTTCTCGACGATTGTGAAGCGCCCGGCCCGCCCGGCGTGGACCGGCTCCTCGCACCGCACGCCGTCCACCCGTCCGCCGGTGCTCTCTCCCAAGGAGCTCCAGCTGACGAACGCGGCGAACGGTACGTCGGCGGCCTCGGCCGCCGTATCGGTGGAGAAGACCCCGGAGCCCTCCCCGGAGGAGCACCCGGAGGCCTAGTACCTCCCGGAATGGATGCCGCGCCCCCCAGGTTCTAGCCTGGGGGGCGCGGCACTTTCACATGCCCGCGACTGCACAGACAGGAACGAGGAAGAGATGACCGACCCAGTGACCCTGACCGGTGGCGAGGGCACGATCGGCGAGTTCGACGAGAAGCGTGCCGAGGCGGCCGTCCGTGAGCTCCTGATCGCGGTCGGCGAGGACCCGGACCGCGAGGGGCTGCTGGCGACGCCGGGGCGGGTGGCGCGGGCGTACAAGGAGATATTCGCCGGCCTCTACCAGAAGCCCGAGGACGTCCTGACGACGACGTTCGACCTCGGCCACGACGAGATGGTTCTGGTGAAGGACATCGAAGTCATGAGCACCTGTGAGCATCACCTGGTGCCGTTCCACGGCGTGGCGCACGTCGGCTACATCCCGTCCGTCGACGGCAAGATCACCGGCCTGTCGAAGCTCGCCCGCCTCGTGGACGTGTTCGCCCGCCGCCCCCAGGTGCAGGAGCGGCTGACCACCCAGATCGCCGAGTCGGTCATGGAGATCCTCGACCCGCGCGGGGTCATCGTGGTCATCGAGTGCGAGCACATGTGCATGACCATGCGCGGGGTCCGCAAGCCCGGCGCGAAGACCATCACCTCGGCCGTCCGCGGCCAGCTCCGCGACCCCGCGACCCGCAACGAGGCGATGAGCCTGATCATGGCCCGCTAGCCCCCCGGGAGGGCCCGCGCGCTATCGGCGAGCCGGGAGGCCGGGGGCATGGCAGCATCGGGATCATGCTCTACAGGGTTGCCGCAGCTGCCGACGCGCCGGCCATGGCGGCGCTCTTCGCCGCCAACCACCATGACGCACTGAGCGCGCAGGAGCGGGCCCGGCAGGGGTTCGTACAGGGGGCCCTCGACGAGGACGCGTTGCGGGTGATGGCCGAGGGGGGCGGGCTGCTCGTCGCGGACGACGGCGGGGAGATCGCCGGGCTGCTGGGGCTCGTACGGGCCGAGAGCGTGCCGGGGCCGCCAGCGCCCGTGCGCGCGCTGCTGGAGGCCCAGGACTCGCTCCTGTGGGACGGGCGGCCGCTCGGATCCGTGCGCTGGCTGCTCTACGGGCCCGTCGTGGGCGCGGCCACCCCTTAGGCGCGGGCCGGGGACTCCGGGGCCGGGTCCTCGTCGTCCGGGAGTTTCAGGACGTGTTCCAGGAAGAGGGCCGCCGCGACGACCGCCGCGCCCGCCAGGACCGAGAAGCCGGCGTACCAGGTCTGGTCGCGGCGGGCGGGGACGTCGAGGGCGCTGGTGAGCAGGAAGACGCCGACGCCGCCGTAGGCGCCCGCGACCAGGGCCGCCACCAGGGCGCTGGCCTGGCCGAAGACCACCGCGCGGGCCGCCATCAGCGGCTCCACGCCCTTGGCGCCGGGCACCCGCTCGCGCTGGGCCTTCAGGCGGGAGCGCAGCGACAGGGCCGTCGCGAGCAGGACCACCGCGATGGCGCCGAGGACGATCGGCGCGGCCACCGGGACCCCGGGAAGCGTGCCGTACGCGTTCCACAGCCGGGCCCCGGCCCAGGACAGCACCGCGGCGATCGCGAAAATGCCCGCCAGGACCGCCGGCCTCAGTTGCTTCACGTGCGCTTCTCCCGCCATTCCCGCCATCCGCGCCACGCCCGCTCTCCGTGCGTGCGTATCCCGTGATCCTAAGGGTGCGACGGCCCCGCCCCGCGGGCGCGGCTCACTCGGGGAGGCGCAGTTCCAGGTCCGTGCGCTGGGTGAGCCCGGAGAGGCCGACCGCGGCTAGGAGCGCGGAAACGGACCCGTGGCCCGGGATCTGCGCTTCGGGGTCGACGTCGTTCCAGGGGGCCAGCACGAAGGCGCGCTCGTGGGCGCGCGGGTGCGGGAGGGTGAGGACCGGGTCGGCGGAGACCACGTCGGCGTAGGCGATGATGTCGACGTCGATCGTGCGGGGCCCCCAGCGCTCCTCGCGGACGCGGTCGAAGGCTTCCTCGATGGCGTGACCGCGCTCCAGCAGCGAGCTGGGGGGCAGGGTGGTCTTCACCGAGATGACGGCGTTGAGGTACGAGGGCTGCGAGCCCGCCTCCACGCCCCACGGCTCCGTCTCGTAGACGGGGGAGACGGCCTTGACCCGAAGGCCCGGGGTGTCGCCCAGGGCGTCGATGGCGCCCTGGAGGGTCTCCAGACGGTTGCCCAGGTTCGCGCCGAGCGCGACGACGGCCCACTTCGGGTTCGACAGGGTCACGTCCGCCGCGTCGACGGCTTCGACCACGGCGGCGGGAACCGGCTGGACGGTGGGGTCGCTCTGGGCGTTCATTCCGTTGTTCACGCGCGGCTCCGGGTGATCGTGATGGTCACGTCGTCGAAGGGGACGGTGATCGGCGCGTCCGGTTTGTGGACGACGACCTCCACCTGGGCGACCGCTTCGTGCTTGAGGCACTGCTGGGCGATCCGCTCGGCGAGGGTCTCGATCAGGTCCACGGGCTCGCCCTGGACCACGTCGACGACTTCTTCCGCGACTACCCCGTAGTGCACGGTCTTAGCCAGGTCGTCGCCGGCCGCCGCGGGGCGGGTGTCGAGGTGGAGCACCAGGTCGACGATGAAGGTCTGGCCTTCCTCGCGTTCCCGGGGGAAGACGCCATGGTGCCCGCGAGCCTTGAGGCCGCGCAGCGCGACACGATCCACGCGAATCACTCCTGCTTTTCGTAGGTGCTTCCGGTCCGGGACTCCCCGGATCCATGGCCGGAGCCGAGTGCGGTCGGCGTCGTCCATCTTCGAATTTACCTGCGAAATACCTCGGACCCCGCCAGCATCCCGGCCGAGGGGCTAGGAGGACTCCTCCTCGTCGTCCTCGTCGGAGTCCGTGAGGACGGGAGATCCGTGGTGCGACCAGAGCCGCCAGCCCTCCGGTGTGCGTCGGAACACATTCGTGGCGACGACGAGCTGGCCCACCAGCGGGCCCAGTTCCCCGCCGTCCTCGGCGGGTCCGCCGCTGAGGATGTTCTCGGTGCAGGTCACCAGGGCGGTGTCGCCTATGACGGTGACCTTGGTGTCGGTGAGGAAGAACTGGATGTACTCGGTGTGCGACATGATCAGCGCGTAGGAGCGCAGCACTTCGCCGCGTCCCGACAGCACCGGCCAGCCCGGGTGCACGCAGGAGATCTCGTCCTCGAGCCAGAGCGCCGACAGCGAGTCGAAGTCCCCCCGCTCCATGGCCTCGTAGAAGGCCGTGTTGACCTCTTCGACGGATTCGATGTCGGTACGGCTCACCGTGCCCCTTCCTCGCTGCTCCGGGTCGTACGCAGTGCCCCTTCCACGGCGCGGGCCACCCGAACCGCGTCGGCGCTCGCCCGTACCTCGTGGACCCGTACGGCCCAGGCCCCCTGGGAGGCGGCGAGGGCGGAGACGGCGGCGGTGGCGGCGTCGCGTTCGCGGGCGGGCGGCGGGGAGGCGTGGTCGGCGCCGGCCAGCACCCGGCCGAGGAAACGCTTCCGCGAGGCGGCGACCAGCAGCGGGAAGCCGAGGTCGCGCAGTTCGGCGAGGTGGGCGACCAGGGCGAGGTCGTGCTCGGCGTTCTTGGCGAAGCCCAGGCCCGGGTCGACCAGGAGCCGTTCGGGGGCGATGCCGCCGGTGACGACGGCGTCGATGCGGGTGCGCAGTTCCGCGGTGACCTCGGCGAGGACGTCCTCGTAGACGGCGAGGCTGTTCATGCCGTCGCTGAAGCCGCGCCAGTGCATGACGACGAAGGGCACCTCGGCGGCGGCGACGGCCGGGATCATGTCCGGGTCGGCGAGGCCGCCGCTGACGTCGTTGACCAGGGTGGCGCCGGCGGCGACGGCCCGGGCGGCGACGGAGGCGCGCATGGTGTCGACGGAGACGACGACCCCTTCGGAGGCGAGGCCGCGGACGACGGGGACGACCCGGCGAAGCTCCTCCTCCTCGTCGACGCGGGAGGCGCCGGGGCGGGTGGACTCGCCGCCGACGTCCACGAGGTCGGCGCCCTGGGCGACGAGGTCGAGGCCGCGCTTGACGGCGGCGGTGGTGTCGAACCAGCGGCCGCCGTCGGAGAAGGAGTCGGGGGTGACGTTGACGACCCCCATGACCGCGCAGCGGTCCCAGTCGGGGAGGCCTGTCACCAGGCCCCTGGGGGCGGGGCCGCTGTTCGTGTTCATGGTTCCCAGGGTAGGGCCCTTGCCCTGGCCGGGCGGGTGGGCCGGGTGGGGGTGGAGTGCGGGCGGGTGCCGCTGCGCGGGCTGCTCCCCGCCCCGCCCTTCCTCCGTTCCCCGGGGCTGCGCCCCGGACCCCCTCGGGGGCTCCGCCCCCCGGACCCCCGCGCCTCAAACGCCGGCGGGGCTGGGTTCGGCCCGCAGGGCCGGATTCGGCTCAGGCGGCCCGGACCTCGCGTTCCTTTGTCTGGGCCGGGACGGCGGTCTGCACGTGGTGGTGGGCGCAGGTGCGGACCGGCTTGGGGCGGCGGCGGGCGGCGAACAGGCGGGGCAGGGCGAGGGTGACGAAGCCCTCGGCCTGCATCGCGGCGAAGCCGATGCGGGGCAGGTCCCGGGTGGTGCGGAAGACCACGAAGCGGGGCTCCCAGCGCGGGCGGAACTTGGCGTTGAACTTGTAGAGCGACTCGATCTGGAACCAGCGCGAGAGGAACACCAGCAGGCTGCGCCACATCCGCAGGACCGGGCCGGCGCCGATCTTCTCGCCGCGGGCCAGTGCCGAGCGGAACATCGCGAAGTTCAGGGAGACCTTCTCGATGCCGAGCGCCGGGGAGGCCTCCAGGGAGGCGACGATCAGCAGTTCGTTCATGCCGGGGTCGGCGGCGCGGTCGCGGCGCATCAGCTCCAGCGACATGCCGTCCTTGCCCCACGGGACGAAGTGCAGGACGGCCTTGAGGTCGCCGAAGGGGGAGGTGTCGCCCTCCTCGACGCGGTGCGCGGTGGCGATGTAGCAGTCGCCGTCGCCGGGGTCGCCGACGCGGCCCAGCGCCATGGAGAAGCCGCGTTCGGTGTCGGTGCCGCGCCAGGCCTCGGCGGCGCCGCGGACCTGCTCCAGCTCGGTCTCGGTCAGCTCGCTGACCCGGCGGACCCGGGTGGTGTAGCCGTTGCGCTCGATGCGCTTGACCATCTGCCGGACGTTGCGCATGGCCCGGCCGGAGAGGGAGAAGTCTTTGACGTCGACGATCGCCTCGTCCCCGAGTTCCAGGGCGTCGAGGCCGGTCTCGCGGGTCCAGACCTCGCCGCCGGTCTCGCTGCAGCCCATGACGGCGGGGGTCCAGGAGTGGGTCTTGGCCTCCTCCATGAACCGTTCGATGGCGCCGGGCCAGGCCTCGACGTCGCCGACGGGGTCGCCGGAGGCGAGCATCACGCCGGAGACCACGCGGTAGGTGACGGCGGCCTTGCCGCTGGGGGAGAAGACGACGGCCTTGTCGCGGCGGAGCGCGAAGTGGCCCAGCGAGTCGCGGCCGCCGTGCTTGGCGAGCAGCTCGCGGAGCTTGACCTCGTCGTCGGCGGTCAGCCGGGCGGCCGGGTGCTCGGGCCGGAAGGCCAGGTAGATGGTGGTGACGGCGGTCAGCATGCCGAGGGCGCCGAGCGAGTAGCCGACGGTCCAGGAGACCCGGCCGGCGTAGTCGACGGGGCCCTCGAAGCCGAAGAGTCCGTAGACGACGTGGCTGATCTGTTCATAAACACCCGGATTGCCTACGACGCGGCCGGGGTGCGAGTTGACGATGACCAGGCCGAGGCCGATGGAGCCCGCGCTCATCAGCACGAAGTTGGCGAGCGCCTTCCAGCGGCTGCGCGGATCGGGCAGCGCCTTGAATTCACTCTGATGGCGCAACAGGAGTGCCAGCAGCACCGCCGCGATGACCACGCCGATGATCGAGTGGCGGTACGTGAACTGCGCGACGGCGCCGGCCGGCAGCAGCACCACGGCGGCCCGCCAGGCGCGCCGCTTGCGGCGCTTGAGCCCGTGGGCGAGCAGCAGGAGCAGGACGCCGGCGCTGAGGGCCAGGGCGGCGGCGAAGGGGCCGACGGAGCCGGGCAGCACCTCGGTGACCGCGTGGATGCGGCTGTGCCGGAAGCGCGGGAAGACCCCCGCGGCGATGTCCAGCAGGCCGACGACCGTGACGGCGGTTCCCACGACTCCGGGGACGGACTCCGGTCGTGGGCCTCGGAGGATTCGGCTGACAGGCTTCGGAACCTGTCCCGACTTATCGCCATCTATCCTGCTAGACATCGCTTCCCGTTGCTCTGCGAGAGATCATGTGGCCGAAGGCCGCTGGGGCCTTTCGTTGGGTGGTGCGTCCCCTAGGACGACATCGAAGGGGAGCGGGTTCACTCTTCCCTCGAGAAAAAAACTAGTCCTGCCATAGAAAGTCGACTGACTGCTCATGGGTCTCACCAGTAATACGGTTCTGGCGCTGGCCATCCTTGCCGGTGTGCTGCTGTTCGCGGCCACGGTGTGGTTCTGGCCGAAGCTCTCGGGCCGCTCCTGGCGCTCGGTGCTCGGCCGGATCGGCCTCCTCCTTGCGACACAGCTGGCGATGTTCGCGGCGATCGGTCTCGCCGCGAACAAGTCGTTCCTCTTCTACGGGTCCTGGGCCGACCTCTTCGGTCAGGAGACGTCGATCGGCAAGGTCGTCGACCACTCGATGAGCAGCGACGACATCAAGGTGGTCGACAAGCAGCACCTCGACGTGCCCGGCGGTGCCAAGCCCCCGGTCGCCGGACAGATCCTGAAGGTGTCCATAACGGGCCAGAAGTCGAAGATAACGAGCCCCGGGTACGTGTGGCTGCCGCCGGAGTACTTCCAGCCGCAGTACAAGAACCAGAACTTCCCGGCCTCCATCGTCCTCACGGGCTACCCGGGCATGGCGGAGAACCTGATCAAGGGGCTGGACTACCCGATGAAGGCCTTCAGCCTGTCCAAGGCGGGCAAGATGAAGCCGATGATCCTGGTCATGATGCGTCCGACGCCGGGTGCGCGCGACACCGAGTGCGTGGACATACCCGGTGGCCCGCAGACCGAGACCTTCTACGGCCAGGACCTCCCGCAGGCCATCCAGAGCACCTTCCGGGTCGGCAAGAAGCCCGGGAACATGGGCTTCATCGGCAACTCCACGGGCGGTTACTGCGCCCTGAAGATGACCGCGCACTACCCGCAGACCTTCGGCGCCGCCGCCGGCCTGTCCGCGTACTACGAGGCCGCGGACGACCCGACGACCGGTGACCTCTTCCACGGGGACGAGAAGCTGAAGGCCCGCGCGAACGTGCTGGAGTCCATCAAGGCCAAGCAGCCGACCGGTACGTCGTTCCTGGTCACCAGCAGCGAGAAGGGCGAGCCGAACCTCGCCGGCACGAAGAAGTTCATCAAGCTGGTCAAGGGCCCGGACCGGGTCTCCTCGATCATCCTCGACAGCGGCGGCCACAACTTCAACACCTGGCGCCGCGAGATCCCGCCGATGCTGGTGTGGATGAGCGGCAGGATCCAGGCGTAACCGGGCGGCCGGGGGCTCAGGCCTCCTGCAGCCGGGCCCGGCGCAGCGCCCGGTGCACCCCCTCCGGGGTGAGTACGCCGATCAGCGCGCCGGTGTCGGGATCCGTGACCCCGATCCGGCCCGAGTCCTCCTGGAGCAGCAGCGCGAGCGCCTCGCGCAGACTGGCCCCCAGCGCCACTCCGGCGGTGGGGGCCTTCGCGTCGGCGGAGGCCGGGTCGGTGAAGTCGGTGAGTTCGGCCAGGTCGTCCTCGGCCACCGCCGTGACGGCGAGCCGCTTCAGCCCGCGGTCGGCGCCGACGAAGCCGGCCACGTAGTCGGTCGCCGGGGCGCCCAGGACCTGCGCCGGGCTGGCGAACTGCTCGATGGTGCCCGCTCCGTAGACCGCGATGCGGTCACCGAGCCGGACCGCCTCCTCCAGGTCGTGCGTGACCAGCAGGATCGTTTTGCGCACGGTCCGCTGGAGCGTGAGGAACTCGTTCTGGAGCCGCTCGCGCACCACCGGGTCCACCGCGCCGAACGGCTCGTCCATCAGCAGCACCGGCGGGTCCGCGGCGAGCGCCCGGGCCACGCCGACGCGCTGGCGCTGGCCGCCGGAGAGCTGCTCCGGGTAGCGGCCGCCGTAGACGGCCGGGTCCAGCCCGACCAGGTCGAGGAGTTCCGCGGCCCGCGCGCGGGCCTTGGCCTTCGGGGTGCCGATGAGCTGCGGCACGGTGGCCGTGTTCTCCAGCACGGTCTTGTGCGGGAACAGCCCGACCTGCTGGATGACGTAGCCGATGTGCCGGCGCAGTTCGACCGGGTCGGCGGCGGCGATGTCCTCGCCGTTCAGCAGGATCCGGCCGGAGGTCGGCTCGATGAGCCGGTTGACCATCTTCATGGTGGTCGTCTTGCCGCAGCCGGACGGGCCCACCAGGGTGACCAGTTCACCCTCGGCCACCTCGAAGGACAGGTCCGCGACGGCCGTGGTCCCGTCGGGGTACCGCTTGGTCACTTGCTCGAATCGGATCACCCCGCCATCTTTCCCTACCGGCGGGGTCCGTTTGTGAAGGGCGTGTTGCCCGCGTGCGAAGGATTCCGGCCATTGTCGGTGCCGGGGGTTATGGTCGCTCCTACGTACGATCCGTGACGGGGGGTGAGGAGCGATGGCCGGGCAGAGCTGCCTGATGGCGAACGACTGGATCTGCTGGGAGTACGTCACGTCCCGCTCCCAGGAGCTCACCGACGCCACCCTCGAACACGTGTGGATCACGGCCGTGTCGGTGCTGATCGGCATCGCCGTGTCCGTTCCGCTCGCGCTGCTGGCCCGGCGCGGCCGCCGCTGGGCGGCCCCCGTCCTCGGCATCACCACCCTGCTCTACACGGTTCCCTCGCTCGCCATGTTCTCCCTGCTGCTGCCCGTGTTCGGGCTCTCGGCGGCGCTGGTGGTGACCGGCCTGGTGCTGTATTCGCTGACCATCCTCGTGCGCAACGTGCTGGCCGGTCTCGAAGCCGTGCCCGAGGACGTACGGGAAGCCGCGCGCGGGATGGGGTACGGCCCGGGCCGGCTGCTGTGGCAGGTCGAGCTGCCGCTGGCGCTGCCCGCCCTGCTGGCCGGCGTCCGGATCGCGACCGTCTCCACCGTCGCGCTGACGACGGTGGGCTCGATCGTGGGCAAGGGCGGCCTCGGCAACCTCATCGCACCCGCCGTGAACAGTTCCTTCAAGGCCCAGGTGCTCACCGCGTCGGTGCTGTGCGTGCTCCTCGCGCTGGTCGCGGACCTCGCGCTGCTCGGCCTGCAGCGGCTGCTCACCCCCTGGACCCGGGCGAGCCGCGCGAGCCGCCCCAAGCGGGCCGCGCGCACCGCCCGTACCGCCGATGTCAGCGGGGGAGTCTGATGGGAGTGCTGGGACAGGTCTGGGACTGGCTGGCCGACGGGGCCAACTGGTCAGGGGAGAGCGGGGTCTGGCACCGGCTCGGCGAGCACGTGTACGTCAGCGGGATCGCCCTGGCACTGGCCTGCGCCCTCGCCCTCCCGGTCGGGCTGTGGCTGGGCCACCTCGGCAAGGGCGGCGGCCTCGCGGTCAACGTCTCCAACATCGGGCGGGCCGTCCCGGTCTTCGCGGTGCTGGCGCTGTTCATGGTCTCCCCGCTGCGCAACGCCGGGTACGTGCCCACCATCGCCGCGCTGGTCCTCTTCGCCATCCCGCCGCTGCTGACCAACGCCTATGTGGGCATGCGCGAGGTCGACCGCTCCGTCGTGGAGGCGGCGCGGGGCATGGGCATGTCCGGGCGCCAGCTCTTCTGGCGGGTGGAACTGCCCCTCGCCCGCGGACTGGTGATGACGGGGCTGCGCTCGGGAGCCGTCCAGGTCATCGCCACGGCCACCATCGCCGCGATGGTCGGCCAGGGCGGCCTCGGCCGGATCATCACCGCCGGTTTCAACACGTACAACACCCCGCAGGTCGTCGCGGGCGCCCTGCTGGTCGCCGCGCTGGCCCTGCTCGTGGAGGGCGCGCTGGTGGTGGCCGACCGACTGCTGCCGGGCGCGGCCACCCGCTGAGCGGTACCCCGACACGTTTGCCCACCCCTTGAAGGAGATTGAGATGAGCAAGTCCACGCGCGCCCTCGGCGCGGCCCTGGGCGCCGTCGCCCTGACCGCCTCGCTCGCCGCGTGCGGTGGCGACAGCCTGGAGAAGACCAAGGACGGGGGCTCCTCCGCCGCCGCCTCCGGGTCGTCCGAGGGCGGCAAGGGCGGCAAGCTGGTGATCGGCGCCGCGGGCTTCACCGAGTCCAACGTGCTGGCCGAGCTGTACGCGCAGATCCTGAAGGACGCCGGCTACGACACGTCCATCACCACGGTCAACAACCGCGAGCTGTACGAACCCTCGCTGGAGAAGGGTGAGATCGACGTCGTCCCGGAGTACGCGGCGACCCTCGCGGAGTTCCTCAACGCCAAGGTGAACGGCTCCAAGGCGCCGACGGAGAAGCCGGTCGCGTCGAGCGATGTGACGGCGACGGTGGCGGCCCTGGAGAAGCTGGCGGGCCCGCTCGGGCTGAAGGCGCTGCCGGCGGGTTCGGCGGTCGACCAGAACGCCTTCGCGGTGAGCAAGGAATTCGCCACGAAGAACAATCTCAAGAGCCTTTCCGATCTGGGCAAGTCCGGCCTGAAGGTGAAGATCGCGGCCGGTGACGAATGCGCGGTGCGGCCCTTCTGCGCACCCGGATTGAAGACCACCTACGGAATCGACGTTTCCGGTATCGACCCCAAGGGCGTCGGAACCCCGCAGGCCAAGCAGGCGGTCAAGGACGGCGCGGACCAGCTCGTCCTGACCACCACCACGGACGCCACCCTGGACAGCTTCGGCCTGGTCCTGCTGGACGACGACAAGAAGCTCCAGAACGCCGACAATGTGCTCCCGGTGGTCAACACCAAGGACGCCGGCGCCCCCGAGATCGCGGCCGCCCTCGACAAGATCACCAAGGCGCTCACCACCGCCGACCTGGTCGAGCTGAACCGCAAGGTCGACGTCGAGCGCGCCAAGCCGGCGGATGTCGCGAAGGCCTATCTGGAGTCCAAGGGCCTGCTGAAGAAGTAGGAGTTGCGCCTTTCGTGCGCCAAGTGCGGTAACCGCTCGGGAACAGATTCCCGGGCGGCTACCCCACACCCTGTCCACGCCCTGTAAATTTCAGGCCATGCCCCGTGGACGCCACCGCAATCCCGAACCTCTTCACCGGCTGCTCACGCCGAGCGCCGTCGCCTGTGTGTCCGTCGTCGGCGCCGGCGCCGCCTGGCTGCTCGCGGAACCGATGGCGCTGCGCCTGCTCGTGGCCCTCACCGCGGCCGCCGGTCTGGCCGGCGCCGTCGTCATGCGCTCGTGGGACCTGGCGGCGGGCCGCCGGGTCACCGAGCTCGGGCGCGAGCGGGTCAAGGACGAGTGGCGCACGGACGAGCGGATAGCCGAGCTCGAATCCGACCTCGAAGAGGCCCGGGTGCTGCGCGGCAAGCTCGACGCCAAACTGCGCGCCAAGCGGGTCGAACTCGCGGGCCTGCGCGGGGAGCACGCGTCGCTGCTGCGCCGGTACGCCACCGCCGAGACCGAGCGGGCGAGCGCCCTGGAGGGACGCCGGCTGCTGGCCATCGAGGCCGCGGCCCCGGCCGCTGCCGCCGCTCCCAAGGAACTTCCCGCGGTCAGCGAGGAGCGCACCAGCGCCGGTGCGGCCACCTCCGTGGGCTTCGCCCGGGCCCACGCCGCGCTGGTGGCGCTGGCCGCCAAGGCGGCCGGGGTCACCGGGCCCGGCCCCGAGGGCCCCAGCGGCCCGCCCGCCCTCCCGGCCGGCACCACCGGTCCCGGGGCTGCGGCCCTTCCCGCCGGCCGGGCCGCCCCTGCGGCTCCCGCAGCTCCCGCAGCTCCCGCTTCTCCCGCCGGCCCGGCGAAGTCAGCCGGCCCCGCCGGCCCCGCCGGCCCAGCCGTCCAGGCGAAGCCCGCCGAGCTGGAAGCGCACTCCCGTCCCGCGCTCGCCGCTCCGGCCCCCGCGGGCCCGGCGGCCGCCGTCCCCGCGCGCCGCCTCGCTGCCGCCGTGGCCCCGTACGCCGCTCAGCGCCGGCCGGCCTCGCGCGTCGAGGGCGGGTTCGACTTCTTCGGTACGAAGACCGCGGCGCAGGCCCGCGCGGTCATCGAGGCCGTCCAGAACGAGGACCTCGCCGATGTCGTCGGTGCGGAGGCCCTCGCCGTCCACGAGGCGGAGTCCGCGCAGGGCGGGACGGAGCCGGAGTTCAAGGCTCCCGGCGCCGAACACCACGCCGTGGGCCAGGTCATCGACCTGACCGCCCACGACGAGACCGAGCCGATCGACGTGGTGCAGCTGCGCGCGGCCAGCTCCTAGTCCACGGCGAGCTCCTGGCGCAAAGTGAGCTCCTGGCGCAGGGTGAGCTAGCGCAGCGAGTCGAACCAGCGGACCGCCTGGGGCGCCGAGCGGATCGCCGAGGTGAAGTGGTCGGCGTCCGCCCCCTGGTCGACGACCTTCGCCCGGACCCCGTGGCGCGCCAGATCGGCCGCACAGGCAAGGGTGTTGTCGAACGGGACGTCGGTGTCGGCGGTGCCGCCGTAGAGGCGCACCGGCGCGGCGGGTTTCCAGTCGCAGGCGTCGTCGTTGACCTTGAGGGCCGTGCGCAGGGCCCCGCGCGGGGCGCGGATGTTCTCGTACCAGTCCGGGGTGAGCAGCTCCTGCGGTGACGCGGGGAGCCCGGCCACGATCTCCTCCGTCGTGTGGCTCCCGTCGAACAGGCTTTCCACAGCCTGTGCATAAGGTGCGCGGAACGCCTCGGCCGGGTCCGCGTAGAGCGGGTGCAGCCGGTTCTGGGCGGTGAGGAAGTACGTGAGGTAGAAGACGGCGGTGTGCGGTGCGACCCGGCCGTCGGTGATGCCGGGCAGCTCGGAGCCGTCCAGGTCGTACGGCCCGGCGATCGGGGCCAGCGCGCGCAGCCGGAAACCGCTGCCGGGGCGGGAGAGTTCGCGGCCCAGGGCCATCGACACCTGGGCGCCCTGGGAGAAGCCGGTGGCGTACACGTCCCGGGTGACCGGGCGCCCCAGCCGGTCCGCGGCGGTCCGGGCGGCCTTCAGCATGTCGACGGAGGCGGTGACCGAGGACCGGGTGTCCATGTACGGATGCGCGCCGGGCCCGCCCCCGAGGCCCAGGTAGTCCGGGGCGGCGACGGCGCGGCCCGCGGAGGAGTGCAGGTAGGGGGTGAGCCGGTTGTCGCCCGGGCCCCCGGACGGGGCGTCGTCGCGGGTGGCCACCGTGCCGTGGGTGTCGGAGACCAGGTCGAGCCGGTGCGGGCCCCCTCGGGGGAGGACGAACAGGCCGGTGGCGGTGGTCGGGCGGCCCTGCGGGTCGACGGTGGCGTAGGTGAGCCGGTAGGCGGTGACCCCGTACCGGACGGTGGACGCGTCGAAGCCGAGGGTGGCGAGGCGGGCGGTGACGTCCGCGGGGGCGAGCCGCTCCAGGGCGGTGAGGGAGATCAGCTGCCCGCGGCCGCCGTGCGCGGACGCGCCGGACGCTACGGACGCGGTGGACTCGACGGACGCGGGACTCCCCGCCGGGGCGGCGAGCGCCACGGGCGCGGCGAGCCCTCCGGGTACGGCCGCGAGGGCCACGGCGGCGGCGCCGCGGCGGAGCCACTGGCCGCGGTTGCTCTGCTTCTGCTGGGTCGTCATACCCCGAAGCTACGGATCCCGGGCCGGCCCCGACATCCGGCTGCCCCGTGCCTGCCCCGGGTGCTGACCCCCCTAAAAGAGGGGGAGTTGGCCCGGGAGCGGGGACAGGGTGAAGCCGTCCAGAGTGGGGGCGCAGGCGCCGAGGGTCACGCGGGCGCGGGAGCCGGGGCAGGAGACGAGGTCCCCGCGGCCCCGCCCGGCGGGCGGGTCGTGGCGGGCGATCCGCCCGGCGGTGACGGCGCAGTCGCGGCCGCAGGAGGGGCAGGCCCGGCGGGGTGAGAGGGACATCCCCCCAGTCTGCCCTGCCCCTGCGACATCGGCTCCGGCGGTCAGCCCGCGCGGCGGGCGGCCCAGTTTTCGTGGGCCCGGTCCACCCGGGTCCACAGGGCCGTGCGGTCCGTCGGGGTCAGATCGTCGAGCGCGCGGCCGAAGACGCCCTCCAGCACGGCGTAGAACTCCTCCGGGCCGTCGAGCACCCGCTCCGTGTTCCCCTTCACGGGGTCGACCCGGCTCAGCACCCGCCCCCGCAGGGCGTCGATGCCGTCCGCGTCGCGGCGCAGGGCCGCGAAGGTCCGTACGAAACCGGAGTCCGCGGAGGTCGACAGCCGGACGTGCTCGGCCTCGAAGCCGGCCGCTCCCGCCGTCCCGGCGGGCTCCGCGCGGAAGGTCACGAGCGGGGCGGAGCTGCCCGGATGGCGGTAGAGCCAGCGCGCGTCGGGCAGCCGCTCCAGGGAGTAGGCGAAGGCCCCCTGGCGGTACGGGCCTTCGCGCAGCGGCAGCGGCTCGTGCGGGCCGTCCCCGAGCCCGGCGTCCACGTAGAAGACGCGGTCACCGGCGGGCGCCGCCCCCGGCACGCGGACGGTGAGCGCCAGGTGGTCGCCGCTCACGCCCCGCAGGGCTTCCTCGGACTGGGACTCCTTGTACACGCCGCCCACATGGCGGGTGACCTCGTAGCCGAGGTGGTCGAGGAGCAGCGCGAGGGCCCCGTTGAGGTGGAAGCAGTAGCCGCCGCGTCCGGCGGCGAAGCGGCGTGCCGACAGCTCGGGGTCGATGCCGGGGGCGCGGCCGAGCTGGATGTCGAGGTTTTCGTACGGGACGCGCTCCAGGTGCGCCCGCTGGAGGGCGAACAGCCCCTCCACGGAGGGCGCGCCGGGCTCCTCGATGCCGAGCCGCCGCAGGTAGGCGGCGTATATGTCGGAGGTCATGCCCGCAGCCTAGGCGGCGGGCAGGACAGCGGCCGAGAGCCCGGGCAGGACGGCGGCCGAGGGGCCGGGCAGGACGGCGGCCGAGGGTCCGGTCACTTGTCGATGTCGCCGACGACGAAGAACAGCGAGCCGAGGATCGAGACCATGTCCGCGACCAGCTGCCCGGGCAGCAGCACCGCGAGCGCCTGGATGTTGTTGTACGACGCCGAGCGCAGCTTGAGCCGGTACGGGGTCTTCTCGCCCTTGGAGACCAGGTAGTAGCCGTTGATGCCGAGCGGGTTCTCGGTCCAGGCGTACGTCTCGCCCTCGGGCGCCTTCAGCACCTTCGGCAGCCGCTGGTTGATCGGGCCGGGGGCCAGCTCCGCCATCCGGTCCAGGCAGGCGACCGCGAGGTCCAGGGCGTTGTGGGTCTGCTCCAGCAGGACCTCGAAGCGGGCCAGGCAGTCGCCCTCGGTGCGGGTGACGATCTTCAGGACGTCCTGGAGCTCGCCGTAGGCGAGGTACGGCTCGTCGCGGCGCAGGTCGAAGTCGACGCCGGAGGCGCGGGCGATCGGGCCGGAGACCCCGTACGCGTGCACGGCCTCGGCGGACAGGACGCCGACGCCGCGGGTGCGGGCGCGGAAGATCTCGTTGCCGCGCACCAGGTCGTCGTAGACGTGCATGCGGGTGTTGACGTCGGCGATGGCGGCGCGGGCCCGGCCCAGCCAGCCGGCCGGGAGGTCCTCCTTGAGGCCGCCGACGCGGTTGAACATGTAGTGCATGCGGCCGCCGGAGATCTCCTCCATGACGGCCTGCAGCTCCTCGCGCTCGCGGAACGCGTGGAAGATCGGGGTGATGCCGCCCAGCTCCAGGGGGTACGAGCCGAGGAACATCAGGTGGTTCAGGACCCGGTTCAGCTCGGCGAGCAGGGTCCGCATCCACACGGCCCGCTCGGGCACCTCCATGCCGAGCATCCGCTCGACGGCCATGACCACGCCCAGCTCGTTGGAGAACGCGGACAGCCAGTCGTGGCGGTTCGCGAGCATCACGATCTGGCGGTAGTCGCGGGCCTCGAAGAGCTTTTCGGCGCCTCGGTGCATGTAGCCGACCACCGGCTCGGCGCTGACGATGCGCTCGCCGTCCAGGACGAGGCGCAGGCGCAGCACGCCGTGCGTGGAAGGGTGCTGGGGGCCGATGTTGAGCACCATGTCGGTGCTCTCCGCCGCGCCGCCGATGCCGACCGTGGTCTCCGTCATGGCGGCATTGTCTCAGCCGGCGGGGGTGGGTCGCGGCCCGGTCCGGATTCCGGATCCGGGGGCGGCGGCCGAAGGACGACGCAACCCCGGCCCGATCCGGGAGCCACGCGCCTAGGGTGGGGGGATGGACACGGGGACAGAGGGTGCGGCGGGTCCGCCGGAGTGGGTGGGGCTGCGGGGAGGGCTGCTGACTCTGCGCAGGCTCCTGCTGGCGTTGTGGATGTCCCTCTTCGCGGTGGTGACGGCCGTCGTACTGGGGCTGACGGTCGGACCGGGCTGGGCGGCGCTCGGCGGGTTCTGGCTGGTGGTGCTGGCCTGGGGCTGGGTGATGCTCGGCCGGAACTGGCGGTCCTGGCGGTACGCGGAGCGCGCGGACGACCTGCTGATCAGCCGGGGCGTGATGTGGCGGGAGCAGACCGTGGTCCCGTACGGGCGGATGCAGCTGGTGGAGGTGACCTCGGGCCCCCTGGAGCGCCGCTACGGGCTGGCCACCGTGCAGCTCCACACGGCCGCTGCGGCGACCGACGCCACGATCCCCGGACTCGCGCCCGAGGAGGCGGAACGGCTGCGCGACCGGCTGACGGAGCTCGGCGAGGCAAGGTCGGCGGGGCTGTGACCCCGCCGGCGGAGGCGGGTTCGGGAGCGGGTGCGGAGGCCGGCGCCGCGGTCGGGGCCGACGTCGGCGCCGAGCTCGGTTCCGGCGGTGTGGTGGGCACCGAGGGGGTCGGGGCGGCGCCCCGCGAGCCGGACGCCAAGGCGCCCGCGCAGGAGCGGCGGCTGCACTTCCTCACCCCGCTGCGCCGTGCCTGGGTGCCGATCGCCGCGACCATCGGCATCGTCGCCCAGCAGGGCGAGAACGTCACCGACTGGGTGACGGCCGTCTCCGTCGCCCTGCGGGTCCTCGCGCTGGCCGCGCTGGTCCTCGTCTTCGGCGTGTACGGCTTCCTCAGCTGGTGGTTCACGCACTACGCGGTCACCGACACCGAACTGCGCATCCGCAGCGGGCTCCTCTTCCGCCGCACCGCGCACATCCGCCTCGACCGGATCCAGGCGATCGACGTCACCCGGCCGCTGCTGGCCCGCATGGCCGGCGTGGCCAAGCTCCGCATCGACGTCATCGGCACCGACGACAAGGACGAGCTGGCCTTCCTCGCCGAGGACGAGGCCGTCGCGCTGCGCGCGGAACTGCTGGCCCGCGCGGCGGGCTTCGCCCCGGCCGAGGCCGTCGTCCTGGGCGAGGCCCCCGAGCGGTCGCTGCTGCGGGTGGCGCCGCGCGATCTGGCGGTGTCGATGCTGCTCACGCTGTCCGCCTGGGCCGCACTGGCCGCGGGGCTCGCCGGGCCGCTGGTGGTGTGGTGGCTCAGTGCCAGCCCGTGGGCGGCCCTCGTCACCCTGCTCCCGCTGCTCGGCGCGGTCTGGAAGGGCACCGCCGGGCGCTTCCTCGCCGAGTACGACTGGACGGTCGCCGAGTCCCCGGACGGGCTGCGGCTCGACCACGGCATGCTCGACCGCGCCCACGAGACGGTGCCGCCGGGACGCGTGCAGACCGTACGGATCGTCGAGCCGCTGCTGTGGCGCCGGCGCGGCTGGGTCCGGGTGGAGCTGGCGGTGGCCGGCTCGAAGAACGACGTCCTGGTCCCGGTGGCCACCCGGGCCGCCGCCCACGCCGTCGTGGCGCGTGTGCTGCCCGGCGTGGACCTGGGGGGCCTCGTCTTCGAGCCCTCGCCCCGGAGCGGATCGCGCTGGGTGGTCCCGGTGTGGTGGAAGGGGTACGGCCTGGCCGTCTCCGAGGACGTGTTCGCGGCCCGCCACGGCCGCCTGTGCCGGCGTACGGAGATCGTCCCGCACGCCAAGGTGCAGAGCGTGCGGCTGTCCCAGGGCCCCTGGAAGCGGACCCGCGGGGTGGCCGACGTCCACGTGGACACCGGCGCGAACGCCACCGTCACGGCCCGCCTGCGGGGCGCGGCGGAGGCTGCCGACCTGCTCCGCGCCCAGGCGGCCCGCTCCCGCACCTCCCGTGCGGCGGCCCGCCCGGACCGCTGGATGACCTGAGGCCGGACGGGATCCGCGGCCCGCGGGACGGGATCCGCGGCCCGCGGAGCCTGGGCCGGGCCCCTGCCTGGGCCGGGACCTGGCTAGGCCGCCCCGCCGCCGCCCGCGCGGACCAGCCCCGTCTCGTACGCCAGGACCACGACCTGCACCCGGTCGCGCAGGTCCAGCTTGGTCAGGATGCGGCCCACGTGGGTCTTGACCGTGGCCTCCGACAGGACGAGGCGGGCGGCGATCTCGCCGTTCGACAGGCCCTGGGCGACCAGCAGCATGACCTCGCGCTCGCGCTCCGTCAGCCGCTCGACGTCCTTGTTCCGGGGTTCCGCCGAGGTCGACGGGAGCATCGGCGCGAACCGGTCCAGCAGCCGGCGCGTCGTGGACGGGGCGACGACCGCGTCGCCGCTGTGCACGGAGCGGATCGCGGCCAGCAGCTCGCCGGGCGGGACGTCCTTGAGCATGAACCCGCTCGCGCCCGCCTTCAGCCCCGAGAAGGCGTACTCGTCGAGGTCGAAGGTGGTCAGGATGATGACCTTGGGGTGTTCCTCGGGCTCGCAGATGCGGCGGGTCGCCTCGACCCCGTCGAGGCGGGGCATGCGGACGTCCATCAGCACCACGTCCACCTTGGTGGCCCGCAGCACCTCCAGCGCCTCCAGGCCGTCGCCGGCCTCGGCGACGACCTCCATGTCGGGCTGCGCCGCGAGCACCATCCGGAAGCCGGTGCGCAGCAGTACCTGGTCGTCGACCAGCATTACGCGGATGGAGGGGCCGGTGGGGAAGGACATGGTCACCTTTTCTTCAGGGGGAGCAGGGCGCTGATCCGGAAGCCGCCACCGGGCCGGGGGCCCGCGTCGAGGGTGCCTCCGACCATACCGATGCGTTCGCGCATGCCGATCAGCCCGTGTCCGGCGCCGTCCGCGCCGCCGTCCGTGTACAGCTCGTGGGCCGCGCCGCGTCCGTCGTCCTCGACGAGCAGGCCGAGCCCGTCGTCGAAGTAGACGAGCCGGACGCTGGCCTTCGCGGCCGGGCCGCCGTGCTTGCGGGTGTTCGTCAGTGCTTCCTGGACGATCCGGTACGCGGTCAGCTCCACGCCGCTGGGCAGCTTGCGCGGTGCGCCCTCGACCTCGAAGTCCACCGAGAGCCCGGCCGTCCGTACCTGCTCGACCAGGACCTCGATCTGCTCCACGTCGGGCTGCGGCACGTAGTCCTCGGACTCCTGCGGTTCGCCGGTGCGCAGGACGCCGAGCAGCCGGCGCATCTCGGCGAGGGCCAGGCGCCCGGTGCCGGAGATGGTCTGCAGGGCCTCCTTGGCCTGCTCGGGGGCCGCGTCCATCACGTAGGCGGCGCCGTCGGCCTGGACCACCATCACCGACACGTTGTGCGCGACGACGTCGTGCAGCTCGCGGGCGATCCGGGCCCGCTCGGCGGCGACGGCCACCTTGGCCTGCGCCGCGCGCTCCTGCTCCAGGCGCTGGTTGCGCTCGACGAGCTGGGCGTAATAGGCCCGGCGGGTGCGCAGGGAGTCGCCCATCACCCAGGCGAGGGCGAACGGGATCATCATGAACACGACGAAGAGCAGGTTGTCGGTGGTGGAGTTCGACTTGTCCACGCCGTTGCGCAGGAAGTACAGCGCGGAGGCGCTCAGCCCCCAGCCCAGCGCCGTGCGCGAGACCCAGCGGGGCACGTCGGAGGCGGCGACCGTGAAGAGGACCACGAGCATCGCGAAATCGTAGAAGTTCGCATCCGCGCCGATGGCCAGTTGGTAGAGGCCGGTGGCGACGGTGAGCCAGAAGACCGGAACGGTCCACTTGCGTCGCAGCGCGACGGCGCTGCTCAGCGCCACCACACAGGGGGTGGCGAGCAGCGCGGCGGTGGTGCCCTGGTGCATCGAGGCGACGACAGCCATCGAGAACCCGAAGAAGAGGACAGCCCAGAAGCTGTCGACGCCCGTCGGGTGTCTGCGGAGGAAATCGTAGAGGCGCTGCACGTAACCCAGAGTAGGGACAGCCGATAGGTGCTGGAGTCAACCAGAGGGGCGATCCGTGCGACGCGCGAGTACTACCCGAGGTGGAGGCGACCATAACCTTTCAGCGATGAGCACTCAGGGTGAAGGCACGGCGCAGGTGGGTCACGTGCGCTGGCGGACGGCGATGGAGCGGGCCCTGTACGGCCCCGACGGCTTCTACGTATGCCCCGGCGGGCCCGGTCCCTCCGGGCATTTCCGCACGTCCGTGCATGCCTCGCCGCTCTACGCGCGGGCCGTGGCCCGGCTGCTCCTGTGGGTGGACGGGGAGCTCGGCCTCCCGGAGGAGCTGGACCTCGTCGACGTGGGGGCCGGGCGCGGGGAACTGCTGGCCGGGGTGCTCGCGGCGCTCCCGCCGGAGACGGCCGCGCGGGTGAGGCCGTACGGCGTGGAACGCGCGGGGCGGCCCGCCGGGCTCGACGGGCGGATCCGCTGGGTGAGCGAACCGCCCCGGGGGGCCCGGGGCCTGCTCTTCGCCAACGAGTGGCTCGACAACGTACCGCTGGACCTCGCCGAGGACGGGCGCTACGTGGAGGTCGCGCGGGACGGTACGGAGCGTCCGGGCGAGCCGCTGGACGGGGCGGACCGGGCGTGGCTGGAGCGGTGGTGGCCGCAGGCGGGTTCCGGTTCGGGCCGGGCGGAGATCGGACTGCCCCGGGACGAGGCCTGGGCGGCGGCCGTCGCGACGCTCGACCGGGGCCTGGCGGTCGCGGTGGACTACGCCCACACCCGGGAGGCCCGGCCACCCTTCGGGACGCTCACCGGATTCCGGGCCGGCCGGGAGACCGCCCCCGTGCCGGACGGGAGCTGCGACGTCACCGCGCACGTGGCGCTCGACGCGTGCGCGGGGCCGGGGGCGGTGCTGCTGACCCAGCGGGACGCGCTGGCCGCCCTCGGCGTCTCGGGGGCCCGGCCCCCGCTGGCCCTGGCCTCCACCGACCCGGTGGGGTACGTCCGCGCGCTGTCCCTGGCCGGGGAGGCCGCGGAACTCACCGCCCGCGGCGGCCTGGGCGACTTCGGCTGGCTGGTCCAGCCGGTGGGGGTGGGCGGCTGGCCGGGGTAACGGTGGCCGCGCAGCGGCCACCGTTACCCACCCGGGGCGGACTACTCCGACGCGTGGTCGTGGCCCTCGTGGAGGCCACCACCGCTGCCCGAGCCGTCGGTCGGCTGCGCCGGCACCGGCTTCGACAGCGGCGCCAGGTCGTACGCGTAGTGACCCACCGCGTCCGCGATGACGTCGACGTTGATGTCGAGCGCCTTCTGGTCGATGTTCGCGAGGGTGTCACCCTTGCCGTGGTAGTTCACGTCGTACGCGACCCCGGCCTGTCCGCCGAACTTCGCCGCCTGCTCCGGCGTCTTGATGCCCTCGGCGCCCGTGAACGTACCGCCCGAGGGGATGCCGACCGCGATGAACGGGCCGTAGTCCGAGCGGCCCGAGAAGTCGGTGCCCTCGCGCGGGATGTTCTTGGAGTCGAGGAAGTCGTTGATCCCCTTCTCCAGCTGCGCCGAGCCCTCGGGGCCGGGGCCCGAGCCGACCTTGTCCGAGTCGTCGCCGTCGTAGACGAAGTACGCGGCGTTCGGCGAGGCGATCATGTCGAAGTTCAAGTAGAGCTTGATCTGCTTCTTCTGCTCCTCCGTCAGCCCGTCGACGTACGCCTCGGAGCCGAGCAGGCCGAACTCCTCCGCCGACCACCAGGCGAACTTGACCTTGTTCTTGATCTTCGTCTGGCTGCTCGCGAGCCGCTGTGCGACCTGGAGGATGCCGGCCGAGCCGGAGCCGTTGTCGTTGATGCCCGGGCCCGCCGCGACGGAGTCGAGGTGCGCACCGAGGAAGACGGTGTTGTTCGCGTCACCGCCCCGGGTCTCCGCGACGACGTTGTACGTCTTGCGGTTCTCCCGGAACTCGCGGATGTCGAGGGTGACCTCGACCGGCCCCGCGGCGGCGTCGGCGGCGAGCCGCTCGCCCTCGGCCTGCGTCACACCGCCGGTCGGGATCCTGCCCGCGTCGGCCGCGCCGATGGTGCCGTTCAGGGCGCCCGCGGTGTTGTTGTAGATCACCGCGCCGACCGCGCCGGCGTCGGCCGCGTTCTGCTGCTTGACGGCGAAGGCGCAGCCTCCGCGCTTGATCAGCGCGACCTTGCCGGTGAAGGCGCCCGCGGCGAAGTCGGCGGGCTCGCAGCCGCTGGTGCCGTCGGCGTCGACCGGGGCGGCGGCGATCTGCGCCGTCACACCGTTCGCCGGGCCGCTGGCGGTGTACGTCATCAGCTTGATCGGGACGTCGCGGCCGGCCGGGCCGTTGACCTTCAGGGTCTCGGCGATCGTCTCGACGTACACGAAGTCGAACTCGTTCTTGGTGACCTTGTATCCGGCCGCGCGCATGACGAGCTCGACGTACTGGGCCGACTGGACGTGGCCCTTGGAACCCGCCACACGGGTGCCCTTGTTGTAGTCGGCGATGGCCTGGAAGACCTTCAGGTGGTTGTTGGCACCCTTGCCGGTGGAGTCCTTGACCAGCTTTCGGGCCAGGGCGTCACCCCGGGCGGCGTCGCTCTGCGGGCTGCCGGTGGCGCCGGCGGGTCCGGCGAGGAGCAGCGGGGAGACGAGGGCCGCGGCCGCCAGGGCGGCGGTGGCTGCGGCTATACGGCGTGAGGGCATGAAGGTCCTTCCACGGCAGATGCGGGAGCGCATGCGGAGGCGTGCGGCGTCGTCGTCGTGCGTCGTGCGTCGTGCGTCTTTCGTTGGCATGGGCGTACGGGCGTACGGGGGTGCGGCGTACGGCGGTGCGGGGACGCGGACGCAGGTCAGGTGCGTTGCGCCGGTGGGGGAGCTGTGTGAGCGGTGGACGCACGTTAGACATCAAGTGGCGGCCGTGACCAGACCTTTCACTGATTCCGGTTTGTGAAATCCGTATATCGGAGTATCTGAGCCGTCGAAATCCGGCCAACGCCCGCTCTCCGTGCTGCCCGGCTGCCCGGCTGCCGCCGCGCTGCCGCGGGACTACCGCAGGATGCCCTCGATGAAGTCGGAGCCGATCCGCGCGACCGCCGCCAGATCCAGCTGGTGCTGGACGTACCGCCCTTGGCGGCGGGTCTGGAGCAGCCCGGCCTTCTTCAGCACCGCCAGATGACGGGACACCTCCGGTGCGGTGATCCCGTGCGCGGCCGCCAGCTCGCCGGTCGTGTACGGGGCGCGCGCCAGGTTGCGGCACAGCATCATCCGCATCGGATGGGCCAGGGCCTCCATGCGCCGCTGCAGCAGCTCCACCGACCCCGGGGAGGAGGCCAGTTCGGGAGAGCCGAGCGGGTAGTGGATCACCGGGCGCCAGCCGGGGGCGTGCAGCACCAGCAGGTGGGGCCAGCCGAAGTTCGTGGGCACGAACAGCAGGCCGTCGCCTATTCGGTGATCGGTCGCGGTCGTGGACCCGTGGACCATCTTGTCCACCGTGACGGTCTTCAGCTCCTCGTCGACGCTCAGCGCCGAGGAGACCTCCTTCAGTACGGCGGGCAGCCCCTTGCGCCGCAGCACCTCCGTCTTGTGCCGGGCGTCCGCGCTCTGGCGGGGCTCGACGCGGCGCCAGGTCTCCGCGAAGAAGGCCTCGTCGCAGTCCTCCATCAGCCGGCGCAGCCAGACCCGGACACCCGCGGTGTCGTCGAGCACCCGCACGGCGAAGGCCAGCTGCTGCGGACCGCGCGCGGAGGCCGACTCCAGGGCCTTCGCCCGGGCGAGCGGATCCGAGAGCGGGGACGGCCCGCCGCCGTCGTTGTAGAGGGCCAGCCGGCAGTGCTCCAGGGCGGCGGTCACGAACCGCTCGTCGTCCAGCCGGTCGAGTACGTCGAGCTCGGCGGCCAGCGTGCTCGCGGGCAGGCCGGAGCCGCCGGGAATCCCGGCGAAGGCCATGAACAGGTCGGCGAAGGAGCTGCGCCACATGAAATCGCCCTCCAGCAGCCGGTCCGCGAGGTCCGGGTCGAGCGCGGCGGAGGTGGTGGAGGTCCAGGAGGCGAGGCCGGGGTGGTGGCCGGGCTGGGAGAGCGCGTGCAACGCCATGCAGAGCTCTGCGAGGGGGGACGGCGCGAAGCCGATCCGCTCCGCGGGGAGCCCGGTGATGTCGATGGTGACGCTCATCGGATCATTCTGCCGCCGCGGGGGCTGCCTGGGCGCCAGGCCACGCGCCCTTCCCCCACCCGGCCGAGCCCTTGCGCCTCAAGCGCCGGCGGGGCTGGGGGTGGCCTGTGCGGCGGGTTGGCTGCGTCTGGGGGCCGGTGCCGGGGGCGGGGTGGGGTGTTGGCCTGGACTGCATGATTTAGGCGCCCTGTGCCCGACGTTCGATAGTTGTGGCTTCTTTGTGCGCCACAAATCACGCTTTACGTCCCGGCCAACACCCCACCCCGCCCCCGTCCCCGGCCCTGGCCGCAGCCCCCGACCCCGGCCGGGGGGACAGTCAGTCCCGGCCGGGGGCAGTTCAGTCCGGGCCGGGGGACACTTCAGTCCCGGCCGGGGTTTGGTTTTTCAGCCGTCCGGCGTTTGAGGACCGGGGTCTGGGGCGGAGCCCCAGGGGGTCCGGGCGCAGCCCGGGGCCCCCTCCCCAGCCCGTCCGGCGATTGAGGACCGGGTCTGGGCAGAGCCCGGGGGGCCTCCCAGCCCCGCCGGCGTTTGAGGCGCGGGTCAGGGCGGAGCCCTGGGAACGGTGGAAGGGCGGGTAGGGGAGCTCCGCCCCGCGCAGCGGCGCCGTGACCCCGGGGGTCGATTGACGGCCTCGGTCAATCAGCGCGCGCAGCGCCCGCGGGCCGGTTCAGGGTGGACGCATGAGCGCGATCGAGCAGTACCTCGTCGACACCTACCGGGCCACCCAGCACCGCACCCCGATGCCCCCGCCCCCGGGCCGCGACGACGTGGCCGTCCTGCGCGAGGCCCGCCGCTACGGGCAGTTCCGGGCCGTCCTCGACGGCGCCCCGGCCCGCCACCCCTGGCGCTCGGCCCTCCGCCGCCTGCTGACCCGCCGGCCCCTCGTCTGACGGGCGGGCGGCCCTTCGCCCGTCCGGGCCGCAGATGGGCAAGCCGCGCCCGTCCGGGCTACAGGCGGGCGACGAAGTCGGCCACCGCGGTGGCGACTTCCGATTCCGTCCAGGACAGGCCCGGGCGGGTGACCTCGACCTCCGTCACCGACAGGCCCGGCGGGCCGTCGGGGGACCAGCGGCGGAAGAGGACCGTGCCCGTCTCCTCCGCCAGGCGGACACCCGCCTCCGTGAGGCGGTCCGCGTCGTACGGGAGCCACACCTGGAACTGGTGGGTGTGCGGCACCTCCGGGTGGACCCGGAACCAGGGCACCTCCGGAGCCGCGGCGAGCGCCGAGGCCAGGGCGGACGCCACCGTCCGCGCCTTGGCCACGTAGGAGGGCAGCTCCGGCAGCTCCCGTTCCAGCCCGGCCAGGGCGGACAGCGCGGCCGGGAACTGGCGGAAGATCTGGCCCCCGTACCGGTGCCGCCAGACCTTCGACTCCGCCACGAGCGACGCCGATCCGGCGAGGGCGGCCCCGCTGAGGCCCCCGAGGGACTTGTAGAAGGAGACGTACACCGAGTCCGCCAGCGCCGCGATCTCCGGCAGCGTCCGGCCGAAGTGGACCGTCGACTCCCACAGCCGGGCCCCGTCGAAGTGGACCACCGCGTCCCGTTCCCGGGCGGTGTCCACCAGGGCCGACAGCTCCTCCCAGGTCGGGAGCAGGAAGCCCGCGTCCCGGAGCGGAAGCTCCAGCATCAGCGTCCCGAAGGGCTCCGGCAGCTCGGCGAGCTCGGACGCGGTCGGCTGGCGCGGTTCGCCCGTCGGGTGGACGGTCCGCAGCCCCGAGACGACGGACAGCGCGCCGCCCTCCCACCGTTCCGGATGGCTCATCGGGTGCAGGGCGACCACCGGGTTCCCGGTCCGGGCGGCCCAGCAGCGCAGCGCGATCTGCTGGGCCATGGTCCCGGTCGGGAAGAACGCCGCGTCCTCGGTGCCGAGGAGCTCCGCGACCCGCCGCTCCAGCCGCTCCACGATGCCGTTGCCGTAGATGTCGGCCGGCTCCTCGGAGTCCGGGGCCAGCCCGGCCAGCTCCGCCAACAGCTCGCCGACCGTGGCCTCGCGCAGGCTGTACGAGAGCTTGCGCGCCGCGGCCCGCCCCGCGACCACCAGCCGCTCGGCCACCGCATCGGCCGCGTCGGCCGCCTCCTCCTCGGCCCGCTCGGCCGCCGCCTGCGCGTCGGCGAGCCCGGCTGCCGCCGCCCCCGCCGCCCGGTCCTCGGCCCGTTCCGCCGCCGCACCGCCCGCCGGCTCCGCCGCCTGCTTGTCGGCCCGCTCGGCTGCCGCCGCGCCCGCCGCCCGCTCGTCCGCCCGCTCGGCTGCCGCCGCCCCCGCCGCCTGCTTGTCGGCCCGTTCCGAGGCGGCTCGTGCCATTCGTTCCGCCGCCGCGTCCGGTTCCGCGACCCGCTCCGCGTCCGTGACCCGTTCCGGCTCCGCGCCGGCGTTCCGCTCCGCGCCGGCGTTCCGCTCCGCGCCGGCGTTCCGCTCCGTGTCCTGGTTCATCCCCCGATCATCGCCGACCGGCCCGCACGCCAGGAGCTAGCATGGCGACGTATCGTCCGGTACCCCCCGCGGACCGGAACGGAGCGGAAGGCCTCCCCCGCGTGAACACAGCCCCCCAGGCGGAGCGCCCCGCCCGGCTCTCCGTCGGTGTCGTCGGAGCCGGCCGGGTCGGCCCGGCGCTGGCCCGCGCCCTGCAGCAGACCGGGCACCGGCCCGTCGCGGTGTCGGGCGTTTCCGACGCCTCGCGGCGCCGGGCCGAGCGGATGCTGCCGGGTGTGCCCGTCGTCCCTCCCGCGCAGGTGCTGGAGGTCTCCGACCTCGTGCTGCTGACGGTCCCCGACGACGCCCTGCCGTCCCTGGTGGAAGGCCTCGCCGAGACCGGCGCGGTCCGCCCCGGACAGCTCCTCGTCCACACCTCCGGGCGGTACGGGGTCTCCGTGCTGGACCCGGCCCGCCGCGCGGGCGCGCTCCCGCTGGCCCTGCACCCCGCGATGACCTTCACCGGCACCGAGGTCGACGTGCAGCGCCTCGCGGGCTGCTCCTTCGGGGTGACCGCCCCCGACGAGCTGCGGCTCGCCGCCGAGGCCCTGGTCATCGAGATGGGCGGGGAGCCCGAGTGGATCGCCGAGACGAACCGCCCGCTCTACCACGCGGCCCTCGCCCTCGGTGCGAACCACCTGGTCACCCTGGTGGCCCAGTCGATGGAACTGCTGGCCAAGGCGGGCGTGGAGCACCCGAACCGGATGCTCGGCCCGCTCCTCGGCGCGGCCCTCGACAACGCCCTGCGATCCGGTGACGCCGCCCTGACCGGCCCGGTGGCCCGCGGTGACGCCGGTACCGTCGCCGTGCACGTCTCGGAGCTGCGCAAGCACGCCCCGGGCACCGTCGCCGGGTACCTCGCGATGGCCCGTACGACCGCCGACCGCGCCCTCGCGCACGGCCTGCTCAAGCCCGAACTGGCCGAGGACCTCCTCGGTGTGCTCGCCGACGGAGCAGCCCTCCCGGGCCCCGGAACCGGCCCCGGAACCGGCCCCGAGGGAAGCGAAGGGGGCGAGCTGTGATCCTGCTCGATACCGCAGAGGCCCTGCACGGCCTGGCGCGCGCCGCCGCCGGCCGCCGCGCGGTCGTCATGACCATGGGCGCCCTCCACGAGGGCCACGCCACCCTGGTCCGCACCGCCCGCGAGCACGTCGGCCCCACCGGCCAGGTCGTGGTCACGGTCTTCGTCAACCCCCTCCAGTTCGGGGCGAACGAGGACCTCGACCGCTACCCCCGCACCCTCGACGCCGACCTGGCGATCGCCGGAGCCGCCGGAGCCGACGCCGTGTTCGCCCCGGCCGTCGGCGAGGTCTACCCCGGCGGCGACCCCCAGGTCCGGATCACCGCCGGCCCGATGGGCGGCCGCCTCGAAGGCGCCACCCGCCCTGGCCACTTCGACGGCATGCTGACCGTCGTCGCCAAACTGCTCCACCTCACCCGCCCCGACCTGGCCTTCTTCGGCCAGAAGGACGCGCAGCAACTGGCCCTGATCCGGCGCATGGTGACCGACCTCAACTTCCCCGTGGAGGTGGTCGGCGTACCGACCGTGCGCGAGGGCGACGGGCTCGCGCTGTCCTCCCGCAACCGCTACCTCTCCGCCAAGGAGCGCGGCACCGCCCTCGCGCTCTCCCGGGCCCTGTTCGCCGGCCGCGACCGCCTCGCCGCGCAGTCCGCGCTGCGCGCCCGCGCCGAGGCGCAGGCGCCCCCGGCCGGGGACGAGCGGGCCACCGGTCTGGCCCGGCTCGGCGAGATCCGCGCCTCCGCCGACGCGCACGCCGTCGCCGCGGCGGGCGCCGGGCTGCCGGAGGCCGTACGGGCCGCCGCGCGACACGTCCTGGAGGAGGCGGGCCGCCACGATCCGCCCCTCGTACTGGACTACCTGGCGCTGGTGGACCCCCAGGACTTCACCGAGGCCGGCCACGGCTTCACCGGTCAGGCCGTACTGGCCGTCGCCGCGAAAGTGGGCGCGACCCGGCTGATCGACAACATCCCATTGGAGTTCGGAGCACAACCGTGAGCACCACAGGCAGAGGCCCCGCAGCAGCGGGCACCAGCACCGGCATACGGCTCCACGCCCAGGCGCCCGGCTGGTCCGTGGACGCCGATGTCGTGGTCGTCGGATCCGGAGTCGCCGGACTGACCGCCGCGCTGCGCTGCGCGGCCGCGGGCCGCCGTACGGTCGTCGTCACCAAGGCCCGGCTCGACGACGGATCCACCCGCTGGGCCCAGGGCGGCATCGCCGCCGCCCTCGGCGACGGGGACACTCCCGAGCAGCACCTCGAGGACACCCTCGTCGCGGGCGCCGGGCTGTGCGACGAGGCAGCCGTCCGGCTCCTGGTCACCGAGGGCCCCGACGCCGTGCGCCGACTCATCGCGACCGGCGCCGTCTTCGACACCTCCGCCGAGACCGGCGAGATCGAGCTGACCCGCGAGGGTGGCCACCACCGCCGCCGCATCGCGCACGCCGGAGGGGACGCCACCGGCGCCGAGATCTCCCGCGCGCTCGTCGAGGCCGTCCAGGACGCCGGCATCGAGACCGTAGAGAACGCCCTGGTCCTGGACCTGCTCCTGGACGCGCAGGGCCGTACCGCGGGCGTCACCCTGCACGTCATGGGCGAGGGCCAGCACGACGGGGTGGGCGCCGTCCACGCGCCCGCCGTCATCCTCGCGACCGGCGGCATGGGCCAGGTCTTCTCCGCGACGACCAACCCGTCGGTCTCCACCGGCGACGGCGTGGCCCTCGCCCTGCGCGCCGGGGCCGAGGTCTCCGACCTCGAATTCGTCCAGTTCCACCCCACCGTGCTCTTCCTCGGCGCCGACGCCGAGGGTCAGCAGCCCCTGGTGTCCGAGGCCGTCCGCGGCGAGGGCGCGTACCTCGTCGACGCCGGCGGCGTCCGCTTCATGTCCGGCCAGCACGAGCTCGCCGAGCTCGCCCCGCGCGACATCGTCGCCAAGGGCATCATGCGCCGCATGCAGGAGCAGGGCACGCAGCACATGTACCTGGACGCCCGGCACTTCGGCGCCGAGATGTGGGAGCAGCGCTTCCCGACCATCCTGGCCGCCTGCCGCTCGCACGGCATCGACCCGGTCACCGAGCCCATCCCGGTCGCCCCGGCCGCGCACTACGCCTCCGGCGGCGTACGGACCGACCTGCACGGCCGCACCACCGTCCCCGGGCTGTACGCCTGCGGCGAGGTCGCCTGCACCGGGGTGCACGGAGCGAACCGGCTGGCCTCCAACTCCCTGCTGGAGGGCCTGGTCTTCGCCGAGCGCATCGCCGACGACATCATCTGGAACGCGCCCGCGGGCACCGGCCCGGGCATCCCCGTCCCAGCCACCGGCCCCCTCCAGCCCGCCGAGGCGCGCTACGAGATCCAGCGCATCATGACCGACGGCGCGGGCGTGCTCCGCTCCGCCGAGTCGCTGCGCCGGGCCGCCGCCGCGCTCGAAGCCCTGTACGCGACCGCGCTCACGGAGCTGGAGACCCGCGGCAAGACGGCCGTCCCCGGCACCGAGACCTGGGAGGCCACCAACCTCCTGTGCGTGGCCCGGGTGCTGGTCGCCGCCGCCCAGCGGCGCGCGGAGACCCGCGGCTGCCACTGGCGCGAGGACCACCCCGACCGGGACGACGCCGACTGGCGCCGCCACCTGGTCGTCCGCCTGTCGGAGACCGAGCGGCGGGCCCTGGTCGTCACCCCCACGGACTCGGCGGACTTCCCGTCCGTACGGGTCCCCTTGAGCACCGAGAGCACTGACAGCACTGACAGCACCGACAGCCTCAACCGCAACGAAAGCCTGGAGCCGTAACCGTGAGCACGCACGAGCACGACCACAACCACGAGCACGAGCACGCCGAGCTCCCCCTCGTCGGCCAGAGCGAAGCGGGCGGCTGCGGCGACGACTGCGCCTGCGGAGAAGGGGAGGAGTCCGGCCTCGACCCGGCCCTCGCCACACTCCTGGAGGAGGCCGGCCTGGACCCCATCGAGGTCGAGGACATCGCGCACATGGCCCTCTCCGAGGACCTCGACGGCGGGGTCGACGTCACCACCGTCGCCACGGTCCCCGAAGAGGCCGAGGCGATCGCCGACTTCGTCGCCCGCGAGGACGGCGTCGTGGCCGGCCTGCGCATCGCCGAGGCCGTCTTCTCGGTCGTCTGCACCGAGTCCTTCGAGGTCGAGCGGCACGCGGAGGACGGCGACAGCGTCAAGGCCGGCGACGTGCTCCTGTCGGTGCGCTCGCGCACCCGGGACCTGCTGACCGCCGAGCGCAGCGCCCTCAACATCGTGTGCCGCCTGTCGGGCGTCGCGACGGCCACCCGCCGCTGGGCCGAGGTCCTGGAGGGTACCGGCGCCAAGGTCCGCGACACCCGCAAGACAACCCCGGGCCTGCGCTCCCTGGAGAAGTACGCGGTGCGCTGCGGCGGCGGGGTCAACCACCGCATGTCGCTGTCGGACGCGGCGCTGGTCAAGGACAACCACGTGGTCGCGGCCGGCGGGGTCGTCCAGGCCTTCACCGCCGTGCGGGAGGCCTTCCCGGAGGTCCCGATCGAGGTCGAGGTCGACACCCTGGAGCAGGTCGGCGAGGTCCTGGAGGCCGGGGCCGACCTGATCCTGCTCGACAACTTCACCGTGGAGCAGACCGCGAAGGCCGTCGCCCTGGTCGCGGGCCGCGCCACCCTGGAGTCCTCGGGCCGCCTCACCCTGGACACCGCCCGCGCCTACGCCGAGACCGGTGTCGACTTCCTCGCGGTCGGCGCGCTGACCCACTCCTCCCCGATCCTGGACATCGGCCTCGATCTGCGCGAGGCGGTGTAACCGATGCTCCTCACCATCGACGTGGGCAACTCCCATACGGTCCTTGGCCTGTTCGACGGTGACGAGATCGTCGAGCACTGGCGCGTCTCGACCGACCCGCGCCGCACGGCCGACGAGATGGCCGTGCTGATGCAGGGCCTGATGGGCATGCACCCGATGCTCGGCAACGAACTGGGCGACGGCATCCACGGCATCGCGATCTGCTCGACGGTGCCGGCGGTGCTGCACGAGCTCCGCGAGGTGACCCGGCGCTACTACGGCGACGTTCCGGCGGTGATCGTGGAGCCCGGCACCAAGACGGGCGTACCGATCCTGATGGACAACCCGAAGGAGGTCGGCGCCGACCGCATCGTCAACGCGGTCGCGGTCGTCGAGCTCTACGGCGGCCCGGCGATCGTGGTCGACCTCGGGACGGCCACCACCTTCGACGCGGTGTCCGCGAAGGGCGAGTACGTCGGCGGGGTCATCTCCCCGGGCATCGAGATCTCCATGGAGGCCCTCGGCGTCCGGGGCGCCCAGCTCCGCAAGATCGAGCTGGCCCGCCCGCGCAACGTCGTCGGCAAGTCCACGGTCGAGGCGATGCAGTCGGGCGTGGTCTACGGGTTCGCGGGCCAGGTCGACGGGATCGTCACCCGGATGGCCAAGGAGCTGGCGGGCCCGGGCGGAAACCCGGAGGACGTCCGGGTCATCGCCACCGGCGGCCTGGCCCCCGTCGTCATCGGGGAGGCCGCCGTCATCGACGACCACGAGCCCTGGCTCACCCTGATCGGCCTCCGCCTGGTCTACGAGCGCAACGCCCCCGCGTTCGGCTGACCCCGCCCGGGACCGCCGGTCCCGCGGCCCGTCCGCCCTAGCGCCCCGACGGCCCCCGCCCTCCCGCCCCGGAGGCCGGGGGCCGCTTCGGTCACGGCCCGTACCGCCCGTCCCGGCCTTCCCGTCTTTACGGCGCGCTGATGCCCGCCGTGACAATTTCCCCGGAAATGGCCGGAGCACGGCCATCGCGGGGATAACGTGCCCCACGAGATGTTCAGGGAGCCCGTCCCCGGCGCCACCAGCGCCAGTGACCGGAGGAGACGACATGACCGCTCGGCCCGCCTGGCAGAAGTCCTCGTTCTGCGGCGAGGGGGACAACTGCGTGTACGTCAGCGCCGCCCCCGGCACTCTGGTCCGCGTGGCGGACCGCGCCGACCCGGCCCATCTGGTCCTCGCCACCACCCAGGCCGCCTGGGCCGATTTCCTGCGCGTGGTCAAGCAGCCGGACTGAGCCCACCCGGCCCCTTCGCGCGAGGACACGCGCCCTGTACGTGTCCACTCAAGGGATTTTGTCCGATTAGCGCGTATCTTCGGCCCATGCCCACGCCCTACGGATCCCGCGGCGGCATGGCGTTCGGCGCCGATGAGCTTCACGTGCTCAGGCGTTCGCTCGCTCACGCCCTTCAGTCCTCGACGGCCCCCCTGACGGCCGTCGAGGTCCAGGACTGCCTGCGCCTCGCGGCGTCGGTGGACGACGCGGTCCAGGAGGCGGGGAGACTGAGAGCGTTCCTCCTCGCCGACCTGGCGCGGTACAGAGCCGCCCTGCCCGGCAGCCTCTCCGGCTACCTGGAGCTGCTGCAGGACGCCCTGGCGGCCGGCTACGAGCCCGTGCCGGACGACCTGGCCGCCCTCCGGGCCCTGCGCGCCAACCCGGTCGCCGCCGCGCTGCTGGAGCGGGCCCAGACCATCGCGGAGCGCTCCGTACGCCGCAGGCTCTCCACGACGCCCGCTCCGCGCACCCGGCTGCTGACCCTGGCGGGCGGCACCGACAAGGACGACGAGCCCGCGCGGCCGAAGCCCGAGCCGCGCCCGGACGACCGCCCGGCACGCCCCATCCCGACCCCGGGCGAGGTCTTCCCGCCCCGCCGCAAGCCCGCCGCGCCCCCGGAGTCCGGGCGCGCGGTCGGATAGCTAGGCTGGGGGCATGGACTACGTTTCCGCACTCGTGCCCCCCTTCGTGATGGCCGTGTTCTTCATCGCGCTCGTCGTGACGATCGTGAAGAGCCAGGGCGGCTCCAACAAGGCCAAGGAGGACGCGGCCGTCGACGCCGTGCTCGCCCGCGCCGAGGCCGCCCAGCAGTCCCAGCCCCGGAAGTAGGCCCCCTCGGCGGGGAACGGGCGTACGGCTTCCCGGCCGTACGCCCAATTTTGTTGCGCCTGGCCGCCCGGATAGCCGCGCAATTCACCACAACCCGCACTATCGTGCTGCTGTGCCTCGCCCCTTGGGAGAACTCGAAGACGCAGTCATGACGCGGGTGTGGCAGTGGAACCGCCCGGTCACCGTTCGCGAAGTCCTGGAAGACCTGCAGCAGGAACGGTCCATCGCGTACACCACGGTCATGACCGTTATGGACAATCTTCATCAGAAGGGCTGGGTCCGCCGCGAGGCGGAAGGCCGCGCCTATCGATATACGGCGGTCTCCACCCGGGCCGCTTACTCGGCCGCACTGATGAACGAAGCCTGGTCGACGAGCGACAACCCCGCCGCCGCCCTCGTGGCCTTCTTCGGCATGATGTCGGCGGAACAGCGCGAGGCACTCAGGGACGCCGTACGCATCGTGCAGCCGGCGGAACCCGAAGCCTCCCAGGAACCCGAAGTGTCCCAGGAACCCGAAGGGCCCGCCGACTCCCCGGCGGCGCCGCCCGCCGAAGGCGACTCCGCGGCGCCGGGCACCGAGCCGGGGCGATAACGTCCGGGCATGGGTGAGTTTTCCGCTGCACATGCAAAAACAGTGACGATCCGCCGAGCGCGCACCGGTGATGTTCCCGCGCTGCGCCGCCTGCTCGACCAGTACGTCCAGCAGCGGATCCTGCTGGACAAAGCGCCGGTCGTCCTTTATGAGGACATCCAGGAGTTCTGGGTCGCGGAACGCGACTCGGACGGTCAGGTCGTCGGCTGCGGTGCGCTCCACGTGATGTGGGAAGACCTGGCCGAAGTCCGCACTCTTGCCGTCGACCGCGACTTGAAGGGCGTGGGAGTCGGACATCTGGTGCTCGCCAAGTTGCTGGAGACCGCCCGGAGGGTAGGTGTCAGCCGGGTTTTCTGCCTGACCTTCGAAGTGGACTTCTTCGCGAAGCACGGCTTCACCGAGATCGGGGAGACCCCGGTCGAGACCGATGTGTACATGGAGCTGCTGCGTTCCTATGACGAGGGCGTCGCGGAGTTCCTCGGTCTCGAACGAGTGAAGCCGAACACCTTGGGCAACAGTCGGATGCTTCTGCACCTCTGACCGATCACGGCGGGATTTCACAGGAGCCCCCGGCTCCGTGGCCTATGTCCGAATCGCGCACGTTTCCCGACCCGTTGCGGACCCGAACCCGTGACGGGGGGTTTGTGTTTTCCAGGCAAAAGCGGTTTCCTTTCCGCGTACTGCTTTTCGATGAAAGGAAATCCCGGTGGCACAGAAGGTTCAGGTCCTTCTTGTCGACGACCTCGACGGCGGCGAGGCGGACGAGACGGTGACGTTCGCTCTGGATGGCAAGACCTACGAGATCGACCTCACCACCGCCAACGCTGAAAAGCTCCGCGGTCTCCTCGACCCGTTCACCAAGGGCGGTCGCCGCATCGGTGGCCGTGCCGCGACGGGCCGTGCCAAGGGCGGCCGCGCCGCTGCGACGTCCGGCAACCCGGACACGGCGGAGATCCGCGCGTGGGCCAAGGCCCAGGGCATGAGCGTCAACGATCGCGGCCGCGTTCCGCAGGAGATCCGCGAGGCCTACGAGAACCGCTGACCTCCGGTCGGCGCGGTCCCGGTGCGATGCGCGGAGGCCGTACGCAGTCGCGCCCGGTGGCATTGGGTCGCCGCCGCCGCGACCAGGCGTACGAGACCGGGCCCGGTGGCGTCCCCGCCACGGCCGGGCCCGGAGCCCTGCCCCGCAGCGGGCAGGGCGGGCAGCAGTGCCTCACACCCCTGCTCGGGGGGCCGCAGCCACACGGCGGCCCCCCGAGGGCTTTCCCCGGGCCCCACCAGGTGTCCCGGAGGCGTCGGAGCGGTGATCCGGCCACCCGTACCCAGGGCGGCGAGATCCAGGGCCACCCCGCCCCACTCCAGCCAGTCGAGCAGCCCCTCCAGCTCGTCGGCGCTCCCCGGGGCCACCAGGAACCGCATCCTGCGGCCCATGAGCGCCACGGGCCCCGCAGCGTCGCGGCAGGGGCCGCGCAGTACCGCGGCGCCGGCTTCGGCCGGCAGCTCCAGTACGTCGAACCGCACCCCGGTCACGAGCTGAGCGGGCGGACCGCCGGCCACGGGCCAGCCGAGCACGCGTTCGTACCAGTACGCCAGTGCTTCGGTGACGGGCGGCGCGGTGAGGGCCATGCCCGGAGCAACTGCGGAAACGCTCCGGAGTTACGCGGGAGGGGACGCCCGGTGTGACCCAGCGCACTCGCATCAATGCGGAACGTAAACGTCCGGTGGGCCGGAGTCTCACATTCGGGACAGGATCGTGTTCGCCCGTAGCGGAGGGAAGAGTCGTCCACCAGCGTGAACCGACCGCTCTTACGGGTAAGACATTCCTAGTGGATCGGGGCGACACGCTGATTTGCAGGGTCCGAGACCGGCTTCCGTTCGCCATCGGCGTACACGTGTGACGGGTATCTGCCTGGCCTGCGGGAACATCGTCTCGCACCATCGGGTTGGAGCAGTTGTCGGCACTTACAGCCGGGTTTTCCCACGGACGTGAGGGTGAGCCGCGGACGGATGTCGGCAGTTGGAATGAGCTGTCCCGCCCCGCGGGACTAGCATGCGGAAGGACAGGGCGGGGACCGACCCCGAACTGCCCGACCGCTCTGAGGAGCGATAAACGATGTTCGAGAGGTTCACCGACCGCGCGCGGCGGGTTGTCGTCCTGGCTCAGGAAGAAGCCCGGATGCTCAACCACAACTACATCGGCACCGAGCACATCCTCCTGGGCTTGATCCACGAGGGTGAGGGTGTCGCCGCTAAGGCCCTGGAGAGCCTCGGGATTTCGCTCGAGGCTGTTCGCCAGCAGGTTGAGGAGATCATCGGACAGGGGCAGCAGGCCCCTTCCGGGCACATCCCCTTCACCCCGCGGGCGAAGAAGGTCCTGGAGCTTTCGCTCCGAGAGGCCCTCCAGCTCGGCCACAACTACATCGGCACCGAGCACATCCTGCTCGGCCTCATTCGCGAGGGCGAGGGCGTCGCCGCCCAGGTCCTGGTGAAGCTGGGCGCCGATCTCAACCGAGTCCGGCAGCAGGTCATCCAGCTGCTCTCCGGCTACTCCGGCGGAGGCAAGGAGTCGGCCACGGCCGGCGGCCCGGCCGAGGGCACGCCCTCGACCTCGCTCGTCCTGGACCAGTTCGGCCGCAACCTCACGCAGGCAGCTCGCGAATCCAAGCTCGACCCGGTCATCGGGCGCGAGAAGGAGATCGAGCGGGTCATGCAGGTGCTCTCCCGCCGGACCAAGAACAACCCGGTCCTCATCGGCGAGCCCGGCGTCGGCAAGACCGCCGTCGTCGAGGGCCTGGCCCAGGCGATCGTCAAGGGTGAGGTCCCCGAGACCCTCAAGGACAAGCACCTCTACACGCTTGACCTGGGTGCCCTGGTCGCCGGTTCCCGCTACCGCGGTGACTTCGAAGAGCGCCTCAAGAAGGTGCTCAAGGAGATCCGCACCCGCGGCGACATCATCCTGTTCATCGACGAGCTCCACACCCTCGTGGGTGCGGGCGCCGCCGAGGGCGCGATCGACGCCGCCAGCATCCTGAAGCCCATGCTGGCCCGTGGTGAGCTCCAGACCATCGGTGCCACGACGCTGGACGAGTACCGCAAGCACCTTGAGAAGGACGCCGCTCTCGAGCGCCGCTTCCAGCCGATCCAGGTGGCGGAGCCTTCCCTCCAGCACACCATCGAGATCCTCAAGGGCCTGCGCGACCGCTACGAGGCCCACCACCGCGTCTCCATCACGGACGAGGCCCTCGTGCAGGCGGCCACCCTGGCCGACCGGTACATCTCGGACCGCTTCCTCCCGGACAAGGCGATCGACCTGATCGACGAGGCCGGCTCCCGGATGCGCATCCGCCGGATGACCGCGCCGCCGGACCTCCGCGAGTTCGACGAGAAGATCGCGAACGTGCGTCGCGACAAGGAGTCGGCCATCGACTCCCAGGACTTCGAGAAGGCGGCTTCCCTCCGTGATTCGGAGAAGCAGCTGCTGGCGGCGAAGGCCAAGCGCGAGAAGGAATGGAAGGCCGGCGACATGGACGTCGTCGCCGAGGTCGACGGCGAGCTCATCGCCGAAGTCCTCGCGACCGCGACCGGCATTCCGGTGTTCAAGCTGACCGAGGAGGAGTCCTCGCGACTCCTGCGCATGGAGGACGAGCTCCACCGTCGCGTCATCGGCCAGAAGGACGCCATCAAGGCGCTCTCCCAGGCGATCCGCCGCACCCGTGCGGGTCTGAAGGACCCGAAGCGCCCCGGTGGCTCGTTCATCTTCGCCGGCCCGTCCGGTGTCGGTAAGACCGAGCTCTCCAAGACGCTCGCCGAATTCCTCTTCGGCGACGAGGACGCGCTGATCTCCCTCGACATGTCGGAGTTCAGCGAGAAGCACACGGTTTCCCGTCTCTTCGGTTCGCCCCCCGGCTACGTGGGCTACGAAGAGGGCGGCCAGCTGACCGAGAAGGTCCGCCGGAAGCCGTTCTCCGTCGTCCTCTTCGACGAGGTCGAGAAGGCCCACCCGGATATCTTCAATTCCCTTCTCCAGATCCTGGAGGACGGTCGCCTGACCGACTCCCAGGGCCGGGTCGTGGACTTCAAGAACACGGTCATCATCATGACGACCAACCTGGGTACCCGGGACATCTCGAAGGGCTTCAACCTCGGCTTCGCGGCCCAGGGAGACACCAAGACCGGGTATGACCGGATGAAGGCGAAGGTCAACGAAGAGCTCAAGCAGCACTTCCGGCCCGAGTTCCTCAACCGCGTCGACGACACGGTCGTCTTCCACCAGCTCACCGAGGAAGACATCGTCCAGATCGTCGACCTGATGATCGCCAAGGTCGATGACCGCCTGAAGGACCGTGACATGGGCATCGAGCTCAGCACGGAAGCGAAGGCACTGCTGGCCAAGAAGGGCTACGACCCGATCATGGGTGCCCGCCCGCTGCGCCGTACGATCCAGCGCGAGATCGAGGACATCCTGTCGGAGAAGATCCTCTTCGGCGAGCTGCGCCCCGGTCACATCGTGGTCGTCGGCAAGGAGGGTGAGGGCGACGAAGCCAAGTTCACCTTCCGCGGTGAGGAGAAGACTCCGATCTCGGACCTTCCCCCCATCGAGGCGTCGGGCTCCGGCCCGGACCTCACCAAGGGTGCGTAAGCGCTAGCCGCTCACAGCGGTACGAAGGGGCGGCCCCGGGACCGAGAGGTTCCCGGGGCCGCCCCTTTGCCGTGCCCGGCGGCCGGTCAGGCCTCGTAGGCGTCGAAGGCCTCCGTCACCGGCTTCAGCGCCGCCTGCGGGAAGCTGTGGGCCACCTGGGACCGCAGGGCCGAGTTCGACGCCTGGTCCTCGTGGATCATGATGGTCCGCAGCGAGGGCAGGTGCGCGTACGAGGCGAGGCCGGCCAGCGCCGCGGTGTGCACGGCGATCTCCTCCAGGTTCTCCAGCGCCGAGAGCTCCGCCCACGCGGCCTCGCCGCGCGGACGCCACGTGTCACCGAGCCACAGGCTGCGCAGGCTCGTGTGCCGTCCCAGGCCGGCCAGGTCCGGTGCGGCGTCGTCCACGTCGACCACCTCGAGGCGGGCCTCGGGGGAGAAGTCGGCGAAGGACCACGGCCCGTGCCCCGGGAGCAGGGTGAAGGTGCGCAGTCGGGGCCAGGCCGCGAGGGCCGGGCCGAGGGGGACGTCGTTGCCCAGTTCGAGGATCACCTCCTCCAGGGGCAGTCCGTGCAGCGCGCTCAGGTCCCGCAGTTCGGGCCATCCGCGGAAGTCGAGCCACCGCAGCGAGGTCTGGCCGCGCAGGAACTCGGCGTCGGTCCCGCCGGCGAAGTGCAGCAGGCCGAGTCCCGCCACCGGCTGGCGGGCCAGGAAGCGGGTCAGGGCGTCACGGCTCACCCTCTGGTGGACGTGCAGGCCGGGCGGGCCGGCCAAGCCCGTCAGCGCCGCGAGCTGGGCGTCCCGGGTGATGGAGAGGTCGCCGGGGGGCGGGACCATGCGCGCGAGCACCTCGGCCGCGTAGTGCTCGAGGTCGAACCGTTCCCAGACCTGGGTCAGCGTCGCGCGGATCCGTTCGCTCGGGTGGTGGCAGTAGCCGGCGAGGTAGCCGACGGCCGCCTCGGCCCCGGTCTCCACCGCCGCGATCACCGAGAGGTGGGAGACGCGGACCGTCTTCCCGTCGGACGGCAGCAGCTCCAGGACCAGCGGCCCGATCCGCCCGAGCGCGCGCGCCGCCTCCTCGTTCTTCGGGGGGATGAGCCGCAGGGCGGCCTTGTGGACGTCCTGGCGCAGCCCGGGGTCCAGCTCGGCCGCGTACTCCAGTGACGCGAGGGCCAGCAGGACAGACCGGTCGGAGTCGCGGACCAGCAGGTCGCCGATGATCGCCGCACGGTCGTGGGGGCGGCCCTGGGCGACCGCCATGCGGATGACGTCCTCCCACTGGTCGTCGTCCGCGTGCCGGGTCAGCTCGCCGAGTCCGCCCTCGTCCAGTCCGGCCCGGGCCCCGAGGAAGTCCTGGAAGGTGCGGTGGACGAACTCCAGGGTGTCTTCCGTGGGCGCCCGCAGGAGTCCGGTCCGCTCCAGGAAGTGGCGTAGGACGGCCGGGGCGTCGCCGAGCACCTGGGCGGCCGGTACGGCGGGCAGCGCGGCGGCGATCAGGTCCTCGGCCCGCTTCCAGGAGATCTGCGTGCGGCCGTTGCGGATCAGCCAGTAGGCGAGCCGCTGGAGGAGCTGGAGCTGTGGCTCCTCGGCGAGTTCCGGCAGGCGCAGGTCCCGCTCGCGGTCGCGGCGGTGGAGCAGCATCGACAGGGCGGCCGTGTAGAGCTCCTTGCGCCCCGAGGGCAGGAAGCCGTGCCGTTCGCGGTGCAGGGCGCAGATCAGCCCGCACAGCAGCGGGTTGGTGGCGAGCCGGGCCAGCTCCGGTTTGGTGGACAGGGAGGCCAGCAGCTGGTCGCGCAGCTCCGCGCCGGCCTCGGCCGCCCGGTGCCAGCGGGTGACGAACCCGGCCACGTCGGCCCGGTTCATGGGGGCGAGGGTCAGCTCGGCGAACTGCTCGGTGGCCAGCCAGTCCTGCCGGACCGCCGAGGGGCGGGAGGTGACCAGCCAGCGGTTGCCGGGGTAGGCGGTGAGCAGATCGGTGAGCCAGTCGCGGGCGCGCTCCCGCTCCCCCTCCGGGATCTCGTCGATGCCGTCCACCAGGATCAGGCCCCGCCCCGCGTCCATGACGCGGCTCTCCCAGCCCTCGGGGGAGCGGCCCTTGAGCCCGGTGGCGACCAGGAAGTCCTCGGGGGCGGGCAGCCGCTCCGCGTAGCGGCTCAGGCTCCGTAGGGGCAGCACGAAGGGGACGGAGCCGCCCTCGGGCTCGTTCCGGGCGGTGGAGACGGCCAGCCACTGGATCAGGGTGGTCTTGCCGGAGCCGGCCTCGCCGCGGAGCAGGACCCGCGTCTCGGAGGCCAGTACGTCCTCGGTCCTGACGGGTGCGGGGCCGTGGGAGGGGTCCTGCGCCGGGATCGGGGCGGCCGGGATCGGGCCACTGTCTCCGCCGCCGGCGCGGCGGGGACGGGGGGTCGCCTCCAGGCTCACGTAGGCCAGGTCCAGCGGCCAGCGCGCGGAGCCGGGCGCCAGGTCGAGGCCGAAGATCGTCAGGGTGTTGTGCCGGGTGGCCAGATAGGCCAGGTACTTGCGCTCGAACTCCGTGTCCCGGGCGTCCTGGCGGGGGATCCGGGCGAGCAGGACGTCGATCTTGGCGATCAGCTCGGCCTGGCGGCGGGCCTGCTCGACCAGGGCCGCCGGGATGTAAGTGGAGCGGGTCGTGAAGAAGTGCAGGATGTGCAGGCAGGTGGTTTCCAGCAGCCGGTCGTGGAAGAGCTCGGCGTCCCGGCCCAGGCCCGTGGCCGGCGCCGCCCTGCGCAGTGCGGCGGCGAAGGCCGTCGCGCCCATCTCCACCGCCTGGGCGTCCTCCAGGGCCAGGGCCCCGAGGGAGTACAGGGTGGCGGCCAGCGCGGCCGCGACGCCCGCCTCCTCGCCCGCTGGCAGCGGCTGCTCGCCGGGGGCCCGTAAGGCCTCCGCGACGAGCTTGTCGGCCAGCCGGCCCAGGTCGTACCGGGACAGCACGCGCTGCTCGCGCAGGGAGACGTACGAGGAGATCCGCACGGGCCGGTCCACGAGGCCGGCGCCCGCGCCCTCCCCGCGGAAGAGCTTCTTGACGAGGGGCGCCACTACCCCCGAGGCCAGCCGGATCCCCACCACGGATGCGTCCACGAGCCGGAGCGTAGCTCCGGTGTGACGCCGGTCGCAGGGCTTTGGCCCCGGTGGGGAGCCGCCGGAGGTCCCGCGCCGGTGACAAGCCGCACAGGGCAAATCGGACCTACTAGGAGCATTCGTAGAGATCCATGTCCAATTTGCCCCACCGTCGGGCCAGTAGTGGGGCGGTCAACAGGGCTGACAGCCCCCTCCGCACCTACGACCCCGGGTAGTAACGGGGAGGTTTGGGGAAGCGGGGGTGCCCGGGTTACCAAGGATGAGCAAACAAGCCCGGCGCCCGCTCAGCGTGCCGGGTCCTTTCTTGCCCGAAGCACCCGCAGCACCGGCAGGACCCGCAGCACCGGCAGAACCCGCAGCACCGGCAGAACCCGCAGCACCCCGCAGCACCGTCCCCGTCCCCGGCCCGGAGGTCTCCTTCATGTCCGCGAAGCGCGTCAGCACCCGTCGTACCCGTATCGCCATCGGCGCCACCGCCCTCGGCGCGGCCCTGGCCCTCGGTGCCGGGACGACCGCCGCCTTCGCCGACGAGGTGCCCCAGGCCGAGCTGACCGGTACGGTCCAGCTGGTCGCCGAGCAGGCCGCCGCCCAGACCGCGGCCCTCAAGGCGCAGGCCGCGGTGTGGGAGAAGCCGGTGTCGAAGTACACGCTCTCCGCGACCTTCGGCAAGGGCGGCACCATGTGGTCGCACAAGCACTCCGGCCAGGACTTCGCCGTCGCGGTCGGCACCCCGGTGGACGCCGTGTTCGCGGGCACCGTGGTCAAGGCCGGCCCCAACGGCGGCGGCGACGGCCCGGCCTACGGCAACGCCATCGTGATCAAGCACGCGAACAACACGTACTCCCAGTACGCGCACCTCTCGAAGATCCAGGTCAAGATCGGCGAGAAGGTCACCAAGGGCGAGCAGATCGCCCTCTCGGGCAACACCGGCAACTCCAGCGGCCCGCACCTGCACTTCGAGATCCGGACCACCCCGAACTACGGCTCGGCCGTGAACCCGGTGTCCTTCCTGCGGACGGTCGGCGTCAGCGTCTGATCGGCGTCCGACCAGCGGCCTCCGATCGGCCGCCGTCCGGTCAGCCGGTCAGTCGGTCAGCCGGTGACCCAGGCGTGGGTCGCGGTGGCGCGGCCCGCGGGGTCCAGGTCGCCCTTGCGGTGGGCGGCGGCCTGCTCGGGGGTGAAGGCCGATTCGTAGATCCGGATCTGGTTCATCGCCCCCTTGAACGCGCCCGCCCACGCGTCCTGGTGGCGGGCCCGGCCGAGCTGCAGAGGGCCGGAGTTCTGCCAGATCCCCGGCACCGCGGCCTCTCCGGCCTGCTTGCCGTCCACGTACAGGTGGATCATCTTCTTCTCCGCGTCGTACACGGCCACCAGCACCGCCCACGTCTTGACCGTCTTCTTCCCCGTGGAGGAGACCGTCACCACCGTGGGCGTGGCGCCCTTCTCAGTGGTCCGCACGCGGAACACCCAGGCCTGCTTGCCGTCCACCTCGTCCGCACCGAGCTCGATGGAGAACGACTCGCCGGTGCCCTGGCTCATCACGACGTGCGTGCCCTTCGCCGTGGAGGCGTTGTTGACGCGGGCCGCGAGGGTGAAGTTCTTGGTCGTGTCCACGCCCGGCTCGGTGGCCTGGGCGTACGAGTTCGGGTTGCCCTTGAGGGTGAGCTCGTAGCGCGTGTTCACCTTCGGCACCGTGGCCTCGGGGCCCATGCGGATGCTGGTCTTGCCGACGCTGTCCCTGAGCAGGGAGACGTCGCTCGACACGGTGGGGGAGTAGCTCTTCGACGGGGAGCCCTCGGGGTCCGGCGACCCGGAGACGGGAACGGACGGGGACGCGGAGGGGGCGTTGTCGGCCACGTCCTTCGCGCCGGGCTTGCCGTCCCGCAGCAGTACGAACGCTCCGCCTCCGGCGAGCAGCAGCAGTACGGTCACCGCCCCGCCCACCATCCACAGCCGCTTCTTGCGCCGCTCGGAGGCCGACCGGTCGGCCATCGCCTCCCAGTCGGGCTGATCGCCGAAGGCGACGGGCGGCAGGTTCGGGCCGGGTACGGCCGGGCCGGGCTGCTCGTCGAACGGCAGCGGGGGGCCGAAGGCGCCGGACACGGGCGGGCTCGGCGGGTAGCCGTAGCCACCGCTTTGCGGATAGCCGTAGCCGCCGCCCTGCGGGTAGGCGGAGCCGGAGCCGTGGCCGTCGCCTGACGCGGTCCGGTCGGGATCGCCGGGCGGGAACCCGTAGCCGCCCGGCGCGGGTATTCCCGGCGGGAACCCGTAGCCGCCGCCCTCCGGGGTGGGCTCGGGCTGGGGGCTGTGCGGGCGATCCGTACCGTCAGTCATGGTTCGGATGCTAAAACATCGGCGTCCGCAAGCGAACAGCCGATGGTCGCGATACGACACCGATCGAGCTCCGGGCCCTTGTCCCGCCGCGATCCAGGCACCCGCCCCGGCATGGCTTCCGGCGCCCGCCCCGGCACCGCTCCCGCCGCCCGCCCCGCCGCCGGTCCCCGCTCAGTCCTCCCGGCGCAGGATCGGGAAGCTTCCCGTCGCCGTCGGCGCGTGTTCCGGCAGCCACAGCACCGCCACCGCCCCCGCGGCCGCGCCGCCGTGGGCGAAGCCGCCCGGGCCGGCCACGTTGCGGAACGTCAGCCGGGCGCCCAGCACCCGCGCCTGTCCCTCCGCGATGGTCAGCCCCAGCCCGTGCCCGACCCCGGCCCGGTCCGTGGACCCGGTCCGGAACCGGCTCGGCCCCTCCCGGAGCAGGGCCTCGGGGAAGCCCGGTCCGTGGTCCCGGACCCGTACCACCCGGCCTTCGACATCGACCTGGATCGGCGCCCGCCCGTACCGCGCGGCGTTCGCGAGGAGGTTCCCGAGGATCCGCTCCAGGCGGCGCGGATCGGTGCTGACGATCTCGTCCGCGACGATGCGTACGCTCGCCTCCGGCATCAGGGAGGTGACCCGGCGGCTGACGAACTCGCCCAGCGCCACCTCCTGGAGCTCCGCCCGCTCGGACGCGCTGTCCAGCCGGGCCACCTCCAGGACGTCCTCGACCAGCGCACGCAGCGCCTGCGCGCGGTCCCGTACGAGCTCGGTCGGCCGGCCCGGCGGCAGCAGTTCGGCCGCCGTGAGCAGGCCCGTCACCGGGGTGCGCAGTTCGTGCGCGATGTCGGCGGTGACCCGCCGCTCCGCCTCCAGCCGCTGCTGGAGCGCGTCCGCCATCGCGTCGACCGCCCGCGCGAGGTCGTCGGTCTCGTCGCGTACGACGCCCCCGACCGCGTCCCGCACCCGTACCTCGGGATCCCCGTGCGCCACGCGCTGCGCCGCCGCCGCGGCCTTGCGCAGCCGGCGCGAGATCTGGCCGCCGATCAGCACGCCGAGCGCCGACCCGCCGACCACCACGGCCAGGGAGCCGATGACCAGGGCCCGGTCCAGGTCGCGCACCATGTTGGCGCTCTCCCGGAACTGGGTGTGGAGCGACAGCACCTGCCCGTTGCCGAGCGGTACGGCCGCCCACACCTCCGGGAGTCCGCGCGGGTTGTCCTGGATGTAGGTGCCGCGCCGCCCGGACCGGGCCTTCTCGCGCAGCTCCCCGGGCAGGTCCGGGTCGTTGAGCTTGGCGCCCATGGGCGGCTTGCGGCCGGCCTCGGCGTTGCGGGAGATGAACTGCACCCGGTCGAGCTGCACTTCGCGCGCGCTCTCCAGCATCGAGACGCGGGCAGCGCTGTGCACCACCAGGCTCAGTGCGATGGCGGTCAGCGCGCCCACGGACGCGATGGCGAGCGTGATCTTCCAGCGGATCCCGGTCCGCAGGGTGAACCGCTTCATTCAGATTTCATTCCCGCGCTCGTCCCCCGTGCTCGTTCCTCCCAAGGCATCAGGCCTTGAGCTTGTATCCGAATCCCCGAACGGTCTCGATCCGGTCCTGTCCGATCTTGGTGCGCAGCCGCTGGACGTGGACGTCCACGACGCGGGTGTCGCCGCCCCAGTCGTAGTCCCAGACCCGCTCCAGCAGCCGGTCGCGCGAGAGCACGGTGCCGGGGGAGCCGGAGAACTCCAGCAGCAGCCGCATCTCGGTGGGGGTCAGCGCCACCGAGGCACCCGCCTTGCGCACCTCCATGCCCTCCGTGTCGACCTCGAGGTCGCCGAAGAGCAGCACCCCGCGCTCGCCGGAGGCGTCCTCCTCGGAGGCGCCGCCCTGCGGGCCGCCGGCGTGGCCGAAGCGGCGCAGGACCGCGCGGATGCGGGCGACGAGGACGGAGCCGTCGAAGGGCTTGGTGACGTAGTCGTCGGCGCCGGCCTCCAGGCCCAGGACCACGTCGATGCTGTCGGCGCGCGCCGACAGCATGATGACGGGAACGGTGGACTCGTCGCGGATGCGGCGGCACAGGCTCACCCCGTCCATCCCGGGCACCATCACGTCGAGCAGGGCGATGTCGGGCCGGTCCGCGCGGAAGGACTCCAGGCCGGACAGTCCGTCGGGCATGGCCGTGACCACGAACCCGTCGCGTTCCAGCGCCAGGGTCGTGGCCTCACGGATGACGTCGTCGTCCTCCACGAACAGCACATGGGTCTCGGCCATCGGGAGCCTCGCCTCGCCTCGGTACTCGTTGCTCAGTTCTTCGGGCTGACGGCCGGGGCGGGAAGCGTCCCGCCGTCGACCACGTTGCTGTAGTCGGTGTGCACCCGGTCCTGCTCGGTGAACCGCTCGCCGTTCCAGCGGTAGGTGATCAGGTCCTCGCCCGAGGGGTAGGAGAGCGCGTCGCTCTTCCCGTAGACCGGCTTGGTGACGACCAGGTCGCCCCGGTCGATCTCGGCGTAGACGGGCGGCTGCTCGTCCGAGAACACATTCTCGTACGAGGCCCCCTCCGCCCGGTACACGAAGGAACCGCGGCCCAGCGCGTCGGCGCAGGACAGGACGTTGACCACGATGTCGACCTCCGGGCCGCCGGTGACCTTCCCGTAGCTGACGTCCACCGGGTACTCCTTGCCCGAGCAGGGCTTCAGGTCCCGCTTGGTCTCGGCGCTGATCTTGGGGTCCGCCTTGATCAGGGCGATCGGGTCGACCTTGGCGGCCGGTTTCCCGGAGGCCTGGGGGACGAGGGCGGTGGCGGTGCCCGCGTCGTGGTCGGCGGGCGCCGAGGAGGGGGCGCCGGTCTTGGCCACCGACTCGGTACGGGCCGGGCCGCCGTCCCGCAGCCCCGTTCCCCCCGTCGAGCAGCCGACCGCGAACAGCACGGTGCCGACGAGGACGACCGTCCCCGTCGACATCAGTACCACCGAGCTCTTGCCGCTCAGTCTTGGGCCAATCAGGCCGCGCACCGCTCACGCCCCTCGTACCGGATGGTGTGGTCACCGCGCTCCAGCGCGCGCAGGTCCAGGTCCCGGCTCTCCAGTTCCTGCCGGAGGCGGGCCAGTGCGCGGTGCAGAGTGCTCTTCACGGTTCCCGCCGACATGCCGAGCGCCGCGGCCGTCTCCTCGGTGCTCATCTGCTCCCAGTGTCGCAGTACCACCACACTGCGCTGCTTGGGCGCGAGCACCTTGAGGATGTCCATGAGCAGGGCGCGGTCGGCGCGCTGGTCCGAACCGTCCTCGACGGAGGCGTCGGGTAGCTGCTCGGTGGGAACCTCTTCGAGCTTGCGGGCCCGCCACCATTCGGTACGGGTGTTGATCATGACACGGCGCAGGTAGGCGTCGGCGAGGGACTTGTCGGTGATGCCGTCCCAGCGGCCGTAGGTGCGCACCAGTGCGGTCTGCAGGAGGTCCTGAGCGTCGGTCGGGTCCGGAACCAGGCGACGGGCACTGCGCAGCAGCGCGTCCTGCCGGGTGCGTACGTACTCTTCGAATTCGAGTACCTCGCCGTGCGCCATCTCAGACCGCCTCCGTTCCGACCAACCGCTGATCCCGCTGCCTTACGGATTCGACGGTACGGAGGCGTTGTCACGGGCCTGTGCGGGTCAGCCTTCGGTGGGCGCACGGACACCCATAGGTTATGTAACAGAGCCCGTGAGCTGCGGTTTCTCCGGGCAAGCGGAATCCCTGAATCAGCCTCAGGTGGTGGGGGGCACGGTGTTCCCGGCGGTGTTCTCCGTCGCCTTCGCGGGAGCCGCCGGCAGCCGGTACATGAGGCCGGGCAGCGGCTCCACGAGCCCGTCCGAGACCAGCCCGTCGAGCGCGCGGGCCCGCTGCACGGGCTCCTCCCAGACGGTGTCGAGGAGGGACTGCGGCACGGCGCCGACCGCCTCGCGCAGCACCGCGAGGAGCTTGCCGCGCACCTGCCGGTCGGTCCCGGCGTACGTCTGCCCGCGCCGCGGGGGTCCCTCGTGCGGGGGCTTGCCCGCCAGCCGCCACGCGCACAGCCCGGCCACCGGACAGCTCCCGCAGTCCGGGCTCTTGGCCGTGCACACCAGTGCCCCGAGCTCCATGGAGGCCGCCGCCCAGCGGGCCGCGGTGTCCTCGTCCTCGGGCAGCAGGGCCCGCGCCAGGCGCCGCTCGGCGGCGGTCGTGGCGTTCGGCGGGTACTCGACCCCGGTCGCCGTGCGCGCGAAGACCCGGCGCACGTTGGTGTCGAGGACCGCGTGCCGCTGCCCGTACGCGAAGGAGGCCACGGCGGCCGCCGTGTACTCGCCGATCCCGGGCAGGGCCAGCAACTGCGCGTGCTCGCGCGGTACGTCGCCCCCGTGCCGCTCCGTTATGGCGACGGCCGCGCCGTGCAGGCGCAGGGCCCGGCGCGGGTAGCCGAGACGGCCCCAGGCGCGTACGGCCTCCCCGGGGGCGTCGGCGGCGAGGTCGGCGGGCCGGGGCCAGCGGGCGAGCCACTGCTCGTAGACCGGCAGGACCCGGTTGACGGGGGTCTGCTGGAGCATGAACTCGCTGACCATCACCCCCCAGGGGCCGGCCTCGGGGCGGCGCCAGGGCAGGTCGCGGGCGTGTGCTTCGAACCACGCGATGACGGGGGAGTGCAGCGCGGTGGTGGGAATGGTTGCAGTCATGGCAGACGGCATCCTGGCACGTTTCGGGCCCGGGGGCGTCGTGTCGGTCCCCGGTACCCCGACCGGGGTGGTGTCAGGGGGCCGGGTCCGGGCCGGTGACGAGGACGGCCGTGCGGCCGCCGCCGGCCCGTACGGCGGCGACGACCCTGGTCGCCGGGCCGGCGAGCGCGAGGGCGCAGAGCGCGGCGAGGCTCGCGCCCAGCAGCAGGCCCATGGCCACGTCGTGCGGGTAGTGGACGCCGACGAAGACGCGGGAGAAGGCCATCAGCAGGGCCAGCGGAACGGTCAGCAGCACCAGCTTGCGCACGGCCAGGGCCAGCGCCACGGCGGCCGCGCCCGCGATGGTGGAGTGGTTGCTGGGGAAGGACCAGTCACCGGTGGCCGGGCATCTGATCAGCGAGGCCGCCGCCCCGGCCACGGCCCGGCAGGGGCGCTCCTCGTCGACGGTGGACTTCACCAGCTCGGAGGCGACGTAGGCCAGGGCGGTGACGAAGGGGGCCAGGACCGCGAGCGCCACCGCTCGGGGGTCGCGGGCGCCGCGCGAACGCCACCACACGGCTATGAAGAGCGCGCCGAAGACGAGCAGCCCGTACTCGGTCCAGAACTCGAACGCCGATTGCACCCAGGCGGGGGTCGAGTGGGCGAAATCGGTGACGTCGAGGTAGAGGCCGGAGCTGTCCATGGTGACTGAAGGTACCTAAAACGGAATAACGTCCTCATCAGTCCTCATCGGTCCGCATCACCCCGCGGGATGATCATCGGCAAAACAATCCGTGTGCGCGGCATGTGGGCACTGATCGCGCCCCGAACTCTCGTAAGGTTCCGTCCGTGGGATCTCTGCGCAATCCGGTCGGGCCGCTCCCCTCCTCCATCTACTGGCGACGGAGGGCCGTGCTGGCGTCCGTTGCCGCGCTCCTCGCGATGCTCGCCGTATGGACCGTCAGTTCCGGTGCGGGCAAGTCGAGTACCAACGGCAAGGGCCAGGGCGGCTCCGGTCCCGTCACCCAGATCACCCCCGGGCCCTCGGGTTCCGGTCCGGCGATCAGTCAGGCCCCAGGCGGGCGCGGCGAGTCGGGCTCCGGCGGCTCCGGCGCGAGCGCCGGCTCCGGCACGGGCTCCGACCCCGGTACGAGCCCCGGCGCGGGCAAGAACGGCGAACCGGGCGCGGAGCCCGGCGGCGCCGACCAGGGCGGTGCGGGCGGCTCCGGCGGCTCCTCGGCGGGCCAGGTCGTCCCGGCCGACTCGCCGGTGCCCACGTGCGCGCCCGGTGCGCTCGACTGGGAGGTCAAGAGCGTGAAGAACCAGTACGAGCCGGGCGAGAAGCCGCGGCTCGAACTCGTCACGCACAACATCTCGGGCACGACCTGCAAGGTCGATCTCGGCCCGAAGCAGGCGGTGCTGACGATCACTCAGGCGAGCAACCCCAAGGCGGTCTGGTCCTCGGCGGACTGCCCGGCGGGCGCGCCCAGCGTGTTCTACCGGGTCCCCTCGCAGGGCGAGACCAAGCAGGACCTGGAGTGGGACCGCCACTTCAGCGAGGCGACCCAGTGCCAGTCGCCTCCGGCGGGGGTGGCGGCGGCGGACACGTACGTGGTCGAGGTCAGGTCCCCGGGGATCCAAGGGGTGGCCCGGACCTCGTTCGTACTGAAGCCGGAGTAGGCGCAGCGGACAGCACGGAGGGGCCGGACCGCCCGCAAGGCGATCCGGCCCCTCCGTCGTTCACGTCCTAGACGTACCGCTCCAGGATGGAGGACTCCGCCAGCCGGGACAGGCCCTCGCGGACGCTGCGCGCACGCGCCTCGCCGACGCCGTCGACGGTCTGGAGGTCGTCCACCGAAGCCGCGAGGAGCTTCTGCAGTCCGCCGAAGTGCTCCACCAGCCGCTCGATGATCGCCCCGGGCAGCCGCGGAACCTTCGCCAGCAGCCGGTACCCGCGCGGGGACACCGCCGAGTCCAGGGTCTCGGGCGAGCCCGTGTACCCCAGGGCCTTCGCCACGATCGCCAGCTCCAGCAGCTCCGGATGCGTCAGCGCGTCCAGCGCCGGCAGCGCCTCGTCCACCGTGCGGGAACGCTTCGCCGTCGGCTCCGGCACGTAGTCCCGGATGACGAGCTCCCGCTCCTGCTCGATGCCGACCGTCAGCTCGTCGAGCTGGAGGGAGAGCAGCCGGCCGTCCGTGCCGAGCTCGACCACGTACTCCGCGATCTCCGTCGCGATGCGCCGCACCATCTCCAGCCGCTGCGCCACCGCCGTGACGTCGCGGACCGTCACCAGGTCCTCGATCTCCAGCGCGGACAGCGTCCCGGCGACCTCGTCCAGGCGGAGCTTGTACCGCTCCAGCGTGGCCAGTGCCTGGTTGGCCCGCGACAGGATCGCCCCGGACTCCTCCAGCACGCGCCGCTCGCCGTCCACGTACAGCGCGATCAGGCGCATCGACTGCGAGACCGACACCACCGGGAAACCGCACTGCTTCGAGACCCGGTCCGCGGTCCGGTGCCGGGTGCCCGTCTCCTCCGTGTGGATCGACGCGTCCGGCACCAGCTGGACGCCCGCCCGCAGGATCTTGGTGATGTCCTTGTCCAGGATCAGCGCGCCGTCGAGCTTGCACAGTTCGCGCAGCCGGGTCGCGGTGAACTCCACGTCCAGCACGAAACCGCCCGTGCACATGGCCTCGACCGACTTGTCCATGCCGAGGACGATGAGCCCTCCGGTATTGCCGCGAACGATCCGTTCGAGCCCGTCACGCAGGGGCTGACCAGGTGCGACCGCGCTCAGTGAGGCGCGCATCATGGCCTCCTGCTTGGAGCTCGCGCCCGACTTCCCGGATGCTGCTGCCCCGTCCTTGGCTGCCACTGCACTCCTCCGGTCGCGGGATGTACCGCCTGCGTACGGCCGGGCGGACCATCCCGAAGTCTACCGGCGCGGCCCCGGCGCCCGCCGTGCCTTGGCCGGGCCGGGCCGGGGAGCACCCCGTCCGGGCCCGCTGACCTGCGGTTCGGGGCCGCGAGAGGCTCCGCGGGCCGCTCCTGGGGGGCCCGGTCGGCCCGGCCGTCCCCGGCAGGTGTCTGGTCGGCCCGTGCCCGGTCGGGCCCGGTTACTCGGCCGCCCGCTCCTTCGCCGGTGTACGGGACCGCCCGCGCGGCAGGACCCGCAGGGCGTCGCCCATGTCGGCGACCTCGGTCACCTTCATGCCCACCGGGACCTTCCCCGGGTCCACCGGCACCAGCGCGTGCGTGAAGCCCAGCCGGAACGCCTCCGCGAGCCGCCGCTGCACGCCCGTCACGCGCCGGACCTCGCCCGCGAGGCCGACCTCCCCGATGGCGACCAGGTTCTTCGGGAGCGGTACGTCACTGGCCGCCGAGGCCAGCGCCAGCGCGACGGCCAGGTCTGCGGCCGGTTCGGTCAGCTTCACGCCGCCCACGGTCGCGGTGTAGATGTCCCGCTTCCCGAGCGCCGTGATCCGCCCGCGCTGCTCCAGCACCGCCAGCATCATCGAGACGCGCGAGGTCTCCAGCCCGGAGGTGGTGCGGCGCGGCGAGGGGATCTGCGAGTCCACCGTCAGCGCCTGCACCTCCGCGACCAGGGGGCGCTTGCCCTCCAGGGTCACCGTCAGGCAGGTGCCGGGTACGGCCTCGGTGCGGCGGGTCAGGAACAGCCCGCTCGGGTCGGCGAGGCCTGTGATGCCCTCGTCGTGCAGCTCGAAGCAGCCGACCTCGTCCGTGGCGCCGTACCGGTTCTTCACCCCGCGCACGAGGCGCAGCCGCGCGTGCCGGTCGCCCTCGAAGCTCAGGACCACGTCGACGAGGTGTTCCAGCAGGCGGGGACCGGCGATCGCGCCGTCCTTGGTGACGTGGCCGACGAGCAGCGTGGACATGCCGCGCTCCTTGGAGGCCCGGATCAGCGCCCCGGCCACCTCCCGGACCTGCGCCATGCCGCCGGGTGCGCCGTCGATCTCGGGGGAGGCGACCGTCTGCACGGAGTCCATGATCAGCAGCGCGGGCTTCACGGCGTCCAGGTGCCCCAGCACGGCCGACAGGTCGGTCTCGGCGGCGAGGTAGAGGTGGTCGCTGAGCGCGCCGATCCGCTCGGCCCGCAGCCGCACCTGGCTCGCCGACTCCTCGCCGGTGACGTACAGGGTGCGGTGCTCGTCGGAGGCCGCCTTCGCGGCGACGTCGAGCAGCAGCGTGGACTTGCCCACGCCCGGCTCGCCCGCGAGCAGGACGACCGCGCCGGGGATCAGCCCGCCGCCCAGCACCCGGTCCAGCTCGTCCACGCCGGTGCTGCGGGCGGTCGCGGTCCGGACGTCGACCTGCCCGATCGGCACGGCGGCCGTGGTGACCCGGCCGGCCGCGGTGGTGCGGACGGCGGGTGCGCCGCCCAGCTCCTCGACGGTGCCCCAGGCCTGGCACTCGGGGCACCGGCCGAGCCACTTGGCGGTGGAGTACCCGCACTCGGTACAACGGTAGGACGGCCGGTCCTTGGCGGATGAACGAGATGTACGGGCAGCCATGCGGCCCACCGTAGCCGCCGCCACCGACAGCCCGGCGTACACGCCGTGGCGTGCACCGTCAGGGGTGCCGTCAGCACGGCGCCGATCTGTTCACCCGTAAGGGCTAAAACTGGTGAAGGCTTCCGGAGCTCCACCGGCGCGCCGCCTACGGTCGCCAAGTGACCAGCAGCAACCAGGGACACCCCGCTCCGCGCACCGGCGCACACCGGGCGCACGGGCGCACGCCCCCCGAGGCGACCAGGGTGGAGCAGCCGCCACCGTTCCGGTACGAGCCCTACCTGGACGGGCTGTTCACGTACTGCCTCTCGGTCCTGTGCGACCACGACACCGCCACCGACGTGCTCGGCGACGTCCTCGCCGTGGCCGACCGCCATCCCGGCCGCTGCCCCGACGAGGGGGACCGGCGGGCCTGGCTCTACGCCCTGGCGCGCTGGGCCTGCCTGCGCAGGCTGGCCGAGCGGCGGCGCACGCGCCACGGGTACGGTGGAGCGCATTCCGCCCGGCGTGCACCGGAGCACACGGCCGCCGGCCGTGCGCCGGATTCCGCGGCGGCGAGCGCCGACGCGAACGCGGCGGCGAACGTCGCCGCGGCGGCGGGCTCCGGCGGCTCCGGCGGCCCGGTCGGCCCCGGCGATCGCGGTGATCTTGACGTGTACGCCTACCGCCGCACCGAGCTCGCCCGCCTCGCCTGGCCGGAGGCCGCCGGGACCACCCCCGAGCAGCGCGAGGCACTCGAACTCGCCGTCCGCCACCGCCTCGGCGTCCCCGAGCTCGCCGCAGTCCTCGGCACGCCCCCGGCCGCCGCCCGCGAGCTGCTCTCCGGCGCCGCCTGCGAGGTGGAGCGCACCCGCGCCGCCCTCGCCGTCGTGGAGACGGGCAACTGCCCGACCGTGTCCCGGCTCACCGTCGACGGGGGCGACGGCGGCGCGGGCGGGGGAGACGGGAACCTGCTCCTCTCCTCCTCCCTGCGCGCCGAGCTCGTCCGCCACGTCGACGACTGCCCGCGCTGCCGCCGCGTCGCCGAACGCGTGGGGGCCGCGGCGCCCTGGCCCGGCTCGGGCGGCATCAACACGGCCGCCCTCCCGCTGGTCCCGGCACCGCGCACCGCCGTCCACGCCGCGATGCTCCGCTCCGGCGGCCGCCGGGGTGCCGGGACCGGCCCGCGCTTCGACCGCACCGGCTTCCCGATGGACCCCCAGGACCGCGCGGCCCGCCGCGACCGGCTGCGCACCCGCGCCGTGACCACCACGGTCGTCGCCACCGTCGTCGCGGCCCCGGTGCTGGCGCTGTGGGCGGCGTACCGCGGCGCCCCGAGCACCGGAGAACCCGTGGGCAACGGCACCACCCGCATCTCGGCGAGCGAGGCGGAGCTCCCGCAGGCCCGTGCCGACGGCCGTCCCCTGACGGCCTACGAGAACGCGGGCAACGCCGCCGTCACCACCGACGGCCCCGACTTCGCCCCGCCCGACGCGGCCCCGGACGTCTCCGTGGAGGTCATCAGCAGCGGCGCGCCCCCGAGCTCCACCCCCGGCGCCCCCGGCGCCCCGGGCCGGCTGACCGTGACCGCCTCCACCCGCGGAGCGACCACCCTGCTCACCCTCAGCGCCTCGGGCGGCGCCCCGGTCGAGTGGCGGCTGTGGTCCGACGCCCCGTGGCTGCGCGCCAGTACGACCTCGGGCCGCCTCGCGCCAGGAGAATCGGTCACCCTACGGATCACCGTGGACTCCGGAGCCCAGCCCGTCGGGGCCTGGAGCGCGCGGGTCGGGGTGGACCCGGGCGGCGCGGTGATCTCCATCCGGGGCCGGGGCCGCCCGGCCCCCACCCCGCCGGGGCCGCAGCCCACCCCGCCCGGCCCGCAGCCGACGCCGACCCCCACCCCGACGCCCACACCCACGCCGACTCCCACCCCGACTCCGGAGCCCACACCCACGCCGACCCCGACCCCGAGTCCCACGGACGGGGCCACGCCGGCGCCGGATCCGACCCCGGCGCCGTAGCGCCCGTACGGCCTACGGCGCGGGAGCGGGAGTGGGGGTGGGAGCGGGATCGGCCGGGTGCGGGGCCATCGGCAGCAGCGAGGAGAGCCGCGCCTCGCAAAGCCGTACGAGCTCCTCGTACCCCTCCTTGCCCATCAGCTCCGTCAGCTCGGCGCGGTACGACTCGTACACCGGCTTGCCGGCGCCGTGCGCGGACGTGGCCGAGGTGCACCACCAGTGCAGGTCGTGGCCGCCCGGACCCCAGCCGCGCCGGTCGTACTCGCCGATCGACACCTGCAGGACGCGGGTGTCGTCGGGCCGGTCGATCCACTCGTAGGTCCGCCGGATCGGCAGCTGCCAGCACACGTCCGGCTTGGTCTCCAGCGGCTCCTGGCCGCCGCGCACCGCCAGGATGTGCAGGGAACAGCCGGCCCCGGCCGGGAAACCGGGCCGGTTCAGGAAGATGCAGGCACCGTCCCAGCGGCGGGTCTGCTTCTCCCCGTCGTCGTCGTGCTGCGTCCACCCGGTCTCGCTGCCGACGTCGTGGAACTGCCACAGATCCGGCGTCAGCCGCGCCACGTTCTCGGCGACCCGCTTCTCGTCGTCCTCGTCGGAGAAGTGCGCACCGAGCGTGCAGCAGCCGTCGTCCGCGCGGCCCGCCTGGATGCCCTGGCAGCCGCTGCCGAAGATGCAGGTCCAGCGGGAAGTGAGCCAGGTCAGGTCACAGCGGAAGACCTGCTCCTCGTCGGCGGGGTCGGGGAACTCCACCCAGGCCCGCGGGAAGTCGAGCCCCTTCTCGTCGGCCACGCTCTTGCCCTTGACCTTGCTCTCGGCCTTGCTCTTGACCTTGCTCTTGGACTTGTTGGCCTTCTTCGTATTTGGCACAAACCCCAGCCTAAGCGCCCCTTACTCCACCCCTACGCCTTTGGACCAGTAGCGTTTCCCCTCATGAGACTCGGTGTCCTTGACGTGGGTTCGAACACGATCCATCTGCTGGTGGTGGACGCGCACCCCGGTGCGCGCCCGCTGCCCGCGCACTCGCACAAGGTGGAGCTGCGGCTGGCGGAGCTGCTGGACGTGCACGGCGCGGTGACGCCTGAGGGCGTCGAGCGGCTGGTTTCCGTCATCGGGGACGCGGTGCAGGCCGCCGAGGACAAGGGGTGCGAGGACGTGCTCCCCTTCGCGACGAGCGCGGTACGAGAAGCCACGAACGCCGACGAGGTGCTGGCCCGGGTCAAGGCGGAGACGGGCGTGGACCTCCCGGTCCTCAGCGGCGACGACGAGGCCCGGCTGACGTTCCTCGCGGCGCGGCGGTGGTTCGGCTGGTCGTCGGGCAAGCTCCTGCTCCTGGACATCGGCGGGGGCTCCCTGGAGATCGCCTACGGCATCGACGAGGACCCGGACGCGGCCGTCTCCCTCCCCCTGGGCGCGGGCCGCCTGACGGCGGGCTGGCTCCCGGGGGACCCGCCGGACCCGGCGGACATCCGGGCGCTGCGTCGCCACGTACGGGCCCAGATCGCGCGGACGGTCGGCGAGTTCAGCCGCTTCGGGGCGCCGGACCGGGTGGTGGCCACCTCGAAGACCTTCAAGCAGCTGGCCCGGATCGCGGGCGCGGCCCGCTCCGCGGACGGCCTCTACGTCCAGCGGGACCTGACCCGCAAGTCCCTGGAGGAATGGGTCCCGAGACTGGCGGCGATGACCACCGCGCAGCGGTCCGCGCTCCCGGGGGTGTCCGAGGGGCGCTCCAACCAGCTCCTCGCGGGGGCGCTGGTGGCGGAGGGCGCGATGGATCTCCTCGGAGTCGAGTCCCTGGAAGTCTGCCCCTGGGCCCTGCGCGAAGGCGTCATCCTCCGCCGCCTGGACCACCTCGGAAGGTCCACGCCGGTCGGGGCCTGAGATCCTGCGCGGCGGTAGCCGCCGGGTCCCGGTCCCCGGGCCCCTGTGCCTCAAGCGCCGGCGGGGCTGGGGCTTTCCTGTGCGCGGGTTGGCTGCGGGTGGGGGCCGGTGCCGGGGGTGGGGTGGGGTGTTGGCCTGGACTGCATGATTTAGGCGCCCTGTCCCCGACGTTCGATAGTTGTGGCTTCTTTGTGCGCCACAAATCACGCTTTACGTCCCGGCCAACACCCCACCCCGCCCCCGTCCCCGGCCCTGGTCCCGCAGCCCCCGTCCCCGGCCCTGGTCCCGCAGCCCCCGTCCCCGGCCCTGGCCGCAGCCCCCGACCCCGGCCGGGGGGACAGTCAGTCCCGGCCGGGGGCAGTTCAGTCCCGGCCGGGGTTTGGTTTTTCAGCCGTCCGGCGTTTGAGGACCGGGGTCTGGGGCGGAGCCCCAGGGGGTCCGGGCGCAGCCCGGGGCCCCCTCCCCAGCCCGTCCGGCGATTGAGGACCCGGTCCGCGCAGTGCCGGGGTCCCCTCCCCAGCCCGTCCCGGGGCCCCTGTTCTTCAGCCCGTCCGGCGCTTGAGGACCGGGGTCCGGGCAGAGCCCGGGGACCCACCCAGCCCCGCTGGCGTTCGAGGCGCGGGTCCGGGCAGCGCCCGGGGAACGGTGGAAGGGCGGGTAGGGGACTTCGCCCGCAGGGCCAACCCACGGGCCGCCGCCCCAGGGCCCGGCCCGCCCGACCAAGGCCGCGCAGACACCCACGGGGCCCAGAGCTCGGGCCATGCCAGGGCTGCGTAGGGCGGCGGATTGTGCCCCCAGGGCCCGGGTGGGCCAGGGCTGCGTAAGGGGCGGCCCCGTGCCCCCAGGGCCCGGGTGGGCCGGGGCTGCGTAAGGGACGGCCCCGTGCCCCCAGGGCCCGGGTGGGCCGGGGCTGCGTAAGGGGCGGCCCCGTGCCCCCAGGGCCCGGGTGGGCCGGGGCTGCGTAAGGGGCGGCCCCGTGCCCCCAGGGCCCGGGTGGGCCGGGGCTGCGTAAGGGGCGGCCCCGTGCCCCCAGGGCCCGGGTGGGCCGGGGCTGCGTAAGGGGCGGCCCCGTGCCCCCAGGGCCCGGGTGGGCCGGGGCTGCGTAGGGGGGCCCGCCCCGGAGGGGTCGGCGGACGGGGGCTCGGGTCCGCGGGGACCCCGATACCCTGTCCCCGTGGCAGAACCAGTCCGGATCCCGACCGCGAAAGTCGCCCTCTCCACCGCCTCCGTCTACCCGGAGTCAACGGCGACCGCCTTCGAGATCGCCGCGCGCCTCGGCTACGACGGTGTCGAGGTCATGGTCTGGACGGACCCCGTCAGCCAGGACGTCGACGCCCTGCGCCGCCTCTCCGACCACCACCGGGTCCCGATCCTCGCCGTCCACGCCCCCTGCCTCCTCATCACGCAGCGCGTGTGGTCCACCGACCCCTGGACCAAACTCCAGCGCGCCCAGGCGGCAGCCGAGAAGCTGGGTGCGAGCACGGTCGTCGTCCACCCGCCGTTCCGCTGGCAGCGCCAGTACTCCCGCGACTTCGTGACCGGCATCTGGCGGATGGCCGACGAGACCGACGTCCGTTTCGCCGTCGAGAACATGTACCCCTGGCGCTACCGCGACCGCGAGATGCTCGCCTACGCGCCCGAGTGGGACGTCACCAAGGACGACTACCGCCACTTCACGGTCGACCTCTCGCACACCGCGACCGCCCGCACCGACGCCACCGCGATGATCGACCGGATGGGCGACCGCCTCGCCCACATCCACCTCGCCGACGGGAACGGTTCCGCGAAGGACGAGCACCTCGTCCCCGGCCGCGGCAGCCAGCCCTGCGCCGAACTGCTGGAGCGGCTCGCCGCCACCTCCTTCGACGGGCACGTCGTCATCGAGGTCAACACCCGCCGCGCGATGTCCTCCGCCGAGCGCGAGGCCGATCTCGCCGAGGCCCTGGCCTTCACCCGCCTGCACCTCGCGACCGCGGCGCCCACGACCGCCCCCGCCCCCGCCCCCGGCCAAGGCCCCGCACCCAGGACCCGGCGCCGATGACCGCCCCCGCCCCAGGCCCCGTCCCGGACCCCGCCCCGTCCAAGCCCCGCCGCGGCCCCGGCCGCCCCCGCCAGGACGAGGCCGACGACGGCCCCGGCACCCAGGAGCGGATCCGCCTCGCGGCCCGCGCCGAGTTCGCCGCGCGCGGCTACGACAAGACCTCCGTCCGCGGCATCGCCAAGGCCGCCGGCGTGGACCCGGCCCTGGTGCACCACTACTTCGGCAGCAAGGACGACCTGTTCGCCGCCGCGATCGAGCTCAGCATGGAGCCCGCCCTCGTCCTTCCCGCGATCATCGGCGCGGGTCCCGACGGCATCGGCGAGCGGCTGGCCCGCTACTTCCTGGGCGTCTGGGAGAACCCGGTCACCCGGACCCCGCTGCTCGCCGTCGTCCGCTCGGCCCTCACGCACGAGGCCGCCGCGAAGGTGCTCCGGAGGCTGATCCTGCACCGCCTCCTGGAGCGGATCGCGGCCGACCTCGACGTCCCCGACCCGACCTTCCGCGCCGAGCTCGCCGCCTCCCACATGGTCGGCATCGCGATCCTGCGCTACGTCGTCCAGGTCGAGCCCCTCGCATCGGCGGACCCGGAGAAGATCATCGGCCTGGTGGCCCCCACCCTCCAGCGCTACCTCACCGAGGAATGACGGCGCCCCGGCAGCCGTCCCCGTAGGCACCCAGCCGCCGCCCCGGCAGCCGCGCGTCCGTGCCCAATTACTGAGCCGCCCGTCCCGGGATCCGGACCGCCTGCCCGGATCCCGGGCAGGGGGCGTAGCCTCGTAACCGAGCCATATCCACAGTCGCGGCAGGCGCTCGCGTCACCGCACACATGGGGAGAGAACCCGATGCCCGAGCTGAGGTCCCGCACCGTCACCCACGGCCGCAACATGGCAGGCGCGCGTGCGCTTATGCGCGCCTCGGGCGTAGCGAGCGCGGACATCGGGAAGCCGATCATCGCGGTCGCCAACTCGTTCACCGAGTTCGTCCCCGGCCACACCCACCTGGCCCCCGTCGGCCGCATCGTCTCCGAGGCGATCCTGGCCGCCGGCGCCGTCCCGCGCGAGTTCAACACCATCGCGGTCGACGACGGCATCGCGATGGGCCACGGCGGCATGCTGTACAGCCTCCCCTCCCGCGACCTGATCGCGGACTCGGTCGAGTACATGGTCGAGGCGCACTGCGCCGACGCGCTGATCTGCATCTCCAACTGCGACAAGATCACCCCCGGCATGCTGATGGCCGCCATGCGCCTCAACATCCCGGTCGTCTTCGTCTCCGGCGGCCCGATGGAGGCCGGCCAGGCCACCCTCGTCGACGGCACCGTCCGCAAGCTCGACCTGATCGACGCGATGGTGGACGCCTCGAACGACAGCGTCTCCGACGAGGACGTGCTGCGCATCGAGGAGAACGCCTGTCCCACCTGTGGCAGCTGTTCGGGCATGTTCACCGCCAACTCGATGAACTGCCTCGCCGAGGCCATCGGCCTGGCCCTCCCCGGCAACGGCTCGGTCCTCGCGACGCACACCGCCCGCCGCGCCCTGTACGAGGACGCCGGCCGCACCATCGTCGAGATCACCAAGCGCTACTACGAGCAGGACGACGAGTCGGTCCTGCCCCGCAACATCGCGACCCGCCAGGCCTTCGAGAACGCCATGGCCCTCGACATCGCCATGGGCGGCTCCACGAACACGATCCTGCACCTCCTCGCGGCGGCGCAGGAAGCCGGCCTGGACTACGACCTCACGGACATCGACGAGGTCTCCCGCCGGGTCCCGTGCCTCGCCAAGGTCGCGCCGAACGTGGCGCCCGGCGGCACGTACTACATGGAGGACATCCACCGGGCCGGCGGCATCCCCGCCCTCCTCGGCGAACTGCACCGCGGCGGACTCCTCAACAAGGACGTCAACTCGGTCCACTCCGCCAACCTGGAGGACTGGCTCGCGAAGTGGGACGTCCGCTCCGGCACCGCCCCCGAGGACGTCGTGGAGCTGTGGCACGCGGGCCCCGGCTGCCAGCGCTCCGCCTCCGCCTTCTCCCAGTCCGAGCGCTGGGACACCCTCGACCTCGACGCCGAGGGCGGCTGCATCCGCTCCGTGCAGCACGCGTACTCCAAGGACGGCGGCCTCGCCGTCCTGCGCGGCAACATCGCGGTCGACGGCTGCGTCGTGAAGACCGCCGGTGTCGACGAGTCGATCTGGACCTTCGAGGGCCCGGCCGTGGTCTGCGAATCGCAGGACGAGGCCGTCGACAAGATCCTCCGCAAGGAGATCAAGGCGGGCGACGTGGTCGTCATCCGCTACGAGGGCCCGCGCGGCGGTCCCGGCATGCAGGAGATGCTCTACCCGACGTCCTTCCTCAAGGGCCGCGGCCTCGGCAAGGTCTGCGCCCTGATCACGGACGGCCGCTTCTCCGGCGGCACCTCGGGCCTCTCCATCGGCCACGCCTCCCCGGAGGCGGCCTCGGGCGGCTCCATCGCGGTCGTGGAGGACGGCGACCGCATCCGCATCGACATCCCGAACCGCTCCATCGAGCTCCTGGTCGACGACGCCACGCTGGCCGCCCGCCACGAGGCCCTGGGCGGTGTCTACGCCCCGAAGAACCGCGAGCGCAAGGTCTCCGCGGCCCTGCGCGCCTACGCGGCGATGGCCACCAGCGCCGACAAGGGCGCGGTCCGCGACGTCAGCCTCCTGGAGCGCTGACCCACCACCTCGCACCGGCCCCGCCCGACACCCGTCGGACGGGGCCGTCCGCGTCTCACCACCCCGCGGGATCCCCCGCCGCCACGGCGAACACGCTCCCGTCCGGAGCCGACGCGTACACCCGCCCGTCCCCGACGACGGGCGCGGGCAGACTCGCGGCGAAGGTGGCCTTCCCGGACCCCATCCGGGGCTTGGTCTGCCCCAGCAACTTCCCCGTCCCCGCGTCCACGGCGAGCAGCCGCCCGTCGGAGGCGCTCAGGTAGACCCGCCCATCGGCGAACACGGGCCGGGAGGCCTGGGCGAGTCCTGTCTCCAGTCGCCACTCCTCCTTGGCCGGGCCCATGGACACAAGAGCACCCGGGGCGCCGAAGACGTACACGGAGCCGTCCGGTCCCACAGTTGCCTCCGGCTGGTACAGCGGAGTCGCCAGCCGTACGCGTCGCACGGCGTGCGTGCTCAGGTCCACCCGTATGACTGCTTTGGCCCGGGCCCCCTGAGCGTCGACTTCCAGCAGGACGAACGCACCGCCCGCTACGCCGACAGGCCGCAGCGGTCCGGCTGTGCGCGTCTGCCACCGCACGGCCCCACTGGCGGGGTCCACCGCGGACAGCTGCGTCGACTTGCCGTCCACAGCGGGTGTCGCTCCGTACAGGACCGGTCCGGTGGCCCCCTCCGGGGCGCCCCACCAGAGGGACCCACGGCCGCCGACCGGCTTCGCCCAGAGTTCGGTGCCGCTCACAGCGTCCAGCGCGGTGACCAGGCCGCTCCCCGCAGCGATCATGACCTTTGTGCCGAGGGGTACGACCTGCGCTCCCCCGGTGAGGGGTCTGCGCCAGCGCTCGGCGCCCGTCGCAGTGTCCCGTGCCTGGAGCAGCTCACTGCCCTGTGCCGTGAGGAAGAGGAGTCCGCCCGCGTGGAGCGGAGCGCCGACCTCCGCCGGAAGACTGTTCGGTGCGCTCGTTCCCACGCTCCACATCGCGGCGCCGTCCACGGGACTCATCCGGGTGGCCGTCGCTCCCGGTCCCGAGCAGTACAGCGCCGCGGCCTGCCAGGAGCATGCCCGGCCCTGACCGCCCAGTGGCACCGACCAGGGAACGAACCGTGCCGGCTTGGGGCTCTGCGGCGCGGAGAGCCGCTCGGGTGGCTCGGAGTCGGACCCGGACCACACGTACCCGCCGACTGCCCCGGCTGCGAGCAGGAGCCCGAGCACGGCTCCCACGGTTGCCCGGGTCCGTCGTCTGCCGCCCACCGTCGGCACGGGGATCCGCTCCCGCCGGTGCGTGGAGGCCTCTTCCACCGAGGCGGGTCGCCTCGGCTGAGGGATGAAGGCCTGTGTGTCCAAATCAGTCGGGTACGCCACTGCCCGCAGCGCCACGATCAGTGCGTCCGCGCTCGGCCGCTCGGCGGGATCCTTCGCCAGGCACTGTGCGACCAGCGGAGCAAGCCGCTCCGGCAGACCGGTCAGATCGGGCTCGCTGTGCACCACCTGGTACGCCACGAGGTAATGACTGTCGGAGTCGAAGGGCCCCCGCCCGGTCGCCGCGTACACGAGCACCGCCCCCAGGGCGAAGACATCGGCGGCGGTCCCCACCTCCCGCGGCCGCTGGAACTGCTCCGGAGCCATGAACGGCGGGGTCCCGATCAGCTTCCCCGTCTCGGTGCGCAGATCACTGTCGGCCGGCCGTGAGATCCCGAAGTCGATCACCCGCACGCCGTCCGGGGCCATCAGTACGTTGCTGGGCTTCAGATCCCGGTGCACGACACCGGCACGGTGGATGTCCCGCAGCGCCTCCGCGAGTCCGGCCGCGAGCCGCGCCAGCTCCTTCGAATCCAGTACGCCGTCCCGTACCCGCTCGGAGAGCGTCAGGGCGTCGATGAACAGCGTTGCCATCCAAGGACGTTCGGCATCCGGGTCGGCATCCACGACGGGTGCGGTGAACGCTCCGCTCACCCTGCGCGCGGCCGCGACCTCCTGCCGGAACCGGGCCCGGAACTCGGGGTCCACGGCGTGCTGCGGATGCACGATCTTGACGGCGAGTTTCAGCCCCGACTCGGAGATGGCCAGGTGGACGACGCCCATGCCGCCCGAACCGAGCACGGACTCAAGCCGGTACTGCCCGGCGTACTCCGGAAAACCCGCGTAGTCCGTCCGCGCTGAACGCACCGCTCACCACCCCCGCCGGAGCCTAGTCGATGGCCCGTGCGATTCTCCAAGGTCCTGCTACCCTGCGCGAGTTGCGCAGGGCAACGCCCTAGGGGGGTTATTTCGCATGTCCGTTGAGAGCGATTCAAGCCAAGTCGAGAGCCTGACTTCCGGCTCAGGGTTCCCGACGTTTCCGGTCGCGCCAGGCTACCGGGTGAACGTCCGCAGCGGCCCCGGCACCAACTACTCGATCGTCCGGGTCCTCCCGGCCGGTGCGACCGTCGGGATCCGCTGCCAGTGCGACGGCATGTCCATCACCGGCCCGTACGGCACCACCACGCTCTGGGACAACATCGCCAACGGCGAGTTCATCTCCGACGCCTATGTGAAGACGGGCAGCGACGGCTACATCACCAGCCGCTGTGGCTGACCAGGCGGAGGGGGAGAAGCGGATGATCAGCGGCGACGCACTGGGACTGCATCGGCAACGGTGAGTTCATCTCCGACGCCTACGTGAAGACGGGCAGCGACGGCGACGTCGCCACCCGCTGCGCCTGAGGCCATCCGGTCCATCTCACGGCCCGCCCCGTGAGACACCCCGGGCCGACCCCGCCCGGCGGGGGATAATCGCTGGTGTGAGCGACGACCAGCGAGACCAGACCCCCGCCGAGCCGGCCGCCGAGGCCCAGCCGCAGTCCGCCGTGCCCGTAGGCCCCGAGCCCGAGCCGATCCGGTTCTTCGGCACCACCTGGGTGAACCACGACGGCGGCTACGGCGCGCGCCGCGTCGGTGTGGCCGTCGGCGCGCTGGTCCTCGCCGTCATCAGCGCCTTCCTGCTGCGCTTCTCCTACGAGGGCCTGGAGATCGGCAACGTCGGCGCGTTCCTCAGCATCTCGGTCGTCGTCCTCTTCGCGATCGCCAGCTCCATCGCCTTCGTCAAGACCTGGGAATCCTTCAGCTGCCGCCAGCCCCCGTCCTCCGACGAGACCGCCCTCAAGGGTCTGAAGGCGATCGGTTTCATCGGCAGCCTCATCGCGTACTTCCTGCGCTGCTTCGTCGAGGCCCCCGGCGAGAAGCTGCGCCGCACCGAGTACGAGCACGCCGCGGCCGAGTTCGCCCGCCGGCGCAGCTCCCGTACGGGGAACCCGGCCGCCCGCCGCCCCAAGCGCAAGAAGTAGCCCCGGCCAGAAGCGATGTGCCCCAGCCTTGCGCAGGGGCACCGCCGGGAGCATTATTCATCACATGATGAATAACCAAGCGGCCGCCGCCGTCCACGCCGACGGCCTCACCGTCCGCCGCGGCACCGGCCGCAGCCCCCGCACCGTCCTCGACGGCCTCGCCTTCGACGTCCCCCGCGGCCGCATCACCGGTCTCCTCGGCCCCTCCGGCTGCGGCAAGTCCACCCTGATGCGCGCAGTCGTCGGCACCCAGGCCCACGTCACCGGCACCCTCGACGTCCTCGGCCACCCCGCCGGCCACCCCGGACTGCGCTCCCGCATCGGGTACGTCACCCAGGCGCCCTCCGTCTACGACGACCTCACCGTCCGGCAGAACCTCGACTACTTCGCCGCGATCCTCGCCCCCGGCCGCGCCGCCGCCGAGCGCCGCCGCGAGACCGTCACCCGGGCCATCGCCGACGTGGACCTCTCCACCCACACGACCTCCCTCGCCGGCAACCTCTCCGGCGGCCAGCGCAGCAGGGTCTCCCTCGCGGTCGCCCTCCTCGGCAGCCCGGAGCTCCTCGTCCTCGACGAGCCGACCGTCGGCCTGGACCCCGTGCTCCGCCGCGACCTCTGGAACCTCTTCCACGACATCGCAGCCACCCGCGGCGCCACCCTCCTCGTTTCCTCCCACGTCATGGACGAAGCCGAGCGCTGCCACGACCTGCTCCTCATGCGCGAGGGCCGCATCCTCGCGCAGGACACCCCCGAGGCACTGCGCACCCGTACCCACACGGACACCGTCGAAGAGGGCTTCCTCCGCCTCGTCGACGCAGCCAACGCGGAAGCCGCCAACGCGCAAGCCGTCAACGCGGAAGCCGCCACCAGCACGCCCCACGGGAGCACCCGATGAGCACCGCCCGCACCACCGCCACCGCCGCCCGCGTCCTGCGACAGCTCCGCCACGACCCGCGCTCGATCGCCCTGATGCTGCTGGTCCCCGTCCTGATGCTGATCCTGCTCCGCTACGTCTTCGACGGCAGCACACAGACGTTCAACAGCATCGGGGCCTCGCTCCTCGGGATCTTCCCCCTCATCACGATGTTCCTGATCACCTCCATCGCGACCCTGCGCGAGCGCACCTCCGGCACCCTCGAACGGCTCCTCGCCATGCCGCTCGGCAAGGGCGACCTCATCGCCGGCTACGCCCTCGCCTTCGGCGCCATGGCCGTGATCCAGTCCCTGCTCGCCACCGGCGTCGCCCTCTGGGTCCTCGGCCTCGACGTCGTCGGCTCCCCGTGGCTGCTCCTGCTCGTCGCCCTCCTCGACGCCCTGCTCGGCACCGCACTCGGCCTCTTCGTCTCCGCCTTCGCGGCGTCCGAGTTCCAGGCCGTCCAGTTCATGCCGGCGGTGATCTTCCCCCAGCTCCTGCTGTGCGGCCTCTTCGCCGCCCGCGACACCATGCAGCCCGTCCTCGAAGCGATCTCGAACGTCCTGCCCATGTCCTACGCCGTCGACGGCATGAACCAGGTCCTCACCCACACCGACATGACCGCCGACTTCGTCCGCGACGCCGTCGTCGTCGCCGGATGCGCCCTCCTGGTCCTCACCCTCGGCGCCGCCACCCTCCGCCGCCGGACGCCGTGACCGTACTGCGGACAGCCCGTCGCAGTTCCTTGCGCGGGTGCAAGGATGAGGGCGCAAACCGTGCATGCGTGCAAGAACAGTTCGGCGAGGTGAATCGGGCATGACCCAGACAGTCGCAGTCCTCGGTACCGGCAAGATCGGCGAGGCCCTGCTCAGCGGGATGATCCGCGGCGGCCGGCCCGCCTCCAAGCTCCTCGTCACCGCCCGCCGCCCGGAACGCGCCGAGGAGCTCCGCACCCGCTACGGCGTCGAGGCCGTCACCAACGCCGAGGCCGCCAAGCGCGCCGACACGCTCATCCTCACCGTGAAGCCGCAGGACATGGGCAAGCTCCTCGAAGAGCTCGCCCCGCACCTCCCGGCCGACCGCCTGGTCATCAGCGGCGCGGCCGGCATCCCGACCTCCTTCTTCGAGGAGCGCCTCGCCCAGGGCACCCCGGTCGTCCGCGTCATGACGAACACCCCCGCCCTCGTCGACGAGGCCATGTCCGTCATCTCGGCCGGCAGCCACGCCACCGCCGAGCACCTCGCGCACACCGAGGAGATCTTCGGCGGCGTCGGCAAGACCCTGCGCGTCCCGGAGTCCCAGCAGGACGCGGCCACCGCCCTCTCCGGCTCCGGCCCCGCGTACTTCTACTACCTCGTCGAGGCCATGACCGACGCCGGCATCCTCCTCGGACTGCCCCGCGCCCAGGCACACGACCTCATCGTCCAGGCCGCCGTCGGCGCCGCCGTCATGCTCCGCGACAGCGGCGAACACCCGGTCAAGCTCCGCGAGGCCGTCACCTCCCCGGCCGGCACCACCATCAACGCGATCGTGGAGCTGGAGAAGCACGGCGTACGGGCAGCCCTGATCGCCGCCCTAGAAGCGGCCCGCGACCGCAGCCGCGAACTCGCCTCCGGCAACAGCTGACACAGGCCGCCCGTTACGGGGCTGCGCGCGCAGCCCCGTAACGACGCCCGGCCACCGCTCTCCCCTCAGGGCTCCAGCAGCCCGATGGCCCGGTACGCCGCGTCGACCACGGGCCGCGCGATCGCCCGCGCCCGCCCGGCACCCGCGCGCAGCACCGCCTCCACCGTCGCCGGATCGGCCGCCAGCTCCGCGTGCCGTACGCGGACCGGCCGCAGCAGTTCGACGACGGCGTCGGCCACGTCCCGCTTGAGCGCCCCGTACCCGGTGTACCCGTCGGCGAGCGCGGCCGGCTCGCCCCCGGTACAGGCGGCGAGGATGTCCAGCAGGTTCGACACCCCCGGACGCGCGGCCGGATCGTAGAGGACCCCACCCTCCCCGCTGTCGGTGACGGCTCGCATCACCTTCTTCCGCACCACCTCGGGCTCGTCGAGGACGAACACCACCCCTGGCCCGGTGTCCCCCGATTTCCCCATCTTCGACCGCGGGTCCTGCAGGTCCATGACCCGCGCCGCCACCACCGGATGCGTGGCCCTGGGCACGATGAAGGTGTACCCGTACCGCTGGTTGAACCGCACGGCCAGATCCCGGGTCAGCTCGACGTGCTGCCGCTGGTCCTCCCCTACGGGCACCTCACCGGTCCGGTACGCCAGGATGTCGGCGGCCATCAGCACGGGATAGGTGAGCAGCGACAGCCGCACCCCTTCTCCCGAGGCCTGCGCCTTCGCCGCCTTCTCCTTGTACTGCACCATCCGACGCAGCTCCCCGTCCGAAGCCGTGCACTCCAGCAGATAGGAGAGCCGGGCGTGCTCGTCCACGTGGCTCTGCACGAAGAGCGTGCACTTCTCGGGAATCAGCCCGGCGGCGAGCAACACCGTCGCCGCCTGCCGACTGAGCCGGCGCACCCGGGCCGGATCGTGCTCGACGGTCAGGGCGTGCAGATCGACCACGCAGAACAGCGCCTCGTCGGGCTCCTGCTCGGCGGCGACCCACTGACGTACGGCCCCCAGGTAGTTCCCCAGCGTCAGATGCCCCGTCGGCTTGACCCCGCTGAAGATCCTCGTCATGTCCCTGCTCCCTGCTCGTGTCGGTGTGGGCGTCGAAGCCACCGCGTCGGGCGGCCGAGCCACTCCCGGGAGGGGAGAAACGAAAACGGCCGCCGAGATCGGCGGCCGTCGAGCGCGTGCGTGCTCGCGTGGATGGTCGGCCGCCGTCAGGCGGCCCACCAGCGGAGGTCGAGCGTGAGCGCACGCGTAGTCATGGGGGAGAGGCTAGACCCTGAGGGGTGAGGAGGGCGTGAGGTTTCCGGACTCCGCGGGGCGGATCAGCCGCGAGTCAGCCTGGAGTTGACACACTCGTGCTGGATCCGTAAGGTTCTTCGAGTTGTCCGAAGTGAGCAACCGACCCCGGTCGGTCCCCGGACAGCCATCCCGCACTACACATTCGAACGAACGACTCACTTTGTCGTCCCGTTTTCATGCGTATTTGCGAATGAGGAATCCGCGTTCACGGACGCGGCCGCCGATTAGGTTCGGGGGCAAGGAATCCGCTACTGTCTCACTCGTCGCAAGGGCCCAACAGCCCGAACGACAAACCCCGTTGACTGGGAGTCAGGCCCGAAAGGATCTGATAGAGTCGTACTCGCCGGAAAGGGAAACGCGAAAGCGAAGAACTGGAAGGCGGAAAACAAGCGAGACAGACTCTGATAGAGTCTGAAACGCAAGAACAGAACGAAAAGCCCGGAGGAAAGCCCCAGTAAGTGTTACTGAGGGTGAGTACAAAGGAAGCGTCCGTTCCTTGAGAACTCAACAGCGTGCCAAAAATCAACGCCAAAAAGTTGATACCCCGTCCATTTCGGTGGATGAGGTTCCTTTGAAAAAGACCTGTGAGGTCGCGGTTCTGCCGTGATGCTTGCAGGCAATTACACAGCGAGGACGCAGTGGACGGTCGGTCTTATTCCGACATGACTGTCCCGCTCTAAGTGCGTGTGCACCCGATTACGGGTAAACATTCATGGAGAGTTTGATCCTGGCTCAGGACGAACGCTGGCGGCGTGCTTAACACATGCAAGTCGAACGATGAAGCCCTTCGGGGTGGATTAGTGGCGAACGGGTGAGTAACACGTGGGCAATCTGCCCTTCACTCTGGGACAAGCCCTGGAAACGGGGTCTAATACCGGATAACACTCCTGCCTGCATGGGCGGGGGTTAAAAGCTCCGGCGGTGAAGGATGAGCCCGCGGCCTATCAGCTTGTTGGTGGGGTAATGGCCCACCAAGGCGACGACGGGTAGCCGGCCTGAGAGGGCGACCGGCCACACTGGGACTGAGACACGGCCCAGACTCCTACGGGAGGCAGCAGTGGGGAATATTGCACAATGGGCGAAAGCCTGATGCAGCGACGCCGCGTGAGGGATGACGGCCTTCGGGTTGTAAACCTCTTTCAGCAGGGAAGAAGCGAAAGTGACGGTACCTGCAGAAGAAGCGCCGGCTAACTACGTGCCAGCAGCCGCGGTAATACGTAGGGCGCAAGCGTTGTCCGGAATTATTGGGCGTAAAGAGCTCGTAGGCGGCTTGTCACGTCGGATGTGAAAGCCCGAGGCTTAACCTCGGGTCTGCATTCGATACGGGCTAGCTAGAGTGTGGTAGGGGAGATCGGAATTCCTGGTGTAGCGGTGAAATGCGCAGATATCAGGAGGAACACCGGTGGCGAAGGCGGATCTCTGGGCCATTACTGACGCTGAGGAGCGAAAGCGTGGGGAGCGAACAGGATTAGATACCCTGGTAGTCCACGCCGTAAACGTTGGGAACTAGGTGTTGGCGACATTCCACGTCGTCGGTGCCGCAGCTAACGCATTAAGTTCCCCGCCTGGGGAGTACGGCCGCAAGGCTAAAACTCAAAGGAATTGACGGGGGCCCGCACAAGCAGCGGAGCATGTGGCTTAATTCGACGCAACGCGAAGAACCTTACCAAGGCTTGACATATACCGGAAAGCATTAGAGATAGTGCCCCCCTTGTGGTCGGTATACAGGTGGTGCATGGCTGTCGTCAGCTCGTGTCGTGAGATGTTGGGTTAAGTCCCGCAACGAGCGCAACCCTTGTCCTGTGTTGCCAGCATGCCCTTCGGGGTGATGGGGACTCACAGGAGACCGCCGGGGTCAACTCGGAGGAAGGTGGGGACGACGTCAAGTCATCATGCCCCTTATGTCTTGGGCTGCACACGTGCTACAATGGCCGGTACAATGAGCTGCGATACCGTGAGGTGGAGCGAATCTCAAAAAGCCGGTCTCAGTTCGGATTGGGGTCTGCAACTCGACCCCATGAAGTCGGAGTTGCTAGTAATCGCAGATCAGCATTGCTGCGGTGAATACGTTCCCGGGCCTTGTACACACCGCCCGTCACGTCACGAAAGTCGGTAACACCCGAAGCCGGTGGCCCAACCCGTAAGGGAGGGAGCTGTCGAAGGTGGGACTGGCGATTGGGACGAAGTCGTAACAAGGTAGCCGTACCGGAAGGTGCGGCTGGATCACCTCCTTTCTAAGGAGCACAGTACCGATTGCAGACAAACGTTCTGCACGGTCAGCTCAGGGTGGAACGTTGATTAGTTGGCACGGTTTCCTGGATGGATCACAAGTACTGCTTCGGCGTGGAAAGTGACTCACTGACGGGGGATCGTGCTTGGCACGTTGTTGGGTATCTGAGGGTACGGCCGTAAGGTCTTATCTTCGTGATGCCGGCCCCAGTGAACTTCGCCTTTTGGGTGAGGGTGATGGGTGACTGGTCGTTGCTTGAGAACTACACAGTGGACGCGAGCATCTGTAGGCCAAGTTTTTAAGGGCGCACGGTGGATGCCTTGGCACCAGGAACCGATGAAGGACGTGAGAGGCCGCGATAGGCCCCGGGGAGCTGCCAACTGAGCTTTGATCCGGGGGTGTCCGAATGGGGAAACCCGGCAGTCGTCATGGGCTGTCACCCACTGCTGAACACATAGGCAGTGTGGAGGGAACGCGGGGAAGTGAAACATCTCAGTACCCGCAGGAAGAGAAAACAACCGTGATTCCGGGAGTAGTGGCGAGCGAAACCGGATGAGGCCAAACCGTATGCGTGTGATACCCGGCAGGGGTTGCGCATGCGGGGTTGTGGGAATTCTTTTGATCGGTCTGCCGGCCGGTCGGCGAGTCAGAAACCGTTGATGTAGTCGAAGGACATGCGAAAGGTCCGGCGTAGAGGGTAAGACCCCCGTAGACGAAACATCAGCGGCTTGCTTAAGAATCTCCCAAGTAGCACGGGGCCCGAGAAATCCCGTGTGAATCTGGCGGGACCACCCGCTAAGCCTAAATATTCCCTGGTGACCGATAGCGGATAGTACCGTGAGGGAATGGTGAAAAGTACCGCGGGAGCGGAGTGAAATAGTACCTGAAACCGTGTGCCTACAAGCCGTGGGAGCGTCGCTCATTGAGTTTACTCAATGGGTCGTGACTGCGTGCCTTTTGAAGAATGAGCCTGCGAGTTAGCGGTGTGTAGCGAGGTTAACCCGTGTGGGGAAGCCGTAGCGAAAGCGAGTCCGAATAGGGCGATTGAGTTGCACGCTCTAGACCCGAAGCGGAGTGATCTAGCCATGGGCAGGTTGAAGCGGAGGTAAGACTTCGTGGAGGACCGAACCCACCAGGGTTGAAAACCTGGGGGATGACCTGTGGTTAGGGGTGAAAGGCCAATCAAACTCCGTGATAGCTGGTTCTCCCCGAAATGCATTTAGGTGCAGCGTCACGTGTTTCTTGCCGGAGGTAGAGCACTGGATAGGCGATGGGCCCTACCGGGTTACTGACCTTAGCCAAACTCCGAATGCCGGTAAGTGAGAGCGTGGCAGTGAGACTGTGGGGGATAAGCTCCATGGTCGAGAGGGAAACAGCCCAGAGCATCGACTAAGGCCCCTAAGCGTACGCTAAGTGGGAAAGGATGTGGAGTCGCAGAGACAACCAGGAGGTTGGCTTAGAAGCAGCCACCCTTGAAAGAGTGCGTAATAGCTCACTGGTCAAGTGATTCCGCGCCGACAATGTAGCGGGGCTCAAGCGTACCGCCGAAGTCGTGTCATTGCAGCAATAGGGCCAACGCCCGCTGTGATGGGTAGGGGAGCGTCGTGTGCCGGGTGAAGCAGCAGCGGAAGCTAGTTGTGGACGGTTCACGAGTGAGAATGCAGGCATGAGTAGCGATACACACGTGAGAAACGTGTGCGCCGATTGACTAAGGGTTCCTGGGTCAAGCTGATCTGCCCAGGGTAAGTCGGGACCTAAGGCGAGGCCGACAGGCGTAGTCGATGGACAACCGGTTGATATTCCGGTACCCGCTTTGAAACGCCCAATATCGAATCAGGCGATGCTAAGCCCGTGAAGCCGTTCCGGACCCTTCGGGGAAAGGAAAGTGGTGGAGCCGGCGAACCAGACTTGTAGTAGGTAAGCGATGGGGTGACGCAGGAAGGTAGTCCAGCCCGGGCGGTGGTAGTCCCGGGGTAAGGGTGTAGGCCGAGGGGTAGGCAAATCCGTCCCTCATATAAGGCTGAGACCTGATGCCGAGCCGATTGTGGTGAAGTGGATGATCCTATGCTGTCGAGAAAAGCCTCTAGCGAGTTTCATGGCGGCCCGTACCCTAAACCGACTCAGGTGGTCAGGTAGAGAATACCGAGGCGTTCGGGTGAACTATGGTTAAGGAACTCGGCAAAATGCCCCCGTAACTTCGGGAGAAGGGGGGCCAGTCCTGGTGATCGGATTTACTCCGTGAGCTGGGGGTGGCCGCAGAGACCAGCGAGAAGCGACTGTTTACTAAAAACACAGGTCCGTGCGAAGCCGTAAGGCGATGTATACGGACTGACGCCTGCCCGGTGCTGGAACGTTAAGGGGACCGGTTAGTCACATTTCGGTGTGGCGAAGCTGAGAACTTAAGCGCCAGTAAACGGCGGTGGTAACTATAACCATCCTAAGGTAGCGAAATTCCTTGTCGGGTAAGTTCCGACCTGCACGAATGGCGTAACGACTTCTCGACTGTCTCAACCATAGGCCCGGTGAAATTGCACTACGAGTAAAGATGCTCGTTTCGCGCAGCAGGACGGAAAGACCCCGGGACCTTTACTATAGTTTGATATTGGTGTTCGGTTCGGCTTGTGTAGGATAGGTGGGAGACTTTGAAGCGGCCACGCCAGTGGTTGTGGAGTCGTCGTTGAAATACCACTCTGGTCGTGCTGGATGTCTAACCTCGGTCCGTGATCCGGATCAGGGACAGTGTCTGATGGGTAGTTTAACTGGGGCGGTTGCCTCCCAAAAAGTAACGGAGGCGCCCAAAGGTTCCCTCAGCCTGGTTGGCAATCAGGTGTTGAGTGTAAGTGCACAAGGGAGCTTGACTGTGAGACCGACGGGTCGAGCAGGGACGAAAGTCGGGACTAGTGATCCGGCGGTGGCTTGTGGAAGCGCCGTCGCTCAACGGATAAAAGGTACCCCGGGGATAACAGGCTGATCTTCCCCAAGAGTCCATATCGACGGGATGGTTTGGCACCTCGATGTCGGCTCGTCGCATCCTGGGGCTGGAGTCGGTCCCAAGGGTTGGGCTGTTCGCCCATTAAAGCGGTACGCGAGCTGGGTTTAGAACGTCGTGAGACAGTTCGGTCCCTATCCGCTGTGCGCGTAGGAATATTGAGAAGGGCTGTCCCTAGTACGAGAGGACCGGGACGGACGAACCTCTGGTGTGCCAGTTGTCCTGCCAAGGGCATGGCTGGTTGGCTACGTTCGGGAGGGATAACCGCTGAAAGCATCTAAGCGGGAAGCCTGCTTCAAGATGAGTATTCCCACCTCCTTGAGAGGGTAAGGCTCCCAGTAGACGACTGGGTTGATAGGCCAGATGTGGAAGCCCGGTAACGGGTGGAGCTGACTGGTACTAATAGGCCGAGGGCTTGTCCTCAGTTGCTCGCGTCCACTGTGTTAGTTCTGAAGTAACGAACTGTGTTCATGTCCGGTTGGTTAACTTCATAGTGTTTCGGTGGTCATAGCGTTAGGGAAACGCCCGGTTTACATTCCGAACCCGGAAGCTAAGCCTTTCAGCGCCGATGGTACTGCAGGGGGGACCCTGTGGGAGAGTAGGACGCCGCCGAACAATCATTGTGGGAAAGCCCCGCACCAGGAAACTGGTGCGGGGCTTTTCTGCGTTTACGGCCAAAAAGCATCGCCCCGGGATCGGGGACCGTGAAAGCCTGTCCCGCATGGACGACGTGGACCCGATCGAACAGGCTCGACGCCTCGCGCACGACCGCTTTCCCGACGCGCTCTCCGTGATCCTGGCGGGATCCACGGCCGCGGGGCGGGCGACGGCCAGTAGTGATCTGGACATCGCCGTGCTCGTCGAGGACGGCGATGAGACCTTCCGGGAGACGATCCGCTTCGAAGGAAGGGTCGTAGAGCTCTTCGTCCACACCCGCACCGGGCTCGCGGAGCTGTTCGCGATGGACCTGGCCGCCGGTCGGCCCGTTCTTCAGGCGATGTACGCCGCCGGTCTCGTCCTCGTCGACAGGGACGGGGAGGGGGGCCGGGCACGGGCCCTGGCCGAAGCGGACCTGGGCCGAGGGGCGCGGGCGCTGGACGCCGACACCGTCGAGACCAAGCGGTACGGCCTCACCGACGCCCTGGACGACCTGGGCGACGCGAGCGATCCGGTGGAACGCGTGCTCATCGCCGGCTCGGTGCTGGCCGGCGCCGCCGAGCTGCTCTTCGATCACCACCGGGCCTGGCGGGGCGGGGCCGGCAAGTGGTTGCCGCGCCGGCTGCTGGAGGCGGACCCCGAGCTGGGTGGCGCCCTGCTCGACGGGCACCTGGAGGCGTGTACAACCGGAGACCGGACGGCCCTCGCCGGAGCGGCGTACCGTGTGCTCGACCTGGTGGGCGGCCCCCTCCGCGAGGGTTACCGCCGGACCTGGCGGGGCGGCGCCGACCCTGCCGCCGCTCCTGCGGGCGAGGTCTCGGTGGTGCAGAACGTGGCGATCGACTGCGCGGACGCCTACGAGCTGGCCCGGTTCTGGAGCCTGGTGACCGGCCGTCCCCTGGATCCCGAGTACGGACCCGGGGACCACGAGACGCACGTGCCGATGGTGGAGGGGCCGGCGCTGTACTTCAACCAGGTGCCGGAGCCGAAGACGGTGAAGAACCGGATCCACCTGTGTCTGCGGCCCGGGACCTCGCGGGACCGGGAGGTGGACCGGCTGCTGGCCCTCGGCGCCGGCTTCGTGTCCGACCACCGGAACCCCGACGGTTCGGGCTGGGCGGTCCTCGCCGATCCCGAGGGCAACGAATTCTGCGTGCTGCGGAGCGCGTCCGAGCGGGCGGCCGGCCAGTGAGGACCCGCATCGGGGAGCCGTGAGGATCTTTGGATGTCCTGCGGATGCCCGGCATGGGGTCCGGATGGATTTGCCCTGACGGCTCGTAGGGTTGTCGCATGGGCTACGACCTCGTCATCTTCGACAACGACGGCGTGCTGGTGGACAGTGAGCCGCTCGCCAACAGCATCCTCGCCGGGTACCTGACCGAGCTGGGCCACCCGACCTCGTACGAGGAGTCGCTCCGCGACTACATGGGGGCCGCGGTCCACCGGGTCCACGACCTGGTGCGGGAGCGGACCGGGCAGGCGCTGCCGGCCGACTTCGACAGCACGCTGCACGCCCGTACCTTCGCGGCCTTCGAGCGGGAGCTCAAGCCCGTGCCCGGGGTCGAGGGGGTGCTGGCGGCCCTGGTCGAGAGCGGGACGGCGTACTGCCTCGCGTCCTCCGGGAGCCACGAGCGGATCCGGGTCGGGCACCGGGCGGCCGGGCTCGACGAGTGGTTCGAGGAGGAGTGGATCTTCAGCTCGGAGGACGTGGGGAAGGGCAAGCCCGCCCCCGATCTCTTCCTGCACGCCGCCGACCAGATGGGCGTGGCCCCGGCACGGTGCGTGGTCATCGAGGACAGCCCGCTGGGTGTCCAGGCCGCGCTGGCCGCGGGGATGGACGTGCTCGGGTACACCGCGATGGTGCCCGCGGACCGGCTGCCCGGGGCCACCGCGTACTTCGGCGACATGAACCAGCTGGCCGGGCTGCTCGGCCTGGAAGTCGACACCACCGGGTCCGGATACACCGGATACGGCGGCGGGTTCTCGCACTGACCCAATCGATATGTGATCGCTCTACCCACCGGTAGGTCCGACGCCTACGCTGAGCCGCCATGACAGCAGACGTGCGGCTGCGCCGCGGGCGCGGGGCGTTGGGGTTCAGTTTCTTCGTGCAGGGCGTGGCCTTCGCGCTCCTCGTGACGCGGATCCCCGCCATCCAGGACCGGTACGGGATATCCGACGCGCTGCTGCCCGTCTTCCTGGCCGCCGTGCCGATCCTCGCCGGTGTGTCCAGCGTGGTCACCGAGCACCTGGTGAAGCGGGTCGCGCCCAGCACCGTACTGCGCTGGGCGCAGCCGCTCGTACTGCTCGCCCTGCTGGGCGTCGGCGCCGGCAGCGAGATGTGGCACGTGGCGCTGGCGCTCGGGGCGTTCGGGCTGTTCGTGGGGGCGCTCGACGCTTCCATGAACATGCTCGGGGTGAGCCTGCAGGGCGCGTACGGGCGCAGCATCATGCTCGGCTTCCACGCCTCGTACAGCCTCGGCGGGATCCTGGGGGCCTCCGCCGCGTGGGCGGGGGCGCACTGGCACCTCTCGCTGTTCAGTTCCTATCTGCCCGCCGTGGTGGTGCTGCTGCCGCTCGCGCTGCTCGCCAGCCGGTTCTACGTGGACCAGGACGGCAAGGCCGCCGGGACCGGGGCCGCCAAGGGGCTCGGGCCGGGCGGGTTCAAGCTGCTGCTGCCGCTGTGCCTGGTGATGGCGTGTGCGTACATCGGGGACTCGACGGTCTCGAACTGGAGCGCCAAGTACCTCCAGGACGTGCTGGGCAGCTCCGAGCAGCTCGCCACCGTTCCGTACAACGTCTACATGGTGACCACCCTGCTCGGGCGGGCCGTCGGGGACCTCGGCGTACGGCGCTTCGGGGCCGTGGCCGTCGTACGGATCGGGACGGTCGTCGCGGCCGGCGGGTTCGCCGTGGTCGCGGTGGCGCCCGGGGCGTGGGTGGGGATGCTCGGCTTCACGCTGCTGGGGTTCGGGCTGTGCGTGATCGTGCCGCAGACCTTCGCCGCCGCGGGGCGCCTGTTCCCGGACTCCTCGGACACCGCCATCGCGCGGCTCAACATCTTCAACTACGTCGGATTCCTCATCGGGGCGCCGCTCGTGGGCGGGATCGGGGACGCCTGGAGCTACCGGGGGGCGATGCTCGTGCCGATGGTGCTGGTCCTCGTCACTCTTTTCTATGCCCGCTCGTTCGGTACGGAGCCCGCCCGATACGGTGTTCGGCATGAGCGGCGAACCGGTGACCGGGCTGTTGATGTGGGACGAGGCGGTAACGAAGTATGACTTCGGGCCGGGACATCCGATGGACCCGGTGCGCCTGGAGCTGACCATGGGCCTGGTACGGGCCTTCGGGCTCGACCGCGAGCTCGAGGTACGGGCGGGCCGGGCGGCCGGGGAGTCGACGCTGAGGCTGGTCCACCGCGAGGACTACGTCGCGGCGGTGCGCGAGGTGTCCGCCGACCCCGGGGTCGCGGACGGCTCGTACGGGCTGGGGACGGCGGACGACCCGGCGTTCCACGGGATGCACGAGGCGTCCGCGCTGATCGCCGGTCAGTCGGTGGCGGCGGCCGAGGCGCTCTGGCGGGGTGAAGCCGGGCACGCCGTGAATTTCGCCGGCGGGCTGCACCACGCGATGCCCGGCGGGGCGGCGGGGTTCTGCGTCTACAACGATGCGGCCCTGGCGATCGCGCGGCTGCTGGAGCTCGGGGCCGAGCGGGTCGCGTACGTGGATGTGGACGTGCACCACGGGGACGGGGTCCAGGCCGCGTTCTGGGACGACCCGCGGGTGCTGACCATCTCGATGCACGAGCATCCGCGGACGCTGTTCCCGCAGACGGGCTGGCCGGAGGAGACGGGCGGGCCGGCGGCGGAGGGCTCGGCGGTCAACATCGCGCTGCCCGCCGGGACCGGGGACGAGGGGTGGCTGCGGGCCTTCCACGCGGTGGCGCCCGAGCTGTTGGAGGACTTCCGGCCCCAGGTGCTGGTGACTCAGCACGGGGCCGATACGCACTTCGAGGACCCGCTGGCGCACCTGGCGGTGTCGTTGGACGCGCAGCGGGCGGTGCAGGAGGCGTGCCACGAGCTGGCGCACTCGTGTGTCGAGGGCGGGCGGTGGCTGGCGCTCGGGGGTGGCGGGTACGCGGTGGTGGATGTGGTCCCGCGGTCCTGGACGCACCTGGTCGCCATTGCCGGGCACCGGCCGATCCCGCCGGAGACGGCTGTGCCGGGGTCCTGGCGGGATGCGGTGTATGCGCGGACGCGGGAGGTGGCGCCCGGGCGGATGACGGACGGGCGGGTGCCCGGCTGGCGGGACTGGGAGGGTGGGTACGACCCTGCCGACCGGATCGACCAGGCCGTACTGGCCACCCGGCGGGCGGTGTTCCCCCTGCGGGGGCTGCTGGCCTGAGCCCTGCGGGGCCGTCCCCTACCCACCCTTCCACCGTTCCCTGGGGCTCCGCCCCAGACCCCGGTCCTCAAACGCCGGACGGCTGAAAAGACCCCGGACCGGTTGGGCCAACGGGTGGGGGATTGGCCGGAACTGGTGAGGTGTCAGGGTTGGTGCGGGAGCATCGGGAAGGTGTTGAGTACCGGCGCGTTGCGTGCGCATCTGCTGGCCGCCCGGCTTGCCGGGCCCGTGGCCACATCGCGGGAGGAAAGCCTGCGCAGTTACCGGCTGTTCGCGGCGCGGGATCCGCGGGTTCTGCTGGGGCTGGATCCCGCGTGGGGGTGGGGCGAGGGTGATCTGCTGCGGCTGATGGCGCAGAAGTGCGGGGTCTCGGCGGATCCCGCGCACGTCAGCGGGCCGGACGTGATCGATCCGGAGCTGACGGTGGCGGGGCTGGAGGCCTTCGCGGAGCGGCTGCGGGCGGCTGCGGACGCGAGGGCCCCGGTGTTGTTCGGGACCGGTCACCCGCACCGGCTCCTGGGGTTCTACGCCACCTTGGCGGGGGCGTTGTCGGCGGCGGGATGTGATGTCCTCACTCCGGCGCGGGGGGCACCCGTGGACATGCAGACCCGCTTCGGCGTACGCACGCACCGCATCGATTACGTACGAGGGGTCGCACTGGTGCGGGAAGAGGGCGTGCGGCCGGACGGGAGTGGCACCGGCGCGCACTCCCATTCGCCGCTGCCGGTTCGGATCGCGCTCGGGGCGCTGGCGGAGGCCGGCGGGCCGTTGCCGGAGCTGGTGGTGGGGGACCACGGGTGGGTCTGCGGTGCAGGTCAGCTCGGTGTGGAGGCGATCGGGCTGGCTGATACCGATGATCCCGCGCTGTTCGTGGGGGAAGCCGAGGGGCAGGTCTCGGTGGCGGTTCCGCTTGATGACGCGGTGCGCGCGGACTACTACCGACCGCTCACTCGCTATGTACTCAATCGGGCGAGTCTGTCGGGTCGGCAGGAGTGGACGTAGCTCCTCTTCCCCACTCGTATCACACGCCCCTACTCTGGTGAGTGAGCGTGCGACGACGGGGCGTAACCGGAGGGGAAGCCGGTGCCCGTCATGCGCGGAAGGTCAAGGTGTGTCATGGCTGCTGGCGAGAGGCCTCTCAGTGAGGTTCAGTTCCTGACCGTGGCGGAGGTCGCCTCGGTGATGCGAGTGTCGAAGATGACCGTGTACCGCTTGGTGCACAACGGACATCTGCCCGCAATCCGGGTGGGCCGGTCCTTCCGGGTCCCCGAAAATGCGGTGCACGAGTACCTGCGCGAGTCCTTCGTGGGGGTGGAATCGGCCTGAGGGCATGGGCCGGGAGCGCGTGGTTACCCCTCGGGGGCACTCGGATTACAAGCTCAGAGCTCGGGCGGGTAGGCTAGGCCGACGTAGGTCGTGTGGGCCCCGACGCCCCGCACCGAATGAAGAGAAGTGAGCGAGGGTAGTCGTGGGCTCTGTTATTAAGAAGCGGCGCAAGCGGATGGCTAAGAAGAAGCACCGCAAGCTGCTCAAGCGCACCCGCGTCCAGCGCCGTAACAAGAAGTAAACGGCAGCTGTACGTGTTCTCCGCAGCCCCTCCACCATTCTGGTGGGGGGGCTGCGGTGCAGCCGGAGACGGTTGTTCCGATCTAGGGAGGCGCTGAGCTCGTGGGGAAGGTCGTGCTGGTCACCGGGGCTGCCCGGCAGCTGGGGGGCCGCTTCGTGCGGCGGATCCAGCGGGACCCCGAGGTCGAGCGGGTGATCGCGGTCGACGCCGTGACCCCGCCGCACCGGCTCGGCTCGGCCGAGTTCGTCCGTGCGGACATCAGGCAGTCGGGCATCGCCCGGGTGCTGGCGGAGAACGCGGTCGACACGGTGGTCCATCTCGCGGTGACCGGGGGAGCGGCGACGGGCGCGGGCTCCGTCTCGTACGGCACCGTCAAGGAAACGAACGTCATCGGGACGATGCAGCTCCTGGGAGCCTGCCAGAAGTCCCCGACGGTCCGGCGGCTCGTGGTGAAGTCCAGTACCAGTGTGTACGGGGGCACCTCGCGGGATCCGGCCGTCTTCACCGAGACCACGCAGCCCAAGTCGCTGCCCACCGCCGGCTTCGCCAAGGACGCCACCGAGGTCGAGGGATACGTACGCGGCTTCGCGCGCAGGCGGCCCGACGTCGCGGTGTGCGTGCTGCGGTTCGCGAACATCCTCGGGCCCTTCGCCGACTCGGCGCTCGCCGAGTACTTCTCGATGCCGCTGATCCCGACCGTGCTGGGCTACGACCCGCGGTTGCAGTTCGTGCACGAGGACGACGTACTGGACGTGCTGCGCCTGGCCTCGCAGACCAGCGGGCCCGGCGGGCTCAGCGGGACCTTCAACATCGCCGGCGACGGGGTGCTGCTGCTGTCGCAGTGCGCGCGGCGGCTGGGACGGCCGACGGTGCCGCTGCTGCTGCCCGCGGTGACCTGGGTGGGCTCGGCGCTGCGTGCGGTCGGGGCGACGGACTTCTCGCCCGAGCAGATAAGGCTCCTCACGCACGGGCGGGTCGTGGAGACCGCGCGGATGCGCGAGGTGCTGGGATTCGAGCCGATGTATACGACCGCCGAGACCTTCGCCGACTTCACGCGGAGCCGCGGCGGCGGGCTGCTCCCGCCGGAGCGGGTCGCGCGGGCCGTGGACCGGGTGGCCGGGATGCTGGACGTGGACATGGATGGAGCGCAGCGATAGTGGCGGACGCCAAGGTCATTCCGTTCGACGAGGACCGGCCGCGACGGCGGTCCTCGCCCGCCCGGCGGGTACGGGTCGCGCCGGAGGCGCCGCTCGCACCCGCGGCGGAGCCGGCGGCGGAGCCGGTGGTGGAGGCCGTACCGGAGCCGGCCGCGACGGGGGAGGGCTGGGACCAGCGGATCGCGGGCGGGCTGGCGTTCCTGCGGCGCCGGATCACCGGGGAGTACGAGGTCGACGACTTCGGCTACGACAAGGAGCTGACGGACCAGGTCCTGATGTCCCTGATGCGGCCGCTGTACGACAAGTACTTCCGGGTCGAGGTCAAGGGCATCGAGAACATCCCGAAGGAGGGCGGCGCGCTGATCGTGGCGAACCACTCCGGGACCCTGCCCCTGGACGGCCTGATGCTCCAGGTCGCGGTGCACGACCAGCACCCGGCGCAGCGGCACCTGCGGCTGCTGGCGGCGGACCTGGTGTTCATGCTGCCCGTGGTGAACGAGCTGGCCCGCAAGGCCGGGCACACCCTGGCGTGCGCGGAGGACGCGCAGCGGCTGCTGGAGGCCGGGGAGCTGGTGGGCGTGATGCCCGAGGGCTTCAAGGGGATAGGGAAGCCGTTCGGGGACCGGTACAAGCTCCAGCGGTTCGGGCGGGGCGGGTTCGTGTCGACGGCACTGCGTGCGGGGACGCCGATCGTGCCCTGCTCGATCGTGGGCGCGGAGGAGATCTACCCGATGATCGGGAACTCCAAGACCCTGGCGAGGCTGCTGGGGATCCCGTACTTCCCGATCACGCCGACGTTCCCGCTGCTGGGGCCGCTGGGGGCGGTGCCGCTGCCGACGAAGTGGACGATCCAGTTCGGCGAGCCGATTCCGACGGACGGGTACGCGGCGGAGGCCGCCGAGGACCCGATGCTGATGTTCAACCTGACGGATCAGGTGCGGGAACAGATCCAGCACACGCTGTACAAGCTGCTGGTGCAGCGGCGGTCCGTCTTCTTCTGACGGGCCGATTCTGATGGGCTGATGGGCATGCCGAAGCGCCGGCGGGGCTGAGATATCAGCCCCGCCGGCGCTTTCGGTTGGCCGGCGCTAGTCGGCGTCCTCCGCCTTGATGCCCAGGCCTGGGAGCAGGCCGGGGAGGAGGGGCGGGAGGGTGATGTCCGGGTGGGCGGGCGTGGGCGCGGCGCCGGGCTCGGACGGGGTGGACTGACCCTGGGCCGCGGGCGGGTCCAGGAGGTTGCCCGTACCGCCCAGGAGGCCGCGGCCGTCCGGGGGCGGGGTCTTCGGGGAACCCGAGGTCTGGTCCGTCGACGGGTTGGGTGCCGCGGACGGGGTGCCCGGGGAGGGCGCCGTCTGCTGCTTGCCCGCCGGGGCGCTCGGCTTCGTGGACGGGCCGGAGCCGCGGGTCTGCTCCGGAGGCTTCGGGAGCAGGCTCTGGAGCGGCGCCACCTCTTGGTCTATGGCCTGGAAGACCGACTCCACCTCACCGCCCACATCGGTGAGCTGCGCCGGGAGGTTGCCCCGGAGCTTGGCCCACGCGTCCCGGTGTGACCGGGAGAAGGAGGACAGCGCCTGGATGGGGCCGAGCGAGCCGTCCCGTTCGTAGGCGGCCTGGAGCAGCCGGTGGCCCTCCGAGGCGTCGTGCTTCATGCCCGCGAGGGCTCGGCGGATCTCGCCGAGCGACTCGTGGTCGAGTGCGCCGAGACGGCCGCGCTCCATGAGCCGACGGGCTTCCGACAGCCGGCTCGAGGCCTGGTCGAGATAGAGCTCGCCCCGGTCCGAATCGTCGTCGGCCATCCCGAGCCGGATGTCCTCCATGCCCCGCTTCACGGGGTACAGGTGGTCACCCGGGAGGGCGTCCGTGCTGGCAGCGGCCACTCCGCTGAAGGCCCCCGCGGCCACACCTACGGTGAGACCGCCCGCCGCGATGCCCTTGGACCAGCGGGAGCGGGGCCGCAATTTCCGGAGCGAGGTCGCCCGGTGGGCGCCGCGGCCGGTCCGCTGTTCGGGCACTTGAGGGTCGGCGGCCACGCCGCCCCCGGCCCTCTCTTCCATCACCTTGGCTTCCATGGCGGCAATGAGCTGGGCTCGTTGCACCACTTTCACTTCGGGGTCCAGCACCGGGCGCGGCATTCTTTCGCCGAGCACGCTCGCCAGGGCCAACAACCGGTCGTGGTCGGCAGGTTCGGCAGGTGCCTCGGACTGCTCGGCCGCCGGGTCCGGTTCCGAAAGGTCGGACGGGGTCCGCTCCTCCAGGGCCTGGGCGAAGGCGTTCGCCCGCCGGTGCGGAGTCACGTTCGCGATCACTGGCGGCACCTCCTCTCGTCATGACGATCGACTCCCCAAGGTGTCCGGAAGGTTGCCTTCCTTGAGCACATCCACACTTTCGAGTGAGCGGCTTCAGGCAGGGCTTGTCCACAGGGAGCCTGCATTCCCCACAACGAGCGGCGCGGCACTTGGGTTACGGACGAAAGATGATCGGACCACAGCGACATTGGATTCGTCACTGCCGTCCCGGTCGGCGGAGCAGTCGGTGTCATCAAGATCATCAGGGAGGGGTACCGAAATGTGAGAGGAGGGCGGCGTCAGCGGGCGTCGTCGGGGAGGAGGCGGGCCAGGGTGCGGACCGCCCGGTACTGGAGGGTCTTGATCGCACCCTCGTTCTTCCCCATGACCCTGGCCGTCTCGGCGACCGAGAGGCCCTGCAGGAAGCGCAGGGTCACGCACTCCTGCTGCTGCGGATTGAGTTTCCGTACGGCTTCCAGCAGGGCCGCGTTGGAGAGGGACTCCAGGACGGAGTCCTCGGGGGACCGTTCCACCTCGTTGGCGTCGAGCATTTCGCCTGTGGTGACCTCCAGGCGGAAGCGGCTCGACTTGAAGTGGTCGGCGACCAGGTTGCGGGCGATCGTCACGAGCCAGGCGCCGAAGTCGCGGCCCTGCCAGGTGAAGGTGGAGATGCGGCGCAGCGCACGCAGGAAGGTCTCGCTGGTGAGATCCTCCGCGGTCGCCTTACCGCCGACGCGGTAGTAGATGTAGCGGTAGACGGTGTCGCTGTACTGGTCGTACAGGCGGCCGAAGGCATCGGCTTCGCCGGCCTGGGCGCGTTCGACCAGGTCCATCATGCGGGCCTGGTCGCTGTCCGCGGTGGGGCGGCGGGCGGCCGGCGCGGTGGTCCCGGAGGCTGCGCCCCCGGCGGACGAGCCGCCGGCGCGACCGCGTCTGCCCACCGTTGCCCCGCCGTCGGTCAGGGCATAGCAAGGACCGGCCGGGCCGAGTCCGGCGGGGACCGCGGTGGCGAATGCGGGGGCGGTGTACGCGGTGGGGACGAAGCCGCGCAGCTGGTCGAGGACCGTTGCGCGCAGCGTAGCCAGGCCCGAGGCGTCAACCCCGACAGGTGGGTACACGGGACTCCCAGAGGCAGAGCTTCCATCACGTGCAGTGCGGGACCGTTCACCCGTCGTAGCGACAGATGGCGGTGGCATGCGTTTGAGGAGAATAACGCTTCGTACAGGCAGCGCTACACCCAGTTGCTCAAATCACCGGTTACGACACTTCTGTTGCGTGTCGAGGGCATATTCAGGCACGGATGGTGATCGATTCTTGATCGGTTGGGTGCGCGGAATGGCTGCTTCCACGGTGGCTCGCGACCGAGTAGGGCAGCGCGGAGTGCCGCGCCGGGGGCGCGGGTAGAGGTGAGCGAATGCGCCGGGCCGGAGGGTGTGCCGGGCGTGGTGGGGCGGGAGGCCGGGCAGGGCCCCGTAGCCGCTACTTGCGGCGGCGGTGCAGGGCGATCGCGGCGGCCGTGCCGCCCGCGATCGCGCCGACGCCCGCGGCGGCCGGGACGCCGATCTTCACGGCCTTGCGGCCGGTCCGATAGTCGCGCAGGCGCCAGTCGTTGGTGCGGGCATGCTTGCGCAGTTTTGTGTCGGGATTGATCGCGTACGGATGTCCGACCAGCGACAGCATCGGAATGTCGTTGTGCGAATCGCTGTACGCCGCGCAGCGCGCGAGGTCGAGTCCCTCGGCGGCGGCCAGGGCTCGGACCGCTTCCGCCTTGGCGGGGCCGTGCAGCGGCTCTCCGACCAGCCGGCCGGTGTAGACGCCGTCCACGGACTCGGCGACGGTGCCGAGGGCTCCGGTCAGCCCGAGCCGGCGGGCGATGATCGTGGCGGTCTCGACGGGGGCGGCCGTGACGAGCCAGACCTTCTGGCCGGCGTCGAGGTGGGCCTGGGCCAGGGCGCGGGTGCCCGGCCAGATCCGCGTGGCCATGTACTCGTCGTAGATCTCCTCGCCGATGGACATCAGCTCGGAGACCTTGTGTCCCTTGACGATGGACAGCGCGCTGTCGCGGGCGTCCTGCATGTGCTCGGGGTCCTCGACCCCGGCGAGCCGGAACCAGGCCTGCTGCCAGGCGAAGCGGGCGAGTTCGCGGCGGCGGAAGAACTCCCGCTTGTAGAGGCCGCGGCCGAAGTGGAAGATCGCGGCGCCCTGCATGACGGTGTTGTCGAGGTCGAAGAAGGCGGCGGCCAGGTCGTCGCCGGCGACGGGGAACTCGGGCTCCTCGGGCTCCTCGGCCTCGGCGGGCTCCTGCGGTTCCGCTTCCGCGGCTTCGGCGTCCGCGAGGAAGTCCGCACCGTCGAATTCCTCGTCGGCCACCGCGGTCTTGCGGGCGGCCTCGGCCGAGGCCTCGCCTGCCAGCACGCTCCGCGCGGTGGCGGAGCGCCTACGGGGGGTGAGCCATCCCAGAGCGGCCATGACGCGAGCATAGCCACTGTGTTCGGGAGTTCCCGAACCGATGGGAGTCCGGGATATGAACTCTTCCCGCGCCGGACCCGGGCCGGTCGGGGTGCGGGCGCGGGAGAATGGGTGCATGAGTCCTTTGCTGCGCCGTGCCGAGAAGAAGCGTCCGGAGGAGCGGTTGGTCACGCTCATCGGGAAGCCGGGGTGCCATCTCTGTGATGACGCCCAGGAAGTGGTCGAGAAGGTCTGTGCCGAGACGGGCGCACAGTGGGAGAAGAAGGATATTTCGCAGGACGAGGAGTTGTACCGCCTGCACTGGGAGCAGATTCCGGTCGTGCTGGTGGACGGCGAACAGCACACCTTCTGGAGGGTGAACCCTGACCGGCTCCGACGGGCATTGCAGGCTTGAGTCGTCGGACGGTTACCATCGTGGGCGATTTATGGGGTCTCGGGGGCGTATTGGTGAGGAGTGTGTACCGTTTTGCCCCCTTCGGGAATTGAACGGGTTCGGCGTGTCGGCGGTTCCCGGTCCATAGGCCCAAGGCGCGTGACCCCGGTCACTTTGCTCGGACAAAGCGGACACAATCTTTGTGCACGCGTTCACAAAGACATAGCCTGCATTCGACGGGGTGGTCCTGGGACAAGTGGCCACCTGCAGCCCCGCTCATCCCGCAGGAGCATCGTGGCAACTGGCCGAACTCACCGACCGGCGACCCGCAGCCGAGGTATTCCCGAGGCCACTGTCGCCCGGCTTCCGCTGTACTTGCGCGCCCTCACCGCGCTCTCCGAGCGATCGGTGCCCACGGTGTCCTCCGAGGAGCTGGCCGCGGCCGCCGGAGTCAACTCCGCGAAGCTCCGCAAGGACTTCTCCTACCTCGGTTCCTACGGGACCCGCGGGGTCGGGTACGACGTGGAGTACCTCGTCTACCAGATCTCCCGCGAGCTGGGCCTGACCCAGGACTGGCCGGTCGTCATCGTCGGCATCGGTAACCTCGGCGCCGCGCTGGCCAACTACGGCGGTTTCGCGTCCCGCGGTTTCCGCGTGGCCGCGCTCATCGACGCCGACCCGGCCATGGCCGGCAAGCCGGTGGCGGGGATGCCCGTGCAGCACACCGATGAGCTGGAGAAGATCATCGAGGAGAACGGCGTCTCGATCGGGGTCATCGCGACCCCGGCGGGGGCCGCGCAGCAGGTGAGCGAGCGGCTCATCGCCGCAGGGGTCACCTCCATTCTGAACTTCGCGCCGACCGTGCTGTCCGTGCCCGAGGGCGTCGACGTGCGCAAGGTCGACCTGTCGATCGAGCTGCAGATCCTGGCCTTCCACGAGCAGCGCAAGGCCGGGGAGGAAGCGGCCGCGGCCGCTGCCGCCGGGACTCCCGTCGCGGGCACCGGCACCGGGGCGGCTCCGGCCGCCGCCGTCGTGCCGCCCGCCGGGCGGGGCGCCGCCGTCGCGCGCAAGGGCGGGCCCGACGGGGACGTTCCGGCGGTGATGCCGGCATGAGTCTGCTCGTCGTTGGGCTGAGCCATCGCAGTGCGCCCGTGAGCGTGCTGGAGCGCGCCTCGCTGGCCGCCGATGCCAAGGTCAAGCTGCTGCACGACACGCTCGCCGCGGAGCCGGCGGCGGAGGCGGCGGTGCTCGCCACCTGCAACCGGATCGAGCTGTACGCCGACGTGGACAAGTTCCACGCGGGTGTCGCCGAGCTGTCCACCTTGCTGGCGCAGCACAGCGGGGTCGCGCTCGAGGAGCTCACTCCTTATCTGTACGTGCACTACGAGGACCGGGCCGTCCACCACCTGTTCTCGGTGGCGTGCGGGCTGGACTCGATGGTCGTGGGCGAGGGGCAGATCCTCGGGCAGATCAAGGACGCGCTGGCGCTGGGGCAGGAGCTGCACACTGCCGGGCGGCTCATCAACGATCTTTTTCAGCAGGCCTTGCGCGTGGGGAAGCGGGCGCACTCCGAGACCGGGATCGACCGGGCGGGGCAGTCGCTGGTGACCTTCGGGCTGGAGCAGCTCGCCGTGCGGGTGCCGGTGGAGGAGTGGGCCGCGGGGAAGCGGGCGCTCGTCATCGGGGCCGGGTCGATGTCGTCGCTGGCCGCGGCGACGTTGGCGCGGGTGGGTGTCGCCGAGGTCGTGATCGCCAACCGGACCGCCGAGAGGGCGGAGCGGTTGGCCGAGATTCTGGTTGCCTCGGGCACCGGGGTTGCGGCTTCGGCCATTGCGATGTCCGGTGTCGCGGATGAGCTGGGTCGGGTTGACGTCGTCGTTTCTTGTACGGGTGCCACTGGGTTGGTGCTGACCGGGGATGACGTGGCGGCGGCTGTGGAGGCGGGCCCTGCGGGGGCTGTCCCCTACCCGCCCTTCCACCGTTCCCCGGGGCTTCGCCCCGGACCCGATGACGGTGCGGCGCCGTTGCCGGGGGCCAGCCCCCGGACCCCCGCGCCTCAAACGCCGGCGGGGCTGGATGTGCCTGCGGGGCCGGATTCGGCTGGGGTCGACGCTGCCCTCGTTGCGCGGCTTGCCGTGCTTGCGGGGGAGGGGCGGCGGATTGCCGATGCCGGGGCCGTGCGGAGCAAGGTGGTCGTCGAGGAGCGGGACGGGTGTCCCGTCGGGCTCGAGGCGCTGGCTTCCGATCCGGGGCGGACCGCCGATGGGCGGGCCGCGCTCGCCGGGGTGGACGCCGGGTCGCTGGAGCTGCACGGGACCTGGGCCGACCAGGGCGAGGCCGCCGCGCAGCGGCAGCAGCCGCGCAAGGGCGTACGGGACCTGGTGGACGCGCAGCCCGTGCGGCTCGCGCTGCTGGACCTGGCCATGCCGCGGGATATTGATGCTGCCGTGCACCGGATTCCGGGCGTGCGGCTCGTCGACATCGAGTCGCTCGCCGAGACCTCCGCCGATGCGCCGATGGCCGCGGACGTGGACGCCGTACGCGCGATAGTGGCCGCGGAAGTGGCCGCCTTCGGGGCCGCCCAGCGGGCCGCGCACATCACGCCGACCGTGGTCGCCCTGCGCGCCATGGCCGCGGAGGTCGTCGCCATGGAAGTGGCGCGGCTCGACGGGCGCGTGCCCGATCTCGACGAGCGGCAGCGGGCCGAGGTCACCCAGACCGTGCGGCGCGTCGTCGACAAGCTCCTCCACGCGCCGACCGTGCGCGTCAAGCAGCTCGCGAGCGAACCCGGCGGCGCCGGGTACGCCGAGGCGCTGCGCGAACTCTTCGATCTCGACCCGCAGACGGTGGCCTCCGTCAGCCGGGCCGACGAGGCTGACAAGAACCACGACTCAGGACGGGCATCATGAATCCACGTCTCGACCAGCCGCTGAGGCTCGGCACGCGGCGCAGCAAGCTGGCCATGTCCCAGTCCGGGCATGTCGCCGAGGCGGTACGGGTGATCACCGGCCGGCCCGTCGAGCTCGTGGAGATCACGACCTACGGTGACGTGTCCCGCGAGAGCCTCTCCCAGATCGGCGGCACCGGCGTCTTCGTCACCGCCCTGCGCGAGGCCCTCGTACGCGGCGAGGTCGACTTCGCCGTGCACTCGCTGAAGGACCTGCCCACCACGCAGCCCGACGACCTCGTCATCGCGGCCATGCCGCAGCGCGAGGACCCGCGCGACGCGCTCGTCGCCCGCGACGGCCTGACCTTCGAGCAGCTGCCCGACGGCGCGCGCGTCGGCACCGGCTCGCCGCGGCGCAGGTCGCAGCTGCACGCGTACGCCAGGTCGCTGGGGAAGGTCATCGAGACCGTCGCCATCCGCGGCAACGTCGACACCCGGATCGGCTTCGTGCGCGGCGGCGAGCTCGACGCCGTCGTGCTCGCCGCCGCCGGGCTCAACCGGATCGGCCGCGGCGACGAGGCCACCGACCTGATCTCCGTGGACAACATGCTGCCCGCGCCCGGCCAGGGTGCCCTGGCCGTGGAGTGCCTGGCGTCCGACACGGACCTGATCTCCGCGCTCGCCGAGCTCGACGACCCGTACACCCGGGCCGCCGTGACCGCCGAACGCGCCCTGCTCGGCGCCCTGGAGGCCGGCTGCAGCGCCCCCGTGGGCGCGCTCGCCGACCTGCTGGCCGACGGGCAGATTGTCAATGAGATGCGCCTGCGTGGAGTCGTGGGAACCCTCGACGGTTCCACACTGGTGCAGCTGTCCACCACCGGTCCCGTGCCCCAGTCGTACGACGAGGCCATGGCGCTCGGCCGCGAACTCGCGGACGAGATGCTGGCCAAGGGCGCGGCCGGTCTGATGGGGGAGCGGTCGCTTTGAACCCCACAAGCCCAACCACCTCCGCGTTTCCGTCCGTCGCCGTCCAGGGGCACGTCACCTTCCTCGGTGCCGGCCCGGGCGACCCGGGACTGCTGACGCTTCGCGCCGTGGAGGCCCTGGCCGCCGCGGACGTACTGATCGCGGAGCCCGAGGTGCTCGAGGTCGTACGTACGCATGCGCGCGCGGGGGTGGACACGCCACAGCTGACAGTTGCTGACGAGAAGTCAGCAGCCGCCGGAGTCCCGGTCATCCGAGATGCCGCCAATCTTGTCATGGAGGCCGCGCGCTCCGGCAGGCGGGTCGTCCGTGCCGTCACCGGCGACCCCGGGCTCGACGGGAACGCGGCCGAGGAGATGCTCGCCTGCGCCACCGGCGGCATCCCCTTCGAGGTCGTCCCCGGCGTTGCGACCGCCGTCGGCGTGCCCGCGTACGCGGGTGTCCCGCTGACCGGCAAGCAGGGTGCGGACGTGAGGTTCGTGAACGCGCGGACCGCCTCCGCGCGCTGCTGGAGCGAGGTGGGCGCCAGCGACGGCATCCTCGTCGTCTCCGCGACCCTGGAGACCGTCTCGGCGGCGGCGTCCGAGCTGATCGGCGCCGGGCGCAAGCCCGACACCCCGCTCACCGTGACCGTGGCCGGTACGACGACCCGGCAGCGGACGTGGAGCGCGACCCTCGGGACCATCGCGCAGGTGTTCAAGCAGGGCAAGATCCTCCCCTCGCCCGAGGGCGCGCGCTCCGTCATAGCCGTGGTCGGGGAGCACGGCGCCGTCGCGCGCCGCGAGGAACTGTCCTGGTTCGAGTCGAAGCCGCTGTTCGGCTGGCGCGTGCTCGTGCCGCGCACCAAGGAGCAGGCAGCCTCGCTCTCCGACCAGCTCCGTTCGTACGGCGCGGTGCCCCACGAGGTGCCGACCATCGCCGTGGAGCCGCCGCGCACCCCGCAGCAGATGGAGCGGGCGGTGAAGGGGCTCGTGACGGGACGGTACGAGTGGATCGCCTTCACGTCGGTGAACGCGGTCAAGGCCGTGCGCGAGAAGTTCGAGGAGTACGGGCTCGACGCCCGTGCCTTCGCCGGCATCAAGGTCGCCGCCGTCGGCGAGCAGACCGCCGCCGCGCTGGTGGAGTTCGGCGTCAAGCCCGACCTCGTGCCCAGCGGTGAGCAGTCCGCGGCCGGTCTGCTGGAGGACTGGCCTCCGTACGACCCGGTCTTCGACCCGATCGACCGCGTCTTCCTGCCGCGCGCCGACATCGCCACCGAGACCCTGGTGGCCGGGCTGATCGAGCTCGGGTGGGAGGTCGACGACGTCACCGCCTACCGGACCGTGCGCGCCTCGCCGCCGCCGCAGGACACCCGCGAGGCGATCAAGGGCGGCGGTTTCGACGCCGTGCTCTTCACGTCGTCCTCCACCGTGCGCAACCTCGTCGGCATCGCCGGCAAGCCGCACAACGTCACCGTCATCGCGTGCATCGGCCCGGCCACGGCCAAGACGGCCGAGGAGCACGGGCTCCGGGTCGACGTGCTGTCGCCGGAGCCGAGCGTGGGCAAGCTGGCGGAGGCCCTGGCGGAGTACGGGGCCGCGCGCCGCGAGGCCGCGAAGGAGGCCGGGGAGAACGTGTACCGGCCGAGCGAGCGGCGGCCGGGGGCGCGCAGGCGTCGTACGACCTGATGGGCGGCTTAGCCGCGTCAGCGGTGTTACGTGGCAGGGCCCGGGTGCGATGTGCACCCGGGCCCTGTGGCATGTTCGGGCCCGTGACGGATCCCGATGAGGCGGTGGCCGCGCTGTGCGCGGCGGTGGAGGCGTACGAAGACGGGGCGGCCGGTGAGCTCGTGGGCGGGGGCGCGGATCCCGACCGGGTGCTGCCCGACGGTACGACCCCGCTGCTGCGGGCCGTCGAGGGCGGCTCCCCGGCGGTGGTGACGGCCCTGCTGGGCGAAGACGCCAGGCTACGGCTGCCGGAAGCGGAGCAGGGCCGGCTGATGGACGCGGCCCGGCGGTGGTACGAGGCGGGCGCGGAGGCGGAGCTGCGGCGGCTGACGGGGTCGGTGGGCCCGGCGGACACCGTGTGGGTGACGGACTCGGAGTACGAGGTCGTCCCGGAGACCGCCCTCGGCGGGAGGAAGGTACGGGCCGGGCACGGCGCGGTCCTGACCCTGCTGGAGTGGGAGTTCCGCATCCTGGCCCCAGTGGCGGAGCTGGTGGCCCGCGGGGTCCGGTCCCCGAGGAGGGACCACGTGGACCGGAGCGCCTCGCTCCACGTCCTGAACAGCCGCGTCAGCGCGCAGACTTGGGGCCAGGCGGTGGCCTTCCGGCACGATCCGGATCCCCGGCGGCGGGCCTTCGTGGTCGACCACATCCGGTACCGGATGTGGTCGTGGAGCGATACCGCGCACGCGGGCTGGTACGAGAAGGAGTGCAACCGGATCCTCACCGAGTGGGAGGCAGAGGAGACCGACGCGGACGTACTGGGCCGGGTGCTGGACGCGCTGGGCGAGACGGAGGTTCCCACTCGGGAGGCCATCGGGCTGCGGCGTGCCGGGCATCCGGACCCGGGTGTGCGGCGCTGGGTGCCGGGCCTCCTCGACCGGTTCGGCGAGCCGCTGTCGCCGGAGGGGCGGCGGGCGCTGCGGGTCCTGTGCCGTGACGGCGAAGGCGCGGTGCGGGCTTCGGCCGCCGTGGTGCTGGCCCGTGAGGAACCGGGGGAGAGGGAGGACCTGGAGCTCCTGCCGGACCTGCTGAGCGACCCGGACCCGGAGGTCGTGCGCCAGACCGCGTACAGCCTCGGGTCGGGAGCCCTCGGCGCGCCGGGGCTCGCGGACCTGCTGGTGCGGTGCCTCGACGCCGACGATCCGGACATCCGGCTGAGCGCGGCCTATGCCCTGGCCGTACGCGACGATCCGCGCACCCCGGAGGCCTATGCGAAGGTCGGCCCGCTGGGCCCCGAGTACGAGCACGACCACCGGCCGGGCGAGCTGCTGCGGTGGCGGTGGCGGAGGAATCCCGACCCCGCGTAGCGCACACCTGTGGCATGTTTCGGGGCATGACGGCACTGGGGGAAGCGGTTCGGTCGGGGGACGTGGAAGCGGTGGAGGCGCTGGTGAGGGCGGGTGCCGATCCCGACGGGCCGGACGAGGAGGGATTGCCGCCGCTGTGCGCGGCGGTGGCGGCGTTCGCGTACAAGGCCGCCGATGTCCTGGTGGAGGCCGGCGCGGACCCGGACCGGGTGCTGCCCGACGGTACGACCCCGCTGCTGCGGGCCGTCGAGAGCGGCTCCCCGGCGGTGGTGAGCGCGCTGCTGTGGTCCCGGGACCTGCCCGACCCGGGGGAGCGCCTGCCGGAGGCGGAGCGGGCACGGCTGCTGGACGCGGCCCGGCGCTGGTACGGGGCGGGCGCGGAGGCGGAGCTGCGGCGGCTGACGGGGGCGGTCGGCCCGGCGGAGACCTCGTCAGTGGAGGAGGAATGGTGCCAGGTCGAGGAGGTCGCGCTCGGCGGGCGGACCGTGCGCGCGGGACACGGCGCCGTGCTGACCACCCTGGAGTGGGTGTTCGGTGTGCCGGTCGCCTTGGAAGAACTGGTCGCCCGCGCCGTCCGGCACACCGACTCCTCGCACGTGGACTGGTCCGCGGCCGGCTTCCGGCTGGCGGAACGCCTCGCGGAGGGCAGCCGGGAGGTGGTGACCGCTCTGAGACACCACCCGTCCCCCGCCCGTCGCCGCTTCGCCGCCGACTGGCTGCTGAGCCGGCAGTGGTGCCTTGATGCCGACGCGTTCCCCTACGACGACGAGGACCGGGAGGTCCTCGCCGCCTGGGCGGACGTGGAGCCGGACCCCGAGGTCCTCGCGGTGGTGCTGTGGGCCCTCACCGAGCAGGACGTGGGGCATCCGAGGCTGGGGTCCATCGGCCTGAGGTACGCCGGCCACCCGGATCCCGGGGTGCGCGTGCGGGCGGTGGACTGCCTGGGCCGCTCCGACGGGCCGTCCATGGCCGCGGAGTACGAGGCCCTGCGGCTGCTGGCGGGCGACCCCGACGACGACGTGCGGTACGAGGCCGCCCTGAGCCTGCTGGGGGCGCAGCAGGACGTGGACGCCATGTACGGCGTGATCCGCGACCTGGTCCGGGACCCGCTCAGCCCGTTGCGGCCGGCGGCTGAGGAGCGCCTGGCGGAGTCCGGCGACCGCACGGCCGATGCCACGGACCTGCTGCTGTCCCTCCTGGACGCGGACGACACGCTGACCAGGATGCTCGGCGCGTACGGACTGGCCCTGCGGGATCACCCGGACACCCCGTGGGCGTACGCGAAGGCGGAGGAACTCGGACCCTTCCACCCTTCCGACCACCGGGGCAACAACGGCCTCTGGGACTGGGAGAAGCGCAACCGCCCCGCCGGGCCGACGAGCCCGGACGACGGGGCGGGGCCGGGGCGGGACGGGCTCTAGGCTGGTCCCGACTGCTGTCGAAGCTCGAAGAGGCGACTAGAAGATGAGCACGTACGGATCCTTCCCCGGCTCGCGGCCCCGCCGGCTGCGCACCACCCCGGCGATGCGGCGGATGGTCGCGGAGAACCGGCTGCACCCCTCGGACCTGATCCTCCCGGCGTTCGTCCGGGAGGGCATCAGCGAGCCGCTCGCCATCTCGGCGATGCCGGGCGTGGTCCAGCACACCCGGGACACGCTGCGGAAGGCGGCCGTGGAGGCGGTCGAGGCCGGGGTCGCGGGGATCATGCTCTTCGGTGTTCCGGCGGACGAGAACAAGGACGCGCGGGGCACGGCGGGCACCGAGCCGGACGGGATCCTCCAGGTCGCGATCCGCGACGTGAAGGCGGAGGTGGGCGACGATCTGGTGATCATGTCCGACCTGTGCCTGGACGAGTACACCGACCACGGTCACTGCGGGGTCCTGGACGAGCACGGCCGCGTGGACAACGACGCGACGCTGGAGCGCTACGCCGAGATGGCGCAGGTCCAGGCCGACGCGGGCGTCCACGTGGTGGGTCCGAGCGGGATGATGGACGGCCAGGTCGGCGTCATCCGCGACGCGCTGGACGAGACGGGCCACGAGGACGTCTCGATCCTCGCGTACACGGCCAAGTACACCTCGGCCTTCTACGGTCCCTTCCGCGAGGCCGTCGCCTCCTCGCTCCAGGGCGACCGCAAGACGTACCAGCAGGACCCGGCGAACGCGCGGGAGTCGCTGCGCGAGCTCGCCCTCGACCTGGAGGAGGGCGCCGACATGGTGATGGTCAAGCCGGCCGGGCCCTACCTCGACATCCTCTACCGGGTCGCGCAGTCGGTGGACGTCCCGGTGGCGGCGTACCAGATCAGCGGCGAGTTCGCGATGATCGAGGCGGCGGCGGAGAAGGGCTGGATCGAGCGCGACCGGGCGATCCTGGAGACCCTGCTCGGCATCAAGCGGGCGGGCGCGGACACGATCCTGACGTACTGGGCGACGGAGGTCGCGCAGTGGCTGCGGGCCGAGCGATAGCCGCGCACCGGCACGGCTGAGCGGCAGGCGGAGGGACCCGGGCGGGAATGCCCGGGTCCCCTTTTGTGTGCCGGGGCGGGGAACGGCCGGAATCGGTGGGGCCGGGCGTGTTGAGCGGGCCGCGAGCGGGGGGCGGTACAAAGGCGCTCACCTGCCGAATCAGGGCCGCGCCGCAGGACCACATCCCCGAAGGAAGCCTCATGGCCACTGACCAGATCTCGACCGGTTCTGCGCCGACCCGCTCCAGAACGGCGCCGCCCCGTACCGACGCACCGCCGCCCCGTACGGCCCGGCTCGACTCCCTCACCGGCCTGCGGTTCCCCGCCGCGCTGCTGGTCTTCGCCCATCACGCCTTCCTGCCCATACCCCCGCTGCGGCTGCTGGCGGACGACGACACCGAGTACCGGCTGGCCAGTTGGTTCACGCAGGCCGGCGGGCTCGGGGTGACCTTCTTCTTCGTGCTCAGCGGGTTCGTCCTGACCTGGTCGGCCCGGGACCGGGACACGACCACGGGGTTCTGGCGGCGCCGGTTCGTCAAGATCTACCCGAACTACGTGGTCACCTGGGCGCTCGCCCTGTCGCTGTTCGCGCTGTACTACACCTCCGCGGGCGTCGCGGTGGCCAACCTGTTCATGGTGCAGGTGTGGTGGCCGGAGTACATGACCAACTTCAGTGTGAACGCGCCGAGTTGGTCCCTGGCCGTGGAACTGGTCTTCTATCTGTGCTTCCCCGCCCTGCTGGCCGCCTTCAAGCGGATCGACCCCGGCCACCTGAAGTACTGGATCACCGGCGCGGTCGCCACGGTCGTGGCCACCCCCGCCCTCGCGTACGCGCTCTTCCCAAGCGGCGACCGCATTCCCAGCGGCCACGACAGCTCGGTCTCCCAGTACTGGTTCAGCTACGTGCTGCCCCCGGTCCGCATGGCCGACTTCGCCCTCGGCATCCTGGTGGCGCTCGCCGTGAAGCACGGGCGCTGGCGCAACATCGGCATGGTCTGGTCGAGCCTGCTGCTGGCCGCCGGCTACTGGCTGACCTTCCACGTGCCCTACCTCTACGGCCAGCGCGCCGTGATGATCGTGCCGATCGTGCTGCTGATCGCGGCCGCCGCGAGCGCGGACATCGAGGGCCGGCCCAGTCCGTTCCGCCATCGCGCGATGGTGTGGCTGGGCGAGATCTCCTTCGCCTTCTACCTGCTGCACTACATCACCATGTGTTCGCTGCGCTGGGCGCTGGGCGAGGAGCAGATGTACTCGCTCCCGGTCACCCTGGGCCTGCTGGCGGGCGTCGGAGCGGCCACGCTGCTGATGTCCTGGGGCCTCTTCGCCTGGGTGGAGACCCCGCTCGTCCGCCGCTTCGGCCGCTCGCGCCGCCGTACGAAGACCGCCGGCTGAGCCGATTCGCATCGGGTCCCGCCCGGGCGCACCCTGGAGGCAGGGTGCATCGACCCCTGGAGGTGATCCGCCATGACCACGCTCGTCGGGTGGCATGTGGAGCTCGAATTCACCGAGGAGGGCCACCGCACCAGTGCGGCGGCCCTGGTCAGACTCGGGGACGGCTCCGAGATACGGGCGCGCGGGTACGCCATGCGACACCCCTCCGACCCGGAGCAGCTGAAGGTCGGGGAGGAGATCGCGGGCGCTCGCGCGCTGATGGACATCGCATCGCAGATGCTGCAGAAGGCTCACACGGAGATCGACGCGGCGACGGGCCGGCACTCGTACCCGCTGCACTGACCGACGCACCGAGATCCGTACGTCGTGGCCCGTCCGCCCCCGTGGACGGGCCGCGGTGGTGTCGCGGTGGCCTCGTGGTGCTGCCTACCGCGTTCGGCGTTCGAAGACGACGGACGACAGGGCTACGGACGCCAGGCCGATGCCCGCGCACCAGGCCAGGGCGATCCAGGGGGCGTCGCCCGCGGGCCGGGCCAGGAGCAGGGCCCGGAGGGATTCGATCACCGGGGTCAGCGGCTGGTGGTCGGCGAAGCCGTGGAGCCAGCCGGGCATGGTGTCGATGGGGACGAACGCGCTGGACGGGTACGGCAGGAACATCATCAGGAAGGTGAAGCCGCCCGCCGCCTCCGGTGTGCCGACGAGCAGCCCGAGCGTCGCGGCCAGCCACGAGATCGCGGTGATGTACGCGACGAGCAGCGCGGCCGCGGCCAGGTAGCCGGACAGCGAGGCCCGGGGGCGGAAGCCGATGGCGAGGGCGACGGCCAGGACCAGTCCGGTGGAGACGAGGTTGCGCAGGACCGAGGCCGCGACGTGCCCGGCCACGATGGGGATGCCGCCGATGTCCAGGGACCTGAGGCGGTCGATCACGCCTTCCTTCATGTCGGTGGCGACACTGACGGCGGTGCTCGCCGCGCCGAAGCCCGCGCAGAGCAGCATCGCTCCCGGGACCACGTAGGTGACGTAGGCCGTGCCGGTGTCGATGGCTCCGCCGAAGAAGTACACGAAGATGAGCATCAGCATGACCGGCAGCATCAACGCCGTGATCAGGACGTCCGGTTGGCGGCTGCTGATGCGCAGGCTGCGCCCGGTGAGGGCGTAGGCCGCGGTGGCGGTGGTGGGGCGGGTCATCGTGGAAGTGGTCACGGAGCGGCTCCCGTCAGGGTGAGGAACACGTCGTCGAGGGTGGCGCCGCGGACCGTGAAGCGGTCCACGGCCGTGCGGTCCGGGTCGAGTGCGTCGAGCAGGGACCGCACGTGGGCGGCGCTGCCGTCGGTGGGCAGGCTGAGGCCGAGCTCCTCCGGCGCGAGGGTGAGGCCCTCCGCGGTGGCCGCGGGTTCCCCCGCGGTCAGTTCGAGCGCGCGCGGGGCCAGGGCCTCGTAGGCGGCCCGGCCGGTGAGGGTCAGGTCGAGGCGGTGGCCCGCCACGCGGGACTTGAGCTCCGCGGGGGTGCCTTCGGCGGCGATCCGGCCGTCGGCCAGGACGGCCACGCGGTCGGCGAGCCGGTCGGCCTCCTCCAGGTACTGGGTGGTGAGCAGCACGCTCGTGCCGTCGGTGCGCAGTTCCCGTACGAGTTCCCACAGGTCCTGGCGGCTGCGCGGGTCGAGCCCGGCGGTCGGCTCGTCCAGGAAGATGACTTCGGGCCGGGCGACCAGGCTCGCGGCGAGGTCGAGGCGCCGGCGCATGCCGCCGGAGTAGGTCTTCGCGGGGCGCCCGCCGGCCTCGGTGAGCCCGAAGCGTTCCAGTAGCTCGTCGGCCCGCGCCCGGGCCGCGCGCGGGCGCAGTCCGCGGAGGCGGCCCATCATGCGGAGGGTCTCGGCGCCGGTCTGGAGGTCGTCGACGGCCGCGGCCTGCCCGGTGAGGCTGATGGAGCGGCGTACGAGGGCCCGCGCGGACGCGGTGTCGTGCCCCGCGACCCGCGCGGTGCCGGAGTCGGGCTCGGTGAGGGTGGCGAGGATCCGGACGGTGGTGGTCTTCCCGGCGCCGTTGGGGCCGAGCAGGGCGAGGACGCTGCCGCGCGGGACGGCGAGGTCGATGCCGTCGAGGACGCGCAGGGCGCCGTAGGACTTGGTCAGAGCAGTGGCGTGGATGCCGAGGTCGTCCATGGCGGACTCCGTTCTGCGTTCTGCGTATGGGTTACGCGTCATTGCGTAAGTAATACACAGAACTAGGATGTGCGTCAACGACTCATGACGGAGGGTGGAGGGAGGGAGCAGCGATGGCGAACGAAGCGGAAGACGACGGCACCGGGCTCCCGGCGAGCCTGGCGATGGCCTGGGGCCTGCGCGAACGCCCCGGCAAGGGCCCGCGCCCCACCCTGACCCTCCAGCGGATCGTGGACGCGGCGGTCGCTCTCGCCGCGGGGGAGGGCATGGACGCCGTCTCCATGGGCCGGGTGGCCAAGGAGCTGGGCGTCTCGACGATGTCCCTCTACCGGTACGTCACGGCGAAGGAAGAGCTCTACATCCTGATGGCCGATGCGGGCGTCGGCACCCCGCCGGCTCCCTCCGGGAGTGCGGACTGGCGGGAGCTGCTGTCGGAGTGGGCCTACGCGCAGCGGGCCGTCCTGATGGCGAACTCCTGGATCGTGCGCATCCCGCTCACCGGCGCCCCGGTCAGCCCGAACCAGCTCGCCTGGATGGAACGCGGGCTCGCGGCGATGGCGGGGACCGCCCTGCGGGAGGGCGAGAAGGTCTCGGCGATCATCCTCATCGGCGGCCTGGTCCGCAACGAGGCGACGATGGTCGCGGACATGATGGACGCCATCGTGAAGTCAGGCGTCGCACCGGACCAGGTACTGGGCCGCTACGTACGCACCCTGCGGCTGATGACCGGCCCGGACACGCACCCGGCGGTGACGCGCCTGCTGGAGTCCGACGCGTTCTCGGGTGCGGACGAGCCGGACTTCCAGTTCCGCTTCGGCCTGGACCGCATCCTGGCCGGCCTGGCCGCGCTGATCAGCGAGCGGTCCACTCCGTGAGGGCGGCCCAGGCGGTGGGGGTCAGGTCCAGTACGGGTCCGTCGGCGAGCTTGCTGTCACGGACGTGGACGGTTCCGGGGCAGGTGGCGACCTCTACGCACTGGCCGCCTTCGTCGCCGCTGTACGAGGACTTTCGCCAGGCGACGGCCACCTCCAGGCACTGGCCGCCCTCGCTGCCGCTGTAGCTGGACTTGAACCACGTCAGTGCGTTGGTGGCGCTCATGTCTCTCCTAGCAGGCGGTCCAACAGGCCCCGTGTCTGCTCGGTGTTGAGGGCCTGAGTCCGCAGCATTGCATACTTGCGCGCGAGGATGCTGACCTCATTCGGGTCGGAGATCAGGTGGCTGCCGCGCTGGCTTTCCGTGTACGCGAAGTGCTGGTGGTCCGAGGTCTCCAGGAGCGTGAACGGGCCGTTGAGGCCCGCGTGCGAGGTGCGGCCCAGGGGCATGACCTGGAGGCTGACGTCCGGCAGGTCGGAGCAGGCGCGCAGGTGGCGCAGCTGCTCCGCGTGTACCTCGTCCCCGCCCAGCCGGTCCCGTAGGACCGCTTCCCAGACGACGAAGCTCAAGGTCGGCGGGTTGGCGCGGCGCAAGATCTGCTGGCGTGCGATGCGAGCGGCGGTCAGCGACTCGATCTCGGCCTCGGGGTGGGCCGGGACGCGGCAGGTGAAGACGGCCCGGGCGTGGTTCTCGGTCTGGAGCAGGCCCGGTACGACCTGGTTGTCGAACCAGGAGAGGGCGATGGCACTGTGCTCCAGTTCCATGTACTCCTCGGCCCAAGGCGGCGTCACGTCCACGGCGGGCATCTCTGCGGCCGCGACGCTCAAGGTCCCCGGCAACCCCAGGTGCTGGTCCATCAGCTCGGCGACATCCGGCATCAACGCACGCCGCCCCTGCTCGATGGACGCGATCGTTTCCGCGTCCAAACCGACCAGCCCTCCGAGCTGCCTCTGCGTCAGATTCTTTGCGATGCGGGCCGCGGCCACCTGCTTGCCGACCATCTTCATGGTCGTCGCGTTCGGCCGTGCGCGTTTCCTCGGTGGCATGACGATGGACTCCCCACCCTTGCGGATGAACTACCCCGTGCCAACCCGTACTCATCACTGAGTACGGGTTGGCGCTCAGCCACACGCTAGTCACGTAACGCGACGATCGGCACGTGAATCTGCATACTCAACCCGCCCTGGTCCAGGAGCGCCTCTACCTGCGCTCACCCCAAACCATCAGCGCCGCACGACACTTCACACGTGACACCTTGGCCGCATGGGGCAGGGCCTCCTGGCAGGACGACGTGTTGCTCTGCGTGAGCGAGCTGGCGACCAACGCGCTGCGGTACGGGGTCCCGCGCGGTCGGGGCTACCTGCTGCGACTGCTCACGTACGACGGGACCGTCCGCGTCGAGGTCCACGACAGCGGCCCCGGGCTGTCGCGGATCGGGGAGCGGACCTCCGGGCGGGGGCTGCTCCTGGTCGGGGCGCTGGCCGATGCGTGGGGGGTGCTGCCCCGGGCTCCCGGGAAGGTCGTCTGGTGCGAGTTCCGGGGGCTCGGCTGATGTCGCGCGGTCAGAACCAGTGCAGGCAGTGCGGGGGACGCTCCCCGCGGAAGAGGGCGTCGGCGAGGGGGGCCACGCCCGCGTGGTGGGCCCGGACGTGTCCGGCACGCACGAGCGTGCTCGGGGTGGTGCCGCCGAGGTAGATCGAGCCCAGGTCGCGTACGTCCAGGGACAGGTCGGGCTCCCGGTCCGTCGGGACGCAGCCCGCCTTGCCGTCCTGGACGGTCAGCAGGTAGCGGCCGTGTTCGCCGAGGAACGGGTCGTCGACGTCGAGGACGAGCTCGCCGTCCGTGAACCAGCCGCGCGCGGTCAGCGCACGCGGGACGTCCAGCAGCCGTACCCAGAGCCAGTCCATGGCGCCGCCCAACTCGCCGGCGCGGAAGTCCGCGAGCTGCCAGCGCAGCGGGTGATCGGGCGGGACGTGCTTGAACACGACCTGGGAGACCAGGTCGTGTCCGAGTACGAACCGGGCCAGGGCCGTGATGACGGCGTCGTCGGTGGCGATGGTCTCGTCGACGGTCAGCGTGCCGGACTCGACCGAGTAGCTGGCGTACCCGTCCGGGACGCCCTCGGCATCACGGTGGACGGCGACGTGGCGCGGCGCCGGCGAGATCGGGGGTTGCCCCGCGCGCCGGGCCCACCAGCGGTGCGGCCGGGACAGTGCGCCGGGCCGGGCGCGGCGGTACCGGTCGTAGACGTCTTCCAGGATCTCGCCGCAGTCGGCCCGCCGCAGTACCTCGACCGGGTCGTTGTCCGGGTCGCCGTCCGGGCCGGCCGCAGGGGCGCCCGCCAGGGTGCGGGCCCGGGGAGCGGCGAGGGCGGCCCGGTGGCGCGGCACCGTCAGCCGCTGCGTGTAGGTCGCCGGTCCGTAGCCGAACCTGCCGTAGATCGGGGCCTCGGAGGCCAGCAGCACGGAGAGGAACTCTCCCCGGGCCCGGAACTCGGTGAGCTGGTGCCGCATCATCGTGCTGAGCACGCCCCGGCGCCGGTGGGAGGGCAGGACGCCGACGGCGGTCACCCCGGAGGCGGGGACGAGGGTCTCACCGGGCAGGGTGAGTTCGAAGGGATGCGCGGCGGCGGTGCCGACGGGCCGTCCGTCCTCGGTCAGGGCGAGCAGGCAGCGGTCCGTTTCGAGCGCCGACCACCAGAGCCCGCCGCCCTCCGTCGGGGTTTCCGGGAAGCGCCCGAACGCGGCATGGACGGTGTCGACGAAGACGTCGAGATCCTCGTCGGTCGTGGAACGGATCTCCATCGCTGCCGCAGCCTCCTCGGGATACCGGCACCACGACGCGTGGTGTCCGGCCACAGTGCAGGGCCGACCTGTGGCCCGGTCAAACGAATTAAGGCTCAGCCCGCGGCCGTTGACGGCGCTCCGGTCCCATCGGCCCGCTTCAGGCGCTGACCCGGCCGGCCAGGCGGGCCATCGCGACCCGGAGTTCCCGTTCCGCACCCAGGGGGACGATGGCCGCACGGCCCGGGACGCGGACGCCGCCCGTCAGGGCGACCCGGGTGCCGCCTCCGGGGGTCGGGGCGGCGGCCATGCCGATGATCAGGAAGCGGCTCTGGAGCCAGCACCAGCCGGGGCGCAGGACGCCGCGGAAGTGGGCGCGCAGGCCGTACTTGCTGCGGGCCAGGGCTTCCACGCGGTCGCCCGTGACGCGGAGCACGCGCACGGTGCGCATGTCCGGCTGGAAGCGGCCGAACTCGCCCTCCAGGTCCGACATCACCGCCCAGACCGCCTCCAGGGGGGCGGGGAGGGTCGCTTCGACGACCCGGGCCCCCGGGACGCCGGCCGCCATGATGCGCAGGCGGGCGACCGGATCCACCTCGTGTGCGGATGTCATGCGGACCACGCCTTCCGGAAGCTCGTACGGGCCCGGTGCAGCCGGGACTTGGCGGTGCCCGGCGGGACGCCGAGCAGGGCGGCGGCGGACTCCTCGTCGAGGCCTTCGACGTCACGGAGCCAGAGGACGGCCCGGTGCGCCGGCGAGAGGCGGGCCAGGACGTCCTCGATGTCGGCGGCCAGCTGCGGATCGTCCCGGGCGGGTACGTCGGCCAGTTCGGCCGGGCGGTCGCGGGACGCGCGCCGGGCGGTACGGACGGCCTCGCGGACCGCGACGGACCGGACCCAGCCGTACAGCGTCTCCGGGTCGCGGAGGGTGCGCAGCGACCGGAAGACCGCGAGCAGGGTCTCCTGCGCGGCGTCGGGGCCGTCCGCGAGGGCGATCGGGTGGCAGATCCGGGCGATGTACGGGGTCAGGTGGTCGAGGAGGTCGTGCAGCGCGAGGGTGTCTCCGGCCCGGGCCGCGCGCGCGAGGGCGACTCCGCGGTCGCGGGCGGCGGGGGTCAGGGGGCCCGCGGCGGAGCTGCCCGGCGTGCTCACCGGGCCCGTGCCAGCCGGGCCGCGGCCCAGCCGAAGCCGAGGCAGGCGGGGGTGTACAGGGCGAGGTTGAGGGTGCGGAAGGGGCCCTCCGCCGGGCTCGTGAGGAGGCCGGCGGTCCAGCCCAGGCCCGCGAGGCCCCGTACGGCCAGCCCGGCGGCGACCGCGGCCGTCACCAGGCGGGCGGGCCGCCCGCCCCGGCCGTGTGCGTGCGCGAGCACGGCGGCGGCCCCGGTCAGGGTGAGCGCGGCGAGCGGCAGGACCACGGGCGGGCCGAAGGACACCTCGGAGCCGAGCACGGCCAGCGAGAGGGTCCGCTCGTCGGGGGCGGGCCAGGTCAGGCCCGTGGCCCAGTACAGGTGGACCAGTCCGTCGGCGGCGAGCAGTGCGGCGAGCGCGCGGCCGGTGCGCAGGCGTGTCGTGTCCTTCGTCGTGTGCCGCATGGTGTGCCCCCTCGTGATGAAACGCTTCGGCACACAGAGGAGGGGGCCCACAGGGGAAACGTTCCCTGTGAGCCCCGTCACGTACGCCGGACGGCGCCCGTCAGCCGGCGATCTCCGGGCGGGCCTTGATCACCGAGAAGACCGCGCCCTGCGGGTCGGCCAGGACGGCCATGCGGCCGGCCGCCATGTCGAAGGCGGGGGCGATGACGGAGCCTCCGGAGCGGGTCGCGGCGGCCTGGATCTCGTCGACGTCGTCGGCGCTGAAGTACGGGATCCAGTTCGGCGGGGTGCCCGGCGGGAGGTTCTTCAGGTCCATCATTCCGGCCACCGCGCGGCCGTCGACCTGGAACTCCGTGTACCCGGCGGCCTCCGGCATCTCGGACGGGGTCGTGGTGACCGGCAGGACGGAGCTGTAGAACGCGGACGCGGCGGGGACGTCGCTCGTGCTCAGCTCGTTCCAGATGAGCGCGCCGTGCTCGTTGACGATGCCGGCCCCGTCGAAGGTGCCGGCCTGCCACAGGCCGACGACGGCGCCGGTCGGGTCGGCGATGACGGCCATCCGCCCGAGGTCCATGACGTCCATCGCGCTCATGACGACCGTGCCGCCCGCGTCGGTGACGGACTTCAGGGTGGAGTCGAGGGAGTCCGTGGCCAGGTACGAGGTCCACACCGTCGGGGGCATCGGGTCGGGGGTGGTGCCGTCCTGGTTCATCGCCTTCATGATCCCGGCGACCGGCTTGCCCTTGAGGGTGCAGACGGAGTACCCGCCGGTCTCGGGCGGGCCGATCTCGCCCTGCCAGCCGAAGAGGTCGGCGTAGAAGTCGATGGCGGCCTGCTGGTCGGGAACCATCAGGTCGATCCAGCAGGGGGTGCCGGGCTTGTAGGGACCGTTCATGTCGGGCACGGGGCCCTCCGTCGTGGTGGGTAGGGGTTGGACGGCCCGTCCCCTACCCGGGCCGCGTGGCCGGAATCGGACCGTACGGGTGAACGGGGGCGACTTCAGCGCAGGACGCGCTTGCCCGCGATGAACGCGGCGAGGTCGGCCACGCCGAGCACCCGGACGTCCTTTGAGGCGCCCGGCAGGGCATCCCGGTAAGCCGAGATGTCTCGGGGGTCGGAAGTGACGATGACGGCGTGCGGATGCCTGGCGGCGATCACGACGGCGAGTGCGTCCACAGCGTCGGGCCGCTTTTCGGCCGGGATCGCGGCTGAGGCGAGGATCCGGCCGGCTCGCTTGGCGTCGCCCTCCACGTGACCGGCCAGACACACGCCGCACGACAGCGGTGCGGAGGAACGTACGCCGAACACCGTGCACTGGGGGACGGCGCGGGTCAGGGGGGTCCACTGGCCCGGGCGCCAGGCCTGTGCCAGCACGGGCAGTGGTACGACGGGAGGGTGGTCCTGCTCGGTCAGGTACTGGTGCAGGCGCTTGGCGTGCTGTTCGGCGCGGTCCAGCGCGACCAGCATGCCGGTGTCGTACACGAAGACGGGATTGCTCACGCGGCGGAGTCCCGCGCCTCGGGCGCGAGGGCCTGGGCGATGCCCGCCCGTACGGCGGCCATGTCGGCCTCGTCGAACTCCTCGTCCTGGCCCTGCGGCGGAGCCATCGCCTCGGTGGCCGCGATGTCCGCGTCGATCTCGGCGAAGCGGCGAGCGACGAGGACGTCCTCGTCGATCTGCCGCAGAACGGCCGCCGTGACGTACGAGGAGACGTCGATCCCCATGGCGTCGGCGTGCTCCTTCACTCCTGTGCGCAGCGCCGCGTCCATGCTGATGCTGAACCGCTCCTTAGGGGCCATGGAGCGAGCGTAGCACGGCGTGTTACGGCATGCCGGGGAAATGCCGCGGCCCCCGTCTCCCGGTGGGGGAGGCGGGGGCCGCGGGTGCGCCGGGGTGTCCGGGTCAGAGCTTCTCGGGGGTGCGGATGCCCAGCAGGGACATGCCCTTGCTGAGGGTGCGGGCGGTCAGGTCGCACAGGAACAGGCGGTTCTCGCCGACGGTGAGCTCCGGCTCCGGCTTGATGACCGGGCACTCGGAGTAGAACGTCGTGAACAGCGAGGACAGCTGGTAGAGGTACGCGGCGACCTTGTGCGGGGCGTACTCCGCGGCCGCCTCGGCGAGCAGCTCGCCGAAGTGGTCCAGGTGCAGGCCCAGCGCACGCTCGGCCGGGGCCAGCTCCAGCTCCGGGTGCGCGGCCGGCTTGCGGCCACCGGCCTCGTCCGCCTTGCGCAGGATCGACTTGGCACGGGCGTACGCGTACTGGATGTACACGGACGTGTCACCCGTCAGCGAGACCATCTGGTCCAGGTCGAACTTGTAGTCCCGCGAGGCGGACGTGGAGAGGTCCGCGTACTTCACCGCGCCGATGCCGACCTGCTCCGCACGCTCGGTGATCTCCGCCTCGGACAGCTCCTTGCCCTTCTCCCGCACCACGGCCGCCGCGCGGTCGATCGCCTCGTCCAGCAGGTCCACCAGCCGCACCGTCTCGCCCTCGCGGGTCTTGAACGGCTTGCCGTCCTTGCCGAGGACCGTGCCGAAGGCCAGCTGCACGGCCTTGGTGTCCTCGTTCAGCCAGCCGGCGCGGCGGGCCGTCTCGAAGACCATCTTGAAGTGCAGGGACTGCCGCGCGTCCACGACGTAGAGGAGGGTGGTCGCGCCCAGCCCGCCCACGCGGTCGCGGATCGCCGAGAGGTCGGTCGCGGCGTAGCCGAAGCCGCCGTCGGACTTCTGGACGATCAGCGGGGTCGGGTTGCCGTCCGGGCCCTTGACGTCATCGAAGAACACGCAGAGCGCGCCGTTGGAACGGACGGCGACGCCCGAGTCCTCCAGCAGCTTGCAGGTCTCGACGAGCATGTCGTTGTAGCCGGACTCGCCGATCACGTCCGGGTCCTGGATGTCCATGTCCAGCTTGTTGAAGACGGAGTAGAAGTAGATCTTCGACTCGTCCACGAAGCGCTGCCACAGCGCCAGGGTCTCCGGGTCGCCCGCCTGGAGGTCCACCACCCGGGCCCTGGCCCGCGTCTTGAACTCCTCGTCGGAGTCGAAGAGGCCGCGCGAGGCCTTGTAGAGCCGGTTCAGGTTGGACATGGCCTCCTCGCCGGAGACCTCCGTGCCCTCTTCCGCCTTGTGGTCCAGCTCGTGCGGGTGCTCCATCAGGTACTGGATGAGCATGCCGAACTGGGTGCCCCAGTCGCCGATGTGGTGACGCCGGACCACCTTCTCGCCGGTGAACTCCAGGATCTCCACCATCGCCGCACCGATGACCGCCGACCGCAGGTGGCCCACGTGCATTTCCTTGGCCACGTTCGGCTGCGCGTAGTCGATCACCGTCGTACCCGGCTTCGCGGCGAGCGGCACGCCGAGGCGGTCGTCCGCGGCGCGGGCCGCCAGGGTCTCGATGATCGCCTTGTCGGTGACCGTGATGTTGAGGAAGCCGGGACCCGAGACCTCGATCTCCTGGATCAGGCCGGCGGTGTCGAAGCCCTCGACGGCCTCGACCACCGTGGTCGCCAGCTCACGCGGGTTGGCCTTGGCCTTCTTCGCGAGCGCCAGGATGCCGTTGGCCTGGAAGTCGGCCCGGTCGCTTCGTCGCAGCAGCGGGTCGCTCGCACCGGCGTCCGGCAGGGCGGAGGCGAGTGCGTCGGCGACGCGCTGGTTGACGGAAGAAGCGAGGGAAGGGACCGAGGCCATGAGCTGCCGTTCCTGTGAGGTCGTGCCTGAGGGTGCACTTGGGTGTTCAGACAAGTAAGGAGTATCCCACGCGGGCGCCGCACGCCTCGCGGGATATCCGGGCCGTTCCACTGGGTGGAAGCAACCCCGGAGTGCTCCCCTCCGTCTGGGAGAATGGCCCACAGCCAGCATTCGAGATAGAAGGACGTGTCGTGGCTCAGAGCGCGCAGAGCAGCACCGAGACCGACTGGGTCTCCCGTTTCGCGGACGAGGTCATCGCCGAGGCGGAGCGCCGAGCCCCCGGTAAAACGATCGTCGTCGCGTCCGGTCTCTCCCCCTCCGGCCCGATCCACCTGGGCAACCTCCGCGAGGTCATGACCCCGCACCTGGTCGCGGACGAGATCCGCCGCCGGGGCTTCGAGGTCCGCCACCTGATCTCCTGGGACGACTACGACCGGTACCGGAAGGTGCCCAAGGGCATCCCCGGTGTCACCGAGGAGTCCCACGCCCAGCACATCGGCCGCCCGCTGACCGCCGTGCCCGCGCCCGAGGGCTCCGCGTACCCGAACTGGTCCGAGCACTTCAAGGCCGCCATGGTCGAGGCGCTGGCCGAGCTGGGCGTCTCGTACGACCCGATCAGCCAGACCGAGCAGTACACCGCCGGTACCTACCGCGAGCAGGTGCTGTTCGCGATGAAGCACCGCGGCGACATCGACGCGATCCTCGACCAGTACCGGACCAAGCAGAAGCCGGGCGGCAAGAAGCCGCAGCAGAAGCAGGTCGACGAGGCCGAGCTGGAGGCCGCCGAGGGCTCGGGCGCCGCCGCCGAGGACGACGGCAGCGCGGAGGGCACGGAGTACTTCCCGTACAAGCCGTACTGCGGCGAGTGCGGCAAGGACTTCACGCAGGTCACGTCCTACGACGACGAGACCACCGAGCTGACCTACGTCTGCACCGAGGACCAGTTCACCGAGACCGTCAAGCTCAGCGAGTTCAACCGCGGCAAGCTGGTCTGGAAGGTCGACTGGCCCATGCGCTGGGCCTACGAGGGCGTGATCTTCGAGCCCTCCGGCGTCGACCACTCCTCGCCCGGCTCCTCCTTCCAGGTCGGCGGGCAGATCGTCGGGATCTTCGGCGGCGAGCAGCCGATCGGACCGATGTACGCCTTCGTCGGCATCAGCGGCATGGCCAAGATGTCCTCCAGCAAGGGCGGGGTCCCGACCCCGGCCGACGCGCTGAAGATCATGGAGCCCCAGCTGCTGCGCTGGCTCTACGCCCGCCGCAAGCCCAACCAGTCCTTCAAGATCGCCTTCGACCAGGAGATCCAGCGGCTCTACGACGAGTGGGACAAGCTGGAGGCCAAGGTCGCCGACGGCTCCGTGCTGCCCGCCGACGCCGCCGCCCACGCCCGCGCCGTACGCGTCGCCTCCCACGAGCTGCCGCGCACCCCGCGCCCCATGGCGTACCGGACGCTCGCATCGGTGGTCGACATCACCGGCGGACACGACGGGCAGACCCTGCGCATCCTCAGCGACCTGGAGCCGGACCGCCCGCTGATCTCGCTCGACGAGGTGCGCCCGCGACTGGACCGCGCCGAGAACTGGATCACCACCCAGGTCCCGGCCGACCAGCGGACCCTGGTGCGCGAGGAGCCCGATGTCGAGCTCCTGTCCTCCCTGGACGACGAGGGCCGCGAGTCCCTGCGCCGCCTCGTCGACGGGCTCGACGCGCACTGGTCGCTCGACGGGCTCACCACGCTCGTCTACGGCGTGCCGAAGGTGATGGCCGGCCTGGAGCCGGACGCCAAGCCGACGCCGGAGCTCAAGGTCGCGCAGCGGACGTTCTTCGCCCTGCTGTACCGCCTGCTCGTGACCCGGGAGACCGGACCGCGCCTGCCCACGCTGCTGCTCGCGGTGGGGGCGGAGCGGGTGCGCAAGCTGCTCGCCGCAGGCTGATGGCATGAGGAAGGGCCCGCATCCCCGAGGGGTGCGGGCCCTTCCTCATGCCTTTCCACCGGGCTACGCGATGTGCTCGTTCTGCAGGTCCTGCTGGTAGCGCTGCTTCAGCTCCGGCATCATGCGGCGGATCATCGTGGCGCTGCGCGGGTGCACGATCCCGTGGCGGTCCGAGAGGTATATGTCCACCTGCTCCGGGGTGGGCACCTGGTTGTTCTCCTCGATGTACCCGCGGAAGACCTCGTACGCCGCCTCCGCGAACTTGACCTCGTCGAACTCCGCGTCCGCGGGCTCCTCTTCCTGGCGCGGACCCGGTATCGGCAGCTCCTGCTGCTCCGGCTGCCCCTGCTCGGCCTCCGGCTGCTCCGGGCCCGTCGGGGGCATGACCGGGGTCGGCTCCAGCCCCTCGACGTACTGCGGGTTGTAGCCGCCCTCGTACGCGGCCTGCGGCGCACGCGGCGCCGCGAACCAGGCGCTGTTGTGCGCGGCCGGCATGGCGGTCGGGTCCACCACGAAGGGGGCGGCGTCGGGGTGACCCTGCGGGACCACGGCGCCGGCCGGGCCCTCCGCGTACGGGGCCCCGGGGCCGGCGAGCTGGTGCTGCTGCGCGGCCTCGGCGGAGGCGGGGGCGGGGGCAGGGGCGGGGCCAGGGGCAGGGGCGGCGGCAGCGGCGGCCAGGGCCGACGCCGTGGCCGGCTGCTGCGCGCCCTCGGCGCCCGCTGGGAGCGCCGGAGCCGTCGGGCCGTCGGCCGGGGGCGGGGGGATGAGGAGGGGCTCGATGCCCGCCGCGGCCAGGCCCTCGGGGGCGGTCTGGGCCAGCGGGACACCGATGCGGGCGAGGCGCAGCGGCATCAGGGCTCCGACGGGGGCCTTGCGGCGCCAGCCGCGGCCGTAGCGGGCCTGCAGGCGGGCCTGGTAGATCAGCCGGTCCTGCTCCATGCCGACGGCCTGCTCGTAGGAGCGCAGCTCCCACAGCTTCATCCGGCGCCACAGCTTGAAGGTGGGGACCGGGGAGAGGAGCCAGCGCGTGATGCGCACGCCCTCCATGTGCCGGTCGGCGGTGATGTCCGCGATCCGGCCCACCGCGTGCCGGGCGGCCTCCACGGTGACCACGAACAGGATCGGGATCACGGCGTGCATGCCGACCCCGAGCGGGTCGGGCCAGGCGGCCGCGCCGTTGAAGGCGATCGTCGCGATCGTCAGCAGCCACGCCGTCTGGCGCAGCAGCGGGAACGGGATCCGGATCCACGTCAGGAGCAGGTCCAGCGCGAGCAGGACGCAGATGCCCATGTCGATGCCGATCGGGAAGACCAGCGAGAAGGAACCGAAGCCCTTCTTCAAGGCCAGGGCGCGCACGGCGGAGTACGAACCGGCGAAACCGATCCCCGCGATGACGACGGCTCCGGCGACCACGACACCGATCAATATCCGGTGCGTACGAGTCAGCTGCATCGCGGCCACCCGCGATCCCCTCCCCTTGTCGAGCTACGGCAGGGCACAGCGTACGCGCGTACGGGGAAGGGGACGTCGGCGGTCCGGAACCGGGCCCGCGGGCACCGGCCGGGCCGCCGACGGCGCCGTGCGTCCTAGGAGTTCGACGGGGAGGGCGACTGCGACGGCTGCGCGGACTGCTCCGGCTGCGCCGACTGCTGCGCCCCGTTGGCGGCCTGGACCGAGGCCACGGTCTCCTTCGCCGCCGCGATGGCGTCCTGGAGCAGCTTGGCCTGGTCCGGAGCGGTCGCGCCCTCGTAGGCCGTGCCGTTGTAGTCGAGGGTGACGACGACGTTCTGCGTGCGGGCGATGACCGAGGTGTTGAAGAAGTCGCCGTCCTTCTTGGTGGTGAAGGTGACGGAGGTGGCCTGGTCGCCGATGCCGCCCGCCGCCTCCGGCTTCACGTTCTCCGCGCCCTCGACGGCCTTGGCCTTCTCGACCTGCTTGGCGTACTCGTCCTCGGCGCGCTTGTTGCCGGTGCCGACCGAGGCGAGCGGGTCGTAGCGGACCATCGAGACCGACAGCCAGCGGTACTGCGAGCCCTTCAGACCGGCCTCGTCCAGACCGTTCCAGGTGCAGGTGGCACTGCTGGTGAGGTCGTTGGACTTGCCGGCGGTGCCGTTGGCGTCCTTCGCCTTGGGGACGATCGCCCCGATGGTCTTCGCGGAGACCGCCTTGCACGGATCCGGCAGCGTGGCGTACGCGGCCTTCTCCAGCGCCTCCTTGGAGGGCTCGGAGCTCGCCTGGGAGGACGAGGAGCTTTCGGACTTCTTGCCGCTGTCGGTGCCCGACTTCTTGCCCGAGTCGGACGAGCAGCCGGCGACCGTGAGGATCACCGGGACGGCTGCGCAGGCGAGGACGCGGGTGAGGCGCGAGGCTGATCGGTGCATGATTCCTTCAGACGTTGTGGGTCTTCGTGCGGGCTCGGTCGGGCCCTTCGGCGGGCGCGGGACCCGAGCAACGGTAGCCCGACCCGGCGCCCGGCTGCTGTGCGCGCCGTCACGGAGTCCCCGTATGGCCCCCTGGGCGCGGACCGGTCAGTCGTCGAACCGCTCCACCAGGGCCTGCGCCAACTGCCTTGCCCTGTCCTGGGTTTCACCGCTGGGCGGGACCGTTCCGGGGAGCGCGGGCTGGACGCTGTACGCGACGGTGACGATGACATTCGAGGTACGGAACACAATGCGGACGGTGCGCGCCTGGGCGGCGGTGGCCCCGGCCGCGGCGAGCTTGTCGTCGACGAAGGCCTCGTCGCCGAGCCCGTCGAGCACGCGGGAGCCGAGCTCGGGCGGGGCGGAGGGGCTGCTGCCGGCGGAGGGGCTCGTGCTCGCGCCCGTGCTCGCGTTCGTCCCCGCGCCGGGAGTCGGCGCGGTGCTCGGTGCCGGCGCCCCGGACCCGGACGGCGCCCCGGACGGCGTCGGGCTCGCCGAGGGGCCCGGGGCGGGCAGGTTGGCGGCGGTGCGCTGGCGGCCGTAGACCTGGCGCGCCTTGTCGTCGTCGCTGGTCGCGGCCCGGTCGTACGAGACCACGCGCTCGAAGTCCACCGACAGCAGCCGGGTCTCGGTCGGCGTCTGCGCGGTCCAGCGGCAGCGGACGCGCCGGTCGGCGTCGTAGGAGGGGTCCGCGACCCCGGCGTAGAGGGCTTCGAGCGCCTCGGGGGCGAGGCCCTCGGCGGCCGGGAGCATCGCCTTGACCTTCTTGCCGTCGACGGCCTTGCAGGGCATGGGCAGGCTGCGGTACTTGCCGGGCTGCGGGGCCGTACCGGCGTTGCCGCCGCCCTTCGAGTCGCTGTTGATCCCGATCCCGCCGTCGCCGTCGGTGCAGCCGGTGAGACCGGCCGCGAGGGCGGTGAGGATCGCGATGGCTGGCAGGACTCCACGTACTCGTACCGTCTTGCGCTGCACGTTCCACCGGCTCCCTTCGGGAAAATGCGTTGCCGCGGCTCGGGCGCGGATGGACACAATGTCTATCGCACACGCTGGTGCCGGCGCCGGTCCTCTGTCGTATTTGGGGCCATGAGCGAGGCTTTTGCGTTTTCAGGCTTTTGTGGTGTTGACGGGGTGTTGAGGGTGAAATGTCTTACGTAGAAGTTCCCGGGGAGCAGGTTCCCATCCGGATGTGGACGGACCCGACGTCGGTCGAGGACAGCGCGATGCGCCAGCTCCAGAACACCGCCGGCCTCCCCTGGATCAAGGGCCTCGCCGTCATGCCGGACGTGCACTACGGCAAGGGCGCCACGGTCGGCTCGGTCATCGCCATGAAGGACGCGGTCTGCCCGGCGGCGGTGGGCGTGGACATCGGCTGCGGCATGTCGGCGGTGAAGACCTCGCTGACCGCGAACGACCTCCCGGGGGACCTGTCGGGACTGCGCTCGCAGATCGAGAAGGCGATCCCGGTGGGGGCGGGGATGCACCGGGAGGCGGTGGACCCGGGGCGGCTGTACGGGTTCCCGGACCGGGGGTTCGGGGATCTGTGGGAGCGGTTCGACTACGTCGCCGACGCGGTGAAGTTCCGTCGGGAGCGGGCGTTGCGGCAAATGGGCACCATGGGTGGAGGTAATCACTTCTGGGAACTTTGCCTTGATGTGTCCGATTCCGTATGGATCATGCTGCACTCCGGCTCCCGGAACATCGGGAACGAGCTGGCCGACTTCCACATCGGAGTGGCCCGCGGACTTTCGCACAACCAGGGACTGGTCGACCGGGACCTCGCCGTGTTCCTCGCGGCCACGCCGGAGATGAGGGCGTACCGGGAGGACCTCTTCTGGGCGCAGGAGTACGCCAAGTACAACCGCGCCGTGATGATGAGCCTGTCCAAGGAAGTGATCCGCAAGGAGTTCCGCAAGGCGAAGGTCTCCTTCGAGCAGGAGATCAGCTGCCACCACAACTACGTGGCGGAGGAGCGGTACGACGGCATGGACCTGCTGGTCACGCGGAAGGGCGCGATCCGCGCCGGCAGCGGTGACTACGGGATCATCCCCGGCTCCATGGGTACGGGCTCGTACATCGTGAAGGGCCTCGGCAACGAGAAGTCCTACAACTCGGCCTCGCACGGCGCCGGCCGGAAGATGAGCCGGACGGCGGCGAAGAAGCGCTTCTCGGTCCGGGACCTGGCGGAGCAGACCAAGGGCGTGGAGTGCCGCAAGGACTCCGGCATCGTGGACGAGATCCCGGGCGCGTACAAGTCGATCGAGCAGGTCATCGACCAGCAGACCGACCTGGTCGAGGTCGTGGCGAAGCTCAAGGCGGTCGTCTGCGTGAAGGGCTGATCGCGGCTCCCCGGTACAGGAGCCGCGATCGGCAGGAGCCGGCTACACGTACTTGGGCCGGAAGCCGCTCAGCTCATCGGCAACGGAACTGAGCCAACTGCCCGGAGAGTGGTCTCCCGGCGGTTCGAGCTCCATTCCCAGTTCTGCCACGGCGACCGCGTGGTCGGCCTCGTCCAGTCCGGTCTCGGGCAGATCCGACGGGCGAGGGACCTCGCCGCTCTCGATGCTCTGCTTGATGTGGTCGGCGGCCAGCAGGAGCCACCCCTGGATCTCGGCGTCGGGCAGGCCGACGTCCGGAACCGGGTAGAACTCGCCGAGCCGCTGGCGCAGCCGGCCGGGCGGGTTGTGCGCGTAGGCGCGCAGCTGCTGCTCCGCGACGGACAGGGCCCAGGGGCGGGTGTGCCAGGTGTGCCGGAGGTAGGCCTGGAGAGCGCGGCTCGGCCGCTCTTGCTCGTCGTCGGCGGGCTGGCCGAGGTAGGCGCTGATCACCTGGTCCAGCTCGGCGTAGCGGCGGTCGAAGTCGATGGGCTTCATGGACATCGGGGACGGCCTCTACAGGTAGATCGGGACGGTGGAGTGCACGACGAAACCGTGGGGCGCGTCGGGCTCGCGCCGGAGCACGACCCGTGCGGCCCCTACGTCCACCGGCCCGCGCCCGGCGAAGGCCATGGCCTGGAGCACGACGCGGCCGACCGGATCGGGGTGGGAGGGCCAGGCCGCTTCGAGGGCGATACGCGGGCGGGTGGCTTGGGCGAGCCAGCGGTGGATCGCTTGTTCGTTGCGGTTGATCACCTCTTCGGTGGCCCACTGGGCGGTTTCCCGGTCGGGGTAGGTGGCGGTTCTGGTGAGCAAGGACTTCCCCCGTCGGGTCGGAAGGTCAGAAGGATTCGAAAGTCCAGATCAGAGTGACTTCGGTGTCGTTGACCGCGATCAGGTCTGCGTCCCAACGACTTCGACTGAACGGACTGGTCCCGTTGACCGGCTGTTCGTAGAAGTTCGGATGGTCGCCCTTCCAATCGACGTTGGAGTAGAAGCGGGTGCCCTCGGGAAAGCGAGAAAGCAACACCCGGGCGCGGCGCTCCATCTCCGGCCGGTGATCCTCGAAGTCACGTGTCGCGACCAGGTCCTGCGCCGACCGGTCCCATCGGTCGAGTTGGTCAATGAACGACTGCCTGGCTTCGCCGTCCCAGGTCAACACGACCTTCTCGGCCCGTTCGTAGAGTGCGTCCAGCTGCTCGTTGAGTGTCTTGAGGATGGCCTCGAGGTCGCCCGCGAGCTTCTGTTGCGTCGCGAAGTCGACTGATATCCCGGCGTCACCAGACGGCACGGTTCCCCCTCGTGTCCTTGATGGCTGGTCGAGCCGGTGCTACCTGCTCACAGGTCGGCTATTCGGCCGCGTGGCGCGGCGGCCGGTGCGACGTTCGGTGTGGACAGGCCGTCCGCCTCCGCCGCCAGGGCGACGGAGGTCGACGTGGTGACCGTCAACTCCCTTGGGGTGGGGCGGCTTTCCGCGGAAGGAACTGCCCGTCGGGGGATTGACGGGGGGAGTTGGTCTAGACCAAGGTGTGCCGCATGTGGAGATCCCGTGCGGTTCTTGCCGCGCTCGCGTCGTTGTCGCTCACCGTTGGTGCCGCTCAGGCAGCCGACGCCGTCGGGTCCGAGGGGGCCGCTCCGGCCGTTGCCGCGGCCGCGGGGTCGCGGGCCGTCGGGCTGCCGCCCGTGGTGTCGCACGTGCCGACCGGCGAGAAGGTCGTGTTCATCACCATCGACGACGGATGGGCGCACGATCCGGCCGTCGCGCAGACGCTCGTGGATCAGCGGGTGCCCGCTTCGCTGTTCCTGCTGCCGGGGGCGTTCTCGTACGACGCCCAGTACTTCACCGGGCTGGTCGCGCAGGGGCGGTCGGTGAACGCCGAGAACCACACCGTCAGTCATTCCGATCTGACGACCCTGGACGCCGCGGGCAAGGACGCCGAGGTCTGCGGGGCCGGGGAGCAGGTCGCCGCGGCCTTCGGGCGGGAGCCGAAGCTGCTGCGGCCGCCGTACGGGGCCGTCAACGACGACGTGCGGCTGGCCGCGAAGGCGTGCGGGGTCAAGGCGCTGATCACGTGGACGCACGACTTCACGACATGGGGCGAGACGCCGCCCACGCCGCAGCTGAACGCCGGTGACATCGTGCTGCTGCACTTCACGCCAACGCTCGGAGCGGACCTGAAGCGGGCCCTGGACGCGGCGAAGGCCGCCGGGCTGAAGCCGGCGGCCCTGATGCCGCACCTGAAGGGTGCCGGGCTGGTGCAGTAAGGGAGGCCCGGTTACAGCTCGCGGTGGAGCTTCGTGTTCGAGGCCTGGGCGCGGGGGCGGACGACCAGGAGGTCGATGTTGACGTGGCTGGGACGGGTCACCGCCCAGGTGATGGTGTCGGCCACGTCGTCGGCGGAGAGGGGCTCGGCCACGCCGGCGTACACCTTCTCCGCCCGCTCCACGTCGCCGCGGAACCGGGTCTTCGCGAACTCCTCGGTCTTGACCAGGCCCGGGGCGATCTCGATGACGCGGACGGGCTGGCCGACGATCTCCAGGCGGAGGGTCTCGGCGAGGACGCGGGCGCCGTTCTTGGCGGCCACGTAGCCGGCGCCGCCCTCGTAGGTGGCGTGGCCGGCGGTGGAGGAGAGCACGACGACCGTGCCGTTGCCCGAGGCGGTCAGGGCCGGGAGCAGGGCCTGGGTGACGTGGAGCGTGCCGATGACGTTGACCTCGTACATCGTGCGCCAGTCGGCGGGGTCGCCGGTGGCGACGGGGTCGGCTCCGATGGCGCCGCCGGCGTTGTTGACGAGTACCTCGACGGAGGGGAAGCGGTCGAGGGATGCCGCGAGCGCGTCGACGGCGGTGCGGTCGGTGACGTCGAGGGCGTGGGCGGTGGCCTCGTGGCCGGCGGCCGTGATCTCGGCGGCCAGGGCCTCGATGCGGTCCTTGCGGCGGGCGGTGAGGACGACGTGGTAGCCGGCCGCGGCGAGCTGCCGGGCGGTGGCCGCGCCGATGCCGCTGCTCGCGCCGGTGACTACGGCGGTTCGGGTGGCCGTGCTCATGCGGGCTCCTCGTGCGTTCGTGTGCTCGCGCGCTCGTGCGCTTGTACGGGTGGGTACTCGCCAGCATAGGCCGGTCGCCGCGCAGGCCACCGGCCGCGCGGGGGCCGCGGGGGCGGGGGCTCGCCCTCGTTCGTGTGATGGTCCGACCATCGGGCGGGCGGTGGGGCTAGCGTCCGCGCGTGGAGGTGGTCGCGGTGCGCCGAGGTGCCGTACGGAGTGTGGTGATGGCCGGGCTGCTGGTGCTGCTCGGAGGGCTGGGGAGCGGTGTCGGGAACGCCCGCGCCGGGGCCGGGCCGGAGGCCGATGTGGCCTATCACGGGCGGGTCGCCCTGGACGGGGCCCGGCTGCGGATCCTGCTGGTCCCGGAGAACGAGGGTCCGTCCGCCGTGGCGAACGCGACCGTACGGCTGCAGCTGTCGGCCGATCTCGCGGACCGGCAGCAACTGGCGGAGGGCTGTGCGCGGGCCGGGCTGCGCGAGGTGGTGTGCGAGACCGGGGAGCTGCCGCTGCACGGGCGCGGCCGGCACATCGGGCTGGTGCTGCGGCTGAAAGCGGCGGCGCCCGAGGTGGTGGTGCGGGTCGACACGTGGTGGAACGGCGGGGCGGCCGACCGGAACCACGCCAACAACGAGCACGTGGTGCTGGCCCTGGACACGGGGGACACGTACGCGTTCTGAGGCGTACGTGTTCTGAGGCGTACGCGTGGGCCCGCGGTTACGGCGTGCCCACGCCGCCGAACTCGGCCATCGCCTCGTCGACGATCCGCTCCAGCCGGGCGTGGTGGGCGCCGCGCCAGTAGACGCGCTCGCAGTCGGCGCACTGGGCGAAGACCTCGTACGAGCGCTGCGTGCCGCTCTCCAGCCGGTCGCCGACGCTGTCCCTGTCGGCCTCGCGCAGGGTCCCGTTGCACGCGGTGCAGCGGGACCACGGCGTGAGGGCCGGGGCGAACCGGCCCAGGATGTCGCGGACCTGCTCGTCGGGGTTGTCGCTGTAGACGTACGCGCCGGCGAAGAGCTCGCGGCGGCGCAGCAGTCCGCGGTCGCGGGAGAGCAGGACGCGCCGCTCGGCGGCGGAGCGGGTGGCCAGGGCCGGGTCGCCGATGTCCTCGTTCTCGTACGCGGCGTCCACGCCGAGCAGCCGCAGGCGGCGGGCGAGGGTGCCGAGGTGGACGTCGAGGAGGAAGCGCAGCGGGGTGGTCGCGGGGACGCCGGGGAGGTGCTGGGGGCGGTCGACGCCGAAGACCTCCACGGACTCGCCGGCCCGGGGCACGTGGGCGAGGGGCGTCTCGGCGCCGTCGACGAGGATCCGGCCGACTTCGGTGAGCGGGACGCCGGCCGATTCGACGACGTGGCCGAGGCTGGAGACTCCGTCGGTGGTCGTCGGCACACGGGTGCCGCGGCGCGCGGGCGCGGCGAACACGTGCAGTTCGGGGGCGAGGGTGAGCTGAATTCCGGGTCCGTTCACGGGGTTCAGCATGCCATCGCGGGGCGGGGTGCGGCGGGGGATTTACGCGTCCGCGCGCACCTTCGCGTGGGCGTCCGCGGCGTCCGCGGCTTCCGCGTCGTGCAGCTCGCAGTGGGCGTTGACCTGGTCGAAGTGGTTCTCGGCCCAGGCCTTCACGGAGCTGAGCAGGCAGCCGAGGTCGGCGCCGAGGTCGGTGAGCCGGTAGTCGACGCGGACGGGGACGGTGGGCGTGACGGTGCGGGCGACGAGGCCGTCGCGCTCCAGGGAGCGCAGGGTCTGGGTCAGCATCTTCTGGCTGACTCCGGGGATCTTGCGGCCGAGCTCGCTGTAGCGCATGGTCCGGTCCTCGGCCTGGGCGAGGGCGCTGACGATGAGACCGACCCACAGGACACGGCGGTCCTCGGCGGCCCTGCCCTGGCCTTCGTCCGGGACGGCGGCGCCTACGTCGGCCTGATCCCCCACGCGGCCCCGGCGGCGGAGCGGGGCGTCCGCGTGGTGGAACAGGAGGTCGCGGCGGACGGCGCGCACCTGGCCCGCCTGGTGACGCTGGTCGACGCGGGGGAGCTGACGCTCAGGGTGGCGCGCACCTTCCCCCTGACGGAGGTCCCCAAGGCCCACGCCCACCTCGCGGACCCGGGCACCCGCGGCCGCATCGTCCTGACGGTCTGACCCGACCGGGGCCTGCCCCCACCGGGGCCGGGTCCGAAGCCCGGATCACGGCCAGACGAGGCAGTACGGCTGGTGCCCGGCTTCGTGCAGCCTGTGGCTGAAATCCTGCCATTCGTGGAGCAGCTGGTAGACGTTGAAGGCGTCGCGGGGGCCGCCGCGGTCGGGGACCGTGGACCAGATGAAGGCGGCGGCGCCTACCGATTCCTCGCCGATGCCGCGCAGCGGGTCGACGACGGTCATCGGGAGCTTCACGACGGCGTAGTCGGGGTGGAGGACGACCAGCTCCAGCGGGGGCACCTTGTGCAGGGGTATGCCCTCGATGCCGGTCAGGACCATCGCGGCGACCGTCTCCGGCTTGATCTTGGTGAACATGCCGCCCATGCCGAGCTCGTCGCCGCCGAGCTCCTCCGGCCGCATCGTCACCGGGACGCGCGCGGCCGTGGCCCCGTCGGGGGCGCCGAAGTACTTGTACGTCACGCCCATGCCGCGGCCCCTGGGGAGGCCGTCGGGGCCCTGTGCGGGGCCCGGTACGGGTTCTGCCGCGTCCGTGGCACGGCGGCGGTGCTTGCCGCGGCGACGGGCCTCACGGGCCTCCCGGGCGCGCTGCGGGTCCAGGCCGTCCGTGCCCTCGCCCGGTCCACCACCGCGTTGCATATCTCCACCCGACTGGTCTTGCCTGCCCCGGCCCCGTGACCCCCGCCACGCAGCCTGATCATCATGGCAGTGACCTCCCCCGGGGCGGCGCGGTGAAACGCCCGTCCGCAAGTCAGTCGCGGCCTCTGAGACCATGGCTGGTGTGAGCTACCCGTACCCGTATGAAGCCAAAGTCTCGCAGACTCTCTTTGACCGCGCGTCCCTCGTGACGCCTGGCGGCGTGAACTCTCCGGTGCGCGCCTTCCGCGCCGTGGGCGGAACGCCCAGGTTCATGGTGTCCGGTACCGGTCCGTACCTGACCGATGCCGACGGGCGCGAGTACGTCGACCTGGTCTGCTCGTGGGGGCCGATGATCCTCGGCCACGCCCACCCGGCCGTGGTGGAGGCCATCCAGGCCGCCGTCGTCCGCGGCACCTCCTTCGGTACCCCCGGTGAGGGGGAGGTGGCGCTCGCCGAGGAGATCGTCGCGCGCATCACACCCGTGGAGCAGGTCCGGCTGGTGTCCTCGGGCACCGAGGCGACCATGTCCGCGATCCGCCTCGCCCGCGGGTTCACCGGCCGCGCCAAGATCGTGAAGTTCGCCGGCTGCTACCACGGGCACGTGGACTCGCTGCTGGCCGCCGCCGGCTCCGGGCTCGCGACCTTCGCGCTGCCGGACACCCCCGGGGTGACGGGCGCGCAGGCCGGGGACACGATCGTGCTCCCGTACAACGATCTGGAATCGGTGCGGGCGGCCTTCGCCGCGCACCCCGGCGAGATCGCCTGTGTGATCACCGAGGCCGCGCCCGGCAACATGGGCGTCGTGACCCCGGGGGAGGGCTTCAACCAGGGGCTCGCCGACCTGTGCCGGGCCAACGGCGCCCTGTACATCTCCGACGAGGTCATGACGGGTTTCCGTACCTCGCGCGCCGGCTGGTACGGCGTGGACGGGGTCACGCCCGACCTGATGACCTTCGGCAAGGTCATGGGCGGCGGCTTCCCGGCGGCGGCGTTCGGCGGCCGCGCGGACGTCATGGGCCACCTGGCGCCCGCGGGTCCCGTCTACCAGGCGGGCACGCTGTCCGGTAACCCGATCGCCACGGCCGCCGGTCTGGCGCAGCTGCGGCTGCTGGACGAGGCGGCGTACGAGAAGGTCGACGCCGTGTCGCTCCAGATCCAGGGGCTGGTGACCGAGGCGCTCACCAAGGAGGGCGTCGCGCACCGGCTGCAGACCGCCTCGAACATGTTCTCGGTGTTCTTCACCGAGGACGAAGTCCGCAACTACGACGACGCGAAGAAGCAGGAAGCCTTCCGCTTCAACGGCTTCTTCCACTCGATGCTGTCGCAGGGCGTCTACCTGCCGCCGTCGGCGTTCGAGTCGTGGTTCGTGTCCACCTCTCACGACGACAAGGCGATCGAGCGCATCGCGGCCGCCCTGCCGGCCGCCGCCCGGGCCGCCGCGGAGGCCACCGCATGAGCAACCAGGACAGCGCGGAGATCACCGTCGTCCACGTGGTGCGCCACGGCGAGGTGCACAACCCGGACGGGGTCCTCTACGGCCGTCGCGCCGGCTACCACCTCTCCGAGCTGGGCCGCAAGATGGCGGACCGGGTCGCGGAGCACCTGGAGAACCGGGACGTGACCTACGTCGTGGCCTCCCCGCTGGAGCGGGCCCAGGAGACGGCCGCGCCGATCGCGAAGTCGCACGGGCTGGACCTGGCGACCGACGCCCGCCTCCTGGAGGCGGGCAACGTCTTCGAGGGCAAGACCTTCGGGGTGGGCGACGGCGCGCTGCGCAAGCCCGCGAACTGGAAGCACCTGACGAACCCGTTCAAGCCGTCCTGGGGCGAGCCGTACGTCGAGCAGGTCGTGCGGATGATGAGCGCGATCGAGACGGCCCGTGACGCGGCCCGCGGCCACGAGGCGGTGGCGGTCAGCCACCAGCTCCCGATCTGGATCGTACGGAGCTTCGCGGAGAAGCGGCGGCTGTGGCACGACCCGCGCCGCCGCCAGTGCACGCTGGCCTCGCTGACCTCGTTCACGTACCAGGGCGACGCCCTGGTGTCGGTGGGCTACAGCGAGCCGGCCCGGGACCTGGTCCCGGCGCACCTCCTGGCCGGGGCGAAGCCGGTGAAGGGCAAGTCGAAGGCGTTCGGGGCGTAGCGGGGCGCGCAGCACTGCCCGGCTTCCGGGGGCGGCCCGTCGGGCCGCCCCCGGAAGCGTTTCGTGTGCCCGGCCGTGGCCGTCTCACACGGCACACCAGGTGCCCGTTTCCTCAAGCTTCGCCCTCATTTCATACAAGTGGCGCGAAGTTGCCGTGTCGCCTCTGGACTTCGCGCGAATGTCCGTTTGTATGACTTTCCATGAGCGATATGCGCGGCTTCAGCAGAAGAGGGGTACTCGGACTCGGACTTGGTGCCGTCGCTGCGGCCGGCGTCGCCGGGTGCACCGTCGGCGGCCCGTCCGGCACGGGCAACGCCGGACCGCAGGACCCGTCGGGCCCCCCGGGGCCGGCCCCGTCCGGCCCGGTGGTCAAGCCCATCGGCGACGGATCCACCGCCGACACCGGGCCGCAGCCGCACCAGCCGGCCGCCCCCGTACCCCTCCGGCCGGGCGAGACCCCGCCCCAGTTCGTGGTGTTCAGCTGGGACGGCGCGGGGGAGATCGGCAACGGCCTCTTCCCCCGCTTCCTCAAACTCGCCAAGGACCACGGCGCGGCGATGACCTTCTTCCTCTCCGGGATCTACCTCCTGCCCGAATCGAAGAAGAGCCTCTACAAGCCGCCGAACAACCCCGTCGGCGCCTCCGACATCGGCTACCTCAAGGACGAGAACGTCCGCAACACCCTGAAGTACGTGCGCGAGGCCTGGCTCGACGGCCACGAAATAGGCACCCACTTCAACGGACACTTCTGCGGCGGCTCCGGCTCGGTCGGCAAGTGGACCCCGCAGGACTGGCGCAGCGAGATCGACCAGGCCGTGTCCTTCGTCACCAACTGGCGCACCAACACCGGCTGGACCGACCTCGAACCGCTGCCCTTCGACTACCGCAAAGAGCTGGTCGGCGCCCGCACCCCCTGCCTGCTCGGCCAGGACAACCTGCTCCCGACCGCCCAGGAGCTGGGCTGGCGCTACGACTCCAGCTCGCCCGGCGGCCTCCAGCAGTGGCCGGTCAAGCGCGGCGGCCTGTGGGACCTGCCGCTGCAGTCGCTCCCGTTCCCCGGGCACTCCTTCGAGGTGCTGTCGATGGACTACAACATCCTCGCGAACCAGTCGAAGAACACCACCAAGGGCGTCCCGTCCCGCTACCCGGCCTGGCGCACCCAGGCCACCGCCGCCTACCTGGGCGGTTTCAAGCGGGCCTACGAGACCAACCGCGCGCCCCTCTTCATCGGCAACCACTTCGAGGAGTGGAACGGCGGCATCTACATGGACGCCGTCGAGGAGTCCCTCAAGGGCATGGCGGACAAAAAGGACGTACGGCTCGTATCCTTCCGGCAGTTCACCGACTGGCTGGACGTCCAGGACCCCGAGGTGCTGGCCAAGCTGCGCACGCTCGGCCCCGGCCAGGCGCCGACCGGTGGCTGGGGCACGTATCTCACGGCGGTCTGACCCGGCCCCGGTCCGCACCTGACCAGCGGCTTAACAGACCCTCCGGGGGGCGCGGAAGATCCGCGAACCGCACATGCGAAACTTTTCACATGAGCCTTAGCCGCGCCCCCCGCCGCAGCCGCTCGACCAGCGGCCGCGCCATCCTGCTGACCGCGGTGACCCTCGCAGGCGCCCTCACCCTCACGGCGTGCAGCGATGCGGACGGCGGCAGCAAATCCTCCGGTTCCGCCGGAGGCAACTACGTGGTGGGCTCCAGCGGCATCGCCACCGTCGCCAAGGGCGACCGCACCGACGCCCCCAAGCTCGACGGGGAGACGGTGGACGGCAAGACGCTGGACACCACCACCCTCAAGGGCAAGGTCGTCGTCCTCAACGTCTGGGGCTCCTGGTGCCCGCCGTGCCGGGCCGAAGCCCCGTACTTCGCGAAGGTCGCCAAGGAGCTGGAGGCGGCCGGGCAGCCCGTGGCCTTCGTCGGCATCAACACCCGCGACAACACCAAGCAGAGCGCGGCCTCCTTCGAAGAGAACTTCAAGATCACCTACCCGAGCCTCTTCGACCCGGACGGCAAGCTGATGCTCCGCTTCCCCAAGGGCACGCTCAACCCCAACGCCATCCCCTCGACGCTCATCCTCGACAAGGACGGGAAGATCGCCGCCCGCACCCTGGCCGCGGTCAACGAGGAGAAGCTGCGCTCGATGATCGACCCGCTCCTCGCGGAGAAGTGACCTCGTGGTCACCGCACTCTCCGCACTGACGGGTCCCTCCGGCCTCTCCGACGTCGCCTTCTCCGATGTCGTCCTCGCCGCCGACGCGACCGGCGTGAACACCACCGTCCTCAACGGCGCGCTGCTGCTCGCCCTGCCGATCGCCCTGCTCGCCGGGCTGGTCTCCTTCTTCTCCCCCTGCGTCCTGCCCCTGGTCCCCGGCTACCTGTCCTACGTGACCGGCGTCGGCGGAGCCGACCTGGCCGAGGCCCAGCGCGGCCGGATGCTGGGCGGCGCGAGCCTTTTCGTCCTCGGCTTCACGTCCGTGTTCGTCTCGACCGGCGCGCTGTTCGGCTACTTCGGACAGACACTCGACGCGAACAAGGAAGTCATCTCCCGGGTCCTCGGCGGCCTGGTGATCCTGCTCGGCCTGTTCTTCATGGGCGCCATACCCGGTCTGACGATGCGCGAGTTCCGCTTCCACCGGAAGCCGACCATCGGACTGCTCGGCGCACCCCTGCTCGGCGTGCTCTTCGGCCTCGGCTGGACCCCCTGCATGGGACCGACCCTCGCCGCCGTCGGCACCCTCTCCATCGATCAGGCCACCGCGGGCCGCGGCGCACTGCTGACCGTGGTCTTCTGCCTCGGACTGGGGCTCCCGTTCATCGCCACCGCGCTCGCCTTCCGCAAGGCGCTCGGCGCGTTCGGCTGGGTGAAGAAGCACTATGCGTGGGTGATGCGGATCGGCGGCGGCATGCTGATCCTGACCGGTCTGCTGCTCGTCACAGGAATGTGGAGCAGCATCGTCAGCGACATGCAGAGCTGGACCAACGGCTTCACGGTGGGGATCTGAGGACTACACGGACATGAGTACGACCGACAAGGCGTCCGCCGAGGCGCCGCACGACTCCACCACCGACTCCGCCGCCGCGGCCGAAGCAGAGGCCTCCACGCAGGCCGCCGCCGGCGCGCAGCTGTCCACCGCCCCCCTGGAGGACGCCCCCGGCGGTCCCGTGGGCATCGGCGTGCTCGGCTGGGCCCGCTGGTTCTGGCGGCAGCTCACCTCCATGCGGGTCGCGCTGATCCTGCTCTTCCTGCTGTCGCTGGCATCGATCCCGGGCTCGCTGATCCCGCAGAACCAGGTCGACCTGATGAAGGTCGCCGTCTGGAAGAAGGAGCACGCCTCCTGGGTGACGGTCGCCGAGAAGCTCCAGCTCTTCGATGTCTACAGCTCGGTGTGGTTCTCCGCGATCTACCTGCTGCTGTTCATCTCGCTGATCGGCTGCATCCTGCCGCGCTCCTGGCAGTTCGTCGGCCAGCTCACCGGACGGCCGCCGGCCGCGCCCAAGCGGCTCGACCGGATGCCCGCGTACACGACCTGGCGCACGGACAGCTCCCCAGACGAGGTGCTGTCCACCGCGAGCGGCCTGCTCGGCCGCCGCCGCTTCCGTACGGAGGCGGGCAAGGGATCGGTCTCGGCCGAGAAGGGCTACCTGCGCGAGGCCGGGAACCTGATCTTCCACGTGGCGCTGATCGTCATGCTGATCGCCTTCGCCTGGGGCCAGTACTTCAAGTCCGAGGGCGGCAAGCTCGTCCTGCGCGGCAAGGGCTTCTCGAACACGCTCACCCAGTACGACGACTTCAAGTCCGGCGGCCTCTTCGACACGGACGACCTGCCGCCGTTCTCCTTCACCCTGGACAAGTTCGACGCGTCCTTCGAACGCACGGGCCCGCAGAAGGGCACCCCGCGCGACTTCAAGGCGTACGTCACCTTCAGCGACGGCGCGCACGGCAAGCCGGAGAAGCGCGAGATCCAGGTCAACAAGCCGCTGGTGGTGGACGGCTCCAAGGTCTACCTGCTCGGCCACGGCTACGCGCCGGTCATCTCGGTGACCGATCCCACCGGCAAGGTGGTCTACAAGGACGCCGTGCCGATGCTGCCGCAGGACGGCAACCTCACGTCCTCCGGAGCCGTCAAGGTCACCGACGGGTACAAGAACAAGGAGGGGGAGTCCGAGCAGCTCGGCTTCCAGACCTGGTTCATCCCGACCTACGCCGGCAAGAACCAGGGCACGATGCTCTCCCAATTCCCGGAACTGGACAATCCGGCGATGACGCTCAACGCGTACCACGGCAGCCTCGGCGTGGACTCGGGCCTGCCGCAGAACGTCTACCAGCTCGACACGGCCAAGATGGAGATGTTCAAGGACGAGAAGGGCGAGCTCTTCAAGAAGCTGCTGAAGCCCGGCGAGTCCATGGAACTGCCCGGCGGCCAGGGCACCGTGAAGTTCGAGGGCATCGAGCGCTGGGCGACCTTCTCGATCACCCACCAGCCCGGCAGCGGTCTCGCCCTCGCGGGCGCCATTGCCGCCATCGCGGGACTCGCGGGCTCCCTCTTCATCCGGCGCCGCCGGATCTGGGTGCGCGCGACCCGCGGCGCGGAGGGCGTCACCGTCGTCGAGATGGCGGGCCTGGGCCGCAGCGAGTCCGCCAAGCTCCCGGAGGAGCTCGGGGCCCTGGCCGGCGCGCTCCACGAGCGGGCGCCGAGCGCGGCGCCCCCGGCGCCCGCCGCACCCGCGGCGCCTGTCGCCGATACCGATCCCGAATCCGATCCCGAACCCGCAGAACCTGCCGAAGAAGTCGAAGGGGAGCGCGCGTGATGCAGCTCGCGGCCGCAGCCAACGAGAGTCTGGCTCACCTCAGCAACAACCTGATCTACGCGTCCATGGCGGTCTACACCCTCGCCTTCTTCGCCCACATCGCCGAGTGGATCTTCGGCAGCCGCAGCAAGGTGGCCCGTACGGCCGCCGCGCTCACCAACGCGGGGGCCGCCTCCACGGCCAAGGCCGCCGCACCCGCCGTCCAGGTGCGGAGCAAGGGCAGCAGCACCGCCGTCCTCGACAAGCCCAAGGTGGTCACGCGCAGCGCCGCCGGCACCCGTGACGTCCCGGACGGCCCCGGCGCGGCCGGCGGCACCGTCCAGGGCGACCTGTACGGGCGCATCGCGGTCTCGCTGACCACCCTCGGGTTCCTCCTCGCGGCGGGCGGGGTCGGCGCCCGCGCGCTGTCGGTGGAGCGGGCCCCCTGGGGCAACATGTACGAGTTCTCGATCACCTTCTCCACGGTGGCCGTCGGCGCGTACCTGCTGCTCCTCGCGCTGAAGAAGAACGTCCGCTGGCTCGGCCTGTTCCTGGTCACCACGGTCCTGCTCGACCTGGGCATCGCCACCACGGTGCTCTACACCGACAGCGACCAGCTGGTCCCGGCCCTGAAGTCGTACTGGCTGCTGATCCACGTCTCCACCGCGATCATCTGCGGCGCGGTCTTCTACATCGGCGCGGCCGGCGCGGTCATGTACCTCTTCCGCGACTCCTACGAGGCCAAGCTCGTGCGGGGCGGCAAGCCGGGCAGGTTCGCCACCTCGGTCATGGAGCGCTTCCCGTCGGCGGCCTCGCTCGACAAGTTCTCGTACCGCATCAACGCGGCGGTCTTCCCGCTGTGGACCTTCACGATCATCGCGGGCGCGATCTGGGCGGGCGACGCGTGGGGCCGCTACTGGGGCTGGGACCCCAAGGAGGTCTGGTCCTTCGTGACCTGGGTGGCGTACGCCTGCTACCTGCACGCCCGGGCCACGGCCGGCTGGAAGGGCCGCAAGGCCGCCTACCTCGCGCTCTTCGCGTTCGCCTGCTGGATCTGGAACTACTACGGCGTGAACATCCTGCTGAGCGGAAAGCACTCGTACGCGGGCGTCTGACGCGTGGTCGGGTAGGACCGACGGCCGGAGGGGCCGGGCAGCCGAAAGGCGCCCGGCCCCTCCGGCGTTTCCGTCACCAGACGGGGCGCAGCGGCGGGAGGGGGCCGTCCCCGTTCAGGGTCCGGACCAGGCGGCCCAGGTCGGTGCGCAGGGCGGGGAGGTCGACGCTGCCGCGGCCGAGCTCGGCCTCCAGCTCGTGCAGGACGCGGCCGGCGGCCCCCAGGTGGGCGGTCGCGGCCTCGGTCAGGACCACGAGCTTGCGGCGGCCGCCCTCGGGGTGCGGGGTGCGGCGCAGGTAGCCGCGCCGCTCCAGGTCGTCGACGAGCTGGCCGGCGGCCTGCTTGGTGACCCCGAGCCGCTCGGCGAGCTCGGTCGCGGTGGCGCCGGAGGGCCCCAGGGCCTGGAAGGCCATGCCGTGCAGGGGGCGCAGGCCGTCGGCGTAGCCGTCCTCTTCGAGGCGGCGGGTGAACTCGCCGAGCAGGAGCTGGAAGCCGAGTCCGAGGAGGAAGGCCAGCTCGATGTCGGGTGCGGCGTTGTCCGGTGCGGCGTCTTCTCGATGGGTCACGGAAACATGGTGACACAGGTGAGTCAAGCTGCTTTACTCGCATGAGTAAAGCAGCTTGACTCACTCACTCGTCTCCCGTGCCAGAGAAAGCGAAGGGTCCCGCCTTGCGCGTCATCACCCCGTCCCCCGACCACGTCATCACCACCCCGAACGCGACCATGACCGGCTTCGCCTCCCCCGGCCGGGGCAGCGCCGAGCTGAGCACCTGGCACGCGGCCATCCCCGCCGGAACCACCGGCCCCGAGCACTCCGTCAGCCGCGAGCAGGTCTGGACGGTCACCGCCGGCGCCCTGGACGTCACCTGCGGAGGCCGCACCGAGAAGGTCGCCGCGGGCGAAGCGGTGGTACTGCCCCCGGACGTCGTCCGCCACGTCCACGCCCTGGCGGACACCGAGGTGTACGTCGCCATGCGCTCCGACGGCCTCGTCTCCGTGCCCGGCACCGAGGGCACCCGCCCCCTGCCCTGGGCGGTGTGAGCCCGGGCGGGCGACTGCCTGAGCGCGGCCCCCGCGGTGCTGGAACGGATCCGCACGGAGGGCAACCGGAACCCGGTCCACTGTCTGGTGGTCGTACGGGCGGACGGATCCCGGGAGCACATCCGGCTGTCCACCCGTGCCGATGCCCGGTACACGCCACCCGGCACCGCGCTGCTGCTGGTCAGCTGGCGGGGCCGGATCCGGTACGTCGACCACGACCGCCGCACCGCCGGGTCGGCCACCGCCACCGCCGGATCGGCCGCCGCCGGATCGCCCACCGGATCGCCCGCCGGATCGTCCACCGGCGAGGCGCCCACCGGCGAGGGGCCCCGGCCCACGTCCCTCCTCACCGACCACGACCCGCACACCGCCCACCGGACCCCGCTGGCCTGGCCCCTGGGTCTGCTCCCCGCCGGCGCCGCCCTGGCGTGGGGCGGGATCTGGTACGCCCGGCTGTCCTCGTACTCCCGTCGCCGCAGCCCCTGGCAGGTCTGGATGCCGGTCGGCGGCCTGATGGCCCTCGCGGCCTTCGCCGTGCCCTGCGCCCTGCTCTTCGACGGCGTGCGGGAGTCGCTGCGCTGGACCGGGATCGCCGCGGCCGTCGTGACGGCGGTCGCGGCCGTCTGCTGTCTGCGTGCGGCCCGGAATTCCGACCAGATCGAGGTGGTGCCGTGCGCGGACGAGAAGGTGCGGATCTTCCCCGGTCACCTGCTCGGTGACACCGGCGGGCCGGCCGGGACCCGGCGCCACACGCACATCGTCGCGGGACCCGGGGTCCTGGAGTTCACGAACGACCCGAGCGGCAGGCTGCGCGGCACGCCGCTGCCGCCAGGCCTGGTGCTGGAGCGGGTCCGCCACCAGTACGCCACGGACCCGGGCCACGAGGTGCGGGGAGCGGAGCGCGAGGTCTACCACGTCGCCCAGTGCCGCGACGGCGAGGAGGAAGTGCTCATCGCCGTCGAGCGGCGCCACATGCCGTGGCTGGTCGGCGCGCTGACCCCGTAGGCCCCCGGCCCTTAGGCCCCCACCCCGCAGGATCCGGGCCTACTCCTACTCCTACTCCTTGTCCTTCTCCTTCTCGTCCCGCTCCTCGCGCAGGGACTTCAGGAACTCGGGGTTGTCGTCGGGCGCCACCCACGTGCGGCGGCCCTGGCGCGGCCGGGCGGCGCCGCCGGGCACCCGCTTCTTGCCCGCGAAGAGCCACACCACCGGACCGACGATCGAGAAGAGCAGGATGATCAGGACCCAGACGACCTTCGGAAGGTGCTTGACCTCTTCCTCGGGCGTGTTCAGGCAGTCGATGAAGGTGTAGATGGTCAGCGCGATGATCAGCAGGAACGGCAGATAGCGCAGCACGGTGTGGGACCGACCCCCAGAAGAACGGCGCGGACCGGGCAGGTCCGCCGTGGACTCTTCCAGGGTAGAGGCCCCGCCGCGGTTCGGGCTCTGGGAGGGGATGCCACAATTGCCGTCATGGCTTACGACGATCTCCGCTCGCTGCTCCGGGCCCTCGAGCGGGAGGGCGACCTCAAGCGCATCAAGGCCGAAGTGGACCCGTACCTAGAGGTCGGGGAGATCGTCGACAGAGTGAACAAGGCCGGCGGGCCCGCGCTGCTCTTCGAGAACGTCAAGGGCTCGGCGATGCCGCTGGCCATGAACGTCTTCGGGACCGACCGGCGCCTGCTGAAGGCCCTCGGGCTGAAGTCGTACGCCGAGATCAGCGAGAAGATCGGCGGCCTGCTCAAGCCCGAGCTGCCCCAGGGCTTCATCGGCGTCCGCGAGGCCTTCGGCAAGCTCGGCTCGATGGTGCACGTGCCGCCGAAGAAGGTGAAGGGCGAGTCCGCGCCCGTCCAGGAGGTCGTCCTCACCGGTGACGACGTGGACCTGGACCAGCTGCCGGCCCTCTTCACGTGGCCCAAGGACGGCGGGTCCTTCTTCAACCTCGGCCTGACGCACACCAAGCACCCGGAGACGGGTGTCCGCAACCTCGGCCTGTACCGCCTCCAGCGCCACGACAAGCGCACCATCGGCATGCACTGGCAGATCCACAAGGACAGCCGCAACCACTACGCGGTGGCCGCGGCGCGCGGCGAGCGGCTGCCGGTCGCGATCGCCTTCGGCTGCCCGCCGGCCGTGACGTACGCGTCGACGGCGCCGCTGCCCGGTGACATCGACGAGTACCTGTTCGCCGGGTTCGTGGCGGGCAAGCGGATCGAGATGGTGGACTGCAAGACGGTCCCGCTCCAGGTCCCGGCCCACGCCGAGGTGGTCATCGAGGGCTGGCTGGAGCCCGGGGAGACCCTCCCCGAGGGCCCCTTCGGCGACCACACGGGCTTCTACACCCCGCAGGAGCCGTTCCCCGCGCTGACGATCGACTGCGTGACGATGCGCAAGCGTCCGCTGATCCAGTCGATCGTCGTCGGCCGGCCGCCGACGGAGGACGGCCCGCTGGGCCGCGCGACGGAACGCTTCTTCCTCCCTTTGCTGAAGATCATCGTCCCGGACATCGTGGACTACCACCTCCCCGAGTCGGGCGGCTTCCACAACTGCGCGATCGTCTCGATCGACAAGAAGTACCCGAAGCACGCGCAGAAGGTCATGCACGCCATCTGGGGCGCGCACATGATGTCGCTGACCAAGCTGATCATCGTGGTGGACAAGGACTGCGACGTCCACGACCTCCACGAGGTCTCCTGGCGGGCGCTCGGCAATACGGACTACTCCCGCGACCTCACCGTCGTGGAGGGTCCGGTGGACCATCTGGACCACGCCTCCTACCAGCAGTTCTGGGGAGGCAAGGCGGGCATCGACGCCACGAAGAAGCTGCCGACGGAGGGTTACACCCGGGACGGCGGCTGGCCTGACATGGTCGAGTCCGACCCGGCTACCGCCGCACTGGTGGACAGCCGCTGGAAGGAGTACGGCCTGTGAGCGACATCGAGACGGGCGGCCCCGCCCTCTTCATCGGGACCGACACGGTCTACGTGGCCCTGGTCCGCCCGGAACTCGACCCGTCGGACCCCGGCGTCCGCGAGGCCGCCGGGCAGGCGGGCGTCTCGCCCGAGGAGTTCGCGGGCCCCGGCAACGTCTGGGCGCTGATGCTCGACGAGGACGGCGAGGGCGACGGCTTCGAGCTGCCCGGCGCGCGGGACATCGAGGCGGACGACTTCGCGGAGCAGCTCCAGCGCGCCCTGGTCGCGGGCGAGCCGTTCAGCGCGGAGGCCGGGAACTTCCTCCGCCTGGAGGCGAGCCCGTCTCCCACCACCTGGCGGCTGACCGCCCACGTCAACCCGCCCGAGGGCCACGACGCGGGCCCGTGGACCCTGGAGCTCGGCACGCTCCCCACGGCGGACCTGCTGGCCGACCTCGAAGACTTCCGCCGGAGCCTGGCGTGAGCCCGAGACTTCGGATCGGCAGTGACGAGGTCTGGGTCGCTCTGACCGCCCCCGAGCGGGCGGCCGACGGCTGGCGCGTCACCGCCGACTGGGGCGGCGAGTTCACCGCGGACTTCGAGGCGCACGTGGAGGCCGAGGAGGTCGCCGCGTTCGCGGAGCGCCTGCTGGTCCGCACGGGTGCCGCCGGGTACGCGGCCTTCCAGGCCGAGGTCAGCGAGAGCCGTGCCAACCCCTTGCGGTTGGCGGTGATACCGGTGGGCGACGGAGACATCGCGTTCGTCGCCCGGCTCACCCCGGTCGGCCACGACACGACCAATTACCTCGACATGGAGATAGGGCCGGTCCCGCTCGACGGGCTGCGGGCCGACCTCGAAGAGTTCCGGAGGGACCTCGTATGACATCCGCAGCTGAGGGCGTCCTCGGGTCCGGTCCCGCGCCGCAGGCCAACGGCAAGGTGAAGGCCTTCCTGCGGCTCGTGATGATCGAGCACTCGGTCTTCGCGCTGCCCTTCGCCTACATCGCCGCGCTCACCGCCATGTACACGCTCGACGAGCGGATGCACTGGACGAAGCTGCTGCTCGTCACCGTCTGCATGGTGGGTCTGCGCACCTTCGCGATGGCCGCGAACCGGATCATCGACCGGGAGATCGACGCGCGGAACCCGCGGACCGCCGGGCGCGAGCTGGTGACGGGCGCCGTCTCGGTCCGCTCCGCGTGGACCGGCGCCGGGATCGCCCTGGCCGTCTTCCTCGGCTCGGCGGCGCTGCTGAACCCGCTCTGCCTGATGCTGGCGCCGATCGCCGTCGTGCCGATGGTGGTGTACCCGTACGGGAAGCGGTTCACGAACTTCCCGCACGCCATCCTCGGCATCGCCCAGGCGATGGGCCCGGTCGGGGCCTGGATCGCGATCACCGGCGAATGGTCCTGGGACGCGGTGATCCTCGGCCTCGCGGTGGGCGTGTGGATCGGCGGCTTCGACCTGATCTTCGCCTGCCAGGACGTGGCCGCGGACCGCGCGGAGGGCGTCAAGTCCGTCCCGGCCCGCTTCGGCATCCCGGCCGCCCTGTGGGGCGCGCGCGGCGCGCACGTCGTGACCACGGCCCTGCTGGCCTGGTACGCGGTGGCGACGGACGCGGGCTGGCCGTTCTGGGCCGGCCTGCTGATCGTGGTCGGCGCCTTCCTCTACGAGCACACCATCGTGACCCCGCACGACCTGTCCCGCCTGAACCGCGCCTTCTTCACGGTGAACGGCTTCATCGGCATGGCCCTGTTCGTGTGCGCGCTGGCGGACCTGGTGGTCCGGGGGCTGTCGCTGTAGCTCGATCGTGTGTGCCCTGCCTGAACCGGCCGTTCGCAGCCTGCCCGGGTGGCTGGCGTGCGGCATACCATCGAGTGCATGGACAGGGAGGCCGACGTGAGCGTCTCGGAGACCGAGCGCCTGCACTCACAGCTCAGCCGGTTCGAGGACATGTTCCCCGGGTACCGGACGGAGATTGTCGAGGGCAACATCATGATGAGTCCGGTCAGGCCGTATCACAACGAGACGATCTGGGACGTACGGGACAATCTCAAGCCCCAGCTGCCGGCGGATTGGGCGCTCATCAGCGATGTGGCGGTGCCCATGGACGGCGACAACGAGTTCGGCCCGGACCTCGCGGTGATCCCGAAGGCAGAGTGGCGCAAGAACCTCACCGCCTACCCGCCGGACCTGATCGAGCTGGCCGTCGAGGTGGTCTCACCGAGCAGCATCCGCAACGACTACGAGGTCAAGAACCGGGCCTACGCGCGCGCCGGTATCCCTCACTACCTGATCTTCGACCCGTTCCGAGCGGAATGCGTGAAGCTCTGGAACCCCGGGCCCGAGGGATACCGGGGCCGGGACACCTTCCCGTACGGCGGGACGATCATCGTCCAGGCCGGAATCGGCAAGCTGATGATTGATACCGCCGACTTCCCCGTCGACCCCGGCGCCACCGCCTAGACCGCCGCCACCTCCGGCCGGGGCCGGGCCACCGCGGCCACCGCCGCGCCGGCCAGGAGGCCGAAGAGGTGGGCCTGCCAGCTGACCATCGAGTCCGTGGGGAGGGCTCCGGCCAGGAAGGTCGTGCCCCAGACGGCGGCGATGACGACGGCGACCGCGACGCCCAGGGGGCTGCGTTCCACGAAGCCGCGGACCAGCAGGTAGCCGAAGAGGCCGAAGATCAGGCCCGAGGCGCCCGCCGTGATGCTGTGGGGCGGGGAGATCAGCCAGACGGCGAAGCCGTCGGCCAGGACGATGGCCGCGCAGACGGCCAGGAAGCGGCCGATGCCGCTCAGCGCGGTGACGAAGCCGAGGACCAGCAGCGGGACGCTGTTGGAGGCCACGTGGTCGAAGCCGAAGTGCAGGAAGGGTGCCAGGGGTATCCCGCTCAGGCCGTCGGCCTCCCGCGCGGTGATCCCGTAGGAGTCCAGCGCGTGGCCGGTGGCGTAATCGACGGCCTCGATCAGCCAGAGCAGCGCCACCCAGCCCAGCATCAGCTTGGCGGCGGCCGCGGCCCGGCCGGTCAGGCTCCGGGCGAAGGAGCCCGTACCGCCCGGGTGTGTACTGCCTGCGCTCATGACGACCCCTCCGCCGTGTCCACCCCTTGAACGTGCGGACACCTTAGCCAGTGCCCCCCGTCGGTGGCCGGATAGTCTCGGAGGTATGACTGAGGGCAAGCGCACCCCGTGGGTGGTCGGGGTTTCCGGGGCGTCCGGGACGCCGTACGCGGCTGCCGTGATCCGCGGGCTGCTGGCGGCGGGCGAGAGCGTGGACCTGGTGGTGAGCCGGGCGTCCAGGCTGACCCTGCTGGACGAGACCGGGATCGCCTTCCGCGACGCGCACTGGCGGGGCGACCTGGGGGAGTGGCTGGAGCGGGGCGCCGACGGCAAGCCCGGAACCTTCGCGCGTCCGGACCTGGACGGCGTACGCCACTGGGCGGCGGGGGACCTGGCGGCCGGTCCGAGCAGCGGCTCGTACCCGGTCAAGGGGATGCTGATCGTGCCCGCGTCCACGGCCTGCGTGGCCGGGGTGGCGCTCGGGCTGTCGAAGGACCTGCTCCAGCGGGTCGCGAGCGTGACGCTCAAGGAGCGGCGCCGGCTGGTGGTGACGGTACGGGAGACCCCGCTGAGCGGGCAGACGCTGAAGCATCTGGTGAGCCTGGACGAGGCGGGCGCAGTGGTGCTGCCCGCCTCTCCGGCGTTCTACGCGGGTGCGACGCACATCCAGGATCTGGTGGACTTCGTCGCGGGGCGGGTGCTCGACGCGGCAGGTGTGCCGCACGGGCTGTACCGCCGGTGGGAAGGGGAGCTCGGGGGCTCCCGTCCTCCCGGGGAGGCGAGCGGTGGCGCTTAGCCCTTCTTGGCGCGCCTCGGCTTGCGGGTCTTGTCGACGCGGTGTGCGGCGGCGGGCTGGTCGGTGCGGGATCGGTTGGCCAGCTCCTGGAGCTGTCGCATGTGCGCGTAGGCCATCTCGATCGTGTACACGGTGAACCACTCCTGAAAATTGTCAGATCGTCGTTGATCTGTTGAAAGATTCACAGGGTGTCGACCCTGTGCGCCTTTGATTCTATACGTAAACTTGAGGGAATGCCGAATAATGGAAGGTTCCAGGTACATGGACGCGGTGGACAAGCAGCTCATCCAGGCACTTCGTGAGAACGGACGTGCCTCGTACGCCGAGTTGGGCCGGCTCGTGGGCCTCTCCGGCCCCAGCGTCACCGACCGGATCAACCGGCTGGAGACGGCCGGAGTCATCACCGGCTACCGCGCGACCGTGGACGCGGCCTCGCTCGGCCTCGGCGTCACGGCGCTGATCGGCATCTCGCTCTCCGACGCCGCGGACCACGAGGACGTGGCCCGCCGGCTGCGCGACCTCTCCGAGATCGAGGACTGCTGGTTCATCGCCGGCGACGACTCGTACATGCTCAAGGTCCGGGCCGGTGACGTGGACGGGCTGGAGCGGATCATCCGCAAGCTCTCCAGCACCAAGGGCGTCTCGCGCACGCGTACGACGATCGTGCTCTCCACCAAGTGGGAGAACCGGGTCGGGGGCCTGCCGGAAGAGGTCTGAGGGCGCTGAGAGTACGGTTGGGGCGCGGTTGTGGGGCACACGTACCGCGCGGATTCGAGGACAGATGGAGAGGACCGGCATGGACGCTGGGCTCAAGCGTGAGCTGGAGGACAAGGTTCGCTCCGGCGAGCGGCTGACCCGTGAGGACGGCATCGCCCTCTACGAGTCGGACGACCTGGCCTGGCTCGGCGGCCTCGCCCACGAGGTGCGCACGCGGAAGAACGGCGACGTCGTCCACTTCAACGTCAACCGTCACCTCAACATGACGAACGTGTGCACGGCCTCGTGCGCGTACTGCTCGTTCCAGCGCAAGCCGGGCGAGAAGGACGCGTACACGATGCGCATCGAGGAAGCCGTCCGCCTGGCCAAGACCATGGAGAACGAGAACCTCACCGAGCTGCACATCGTCAACGGCCTGCACCCCAGCCTGCCGTGGCGGTACTACCCGCGCTCCCTCTCCGCGCTGAAGGAGGCGCTGCCGAACGTCTCGCTGAAGGCGTTCACGGCGACCGAGATCCACCACTTCGAGACGATCTCCGGCATGTCGGCCTCCGACATCCTGGACGAGCTGATCGAGGCGGGCCTGGAATCGCTCACCGGCGGCGGCGCCGAGATCTTCGACTGGGAGGTCCGCCAGCACATCGTCGACCACAACACCCACTGGGAAGACTGGTCGCGCATCCACCGCCTGGCGCACTCCAAGGGCCTCAAGACCCCGGCGACGATGCTCTACGGGCACATCGAGGAGCCGCGCCACCGCGTGGACCACGTACTGCGGCTGCGCGAACTGCAGGACGAGACCGGCGGTTTCCAGGTCTTCATCCCGCTGCGCTACCAGCACGACTTCGTGGACATGAAGGACGGCAAGGTACGCAACAAGCTCCAGGCGCGTACGACGATGGCGACGGGCGCCGAGGCGCTGAAGACCTTCGCGGTCTCCCGCCTGCTCTTCGACAACGTCCCGCACGTGAAGGTCTTCTGGGTGATGCACGGCGTGCAGACCGCCCAGCTGGCCCTCCAGCACGGCGCGGACGACATGGACGGCTCGGTCGTCGAGTACAAGATCACGCACGACGCGGACAACTACGGCACCCCGAACAAGCTGGGCCGCGAGGACCTGCTGGAACTGATCCGCGAGGCGGGCTTCCGCCCGGTCGAGCGCAACACGCGCTACGAGATCATCCGCGAGTACCCCGGCGCGGACGCGGAACTCCGCGAGACGCCGCAGGCTATGCGGCTCTGACGGCTGACGGCTGACGGCTGACGGCTGACGGCTGACGCCTGACGGCTGACGCCTGACGTCTTGTGGGTCCCTGTGGGCCCTGGGCCCCGGTCCCCCTGTTGGGGGCCGGGGCCTTTTGCGCACCACGCCTAGTAATAGCTAAACTTGATCTATGACCCTTACTTTCATCTTCGACCCGGTCGTCGACCCCGCCCTGGTCGGGGAGTTCGCCGCGCTCTGGACCGACGTGTCCAACGCCGGCGGCGCGGTGGGCTTCGTGCCGCCCGTCACCGTCGAGGACATCCGCCCCGAACTGGACGGGCACCTCGCCGCGGCCTCCGAGGGCCGCAGCCGGCTGCTCGTCGGGCGGGACGCCGCCGGGCGGGTGCGCGCCACCGCCGTCATCGCGCTCAACCGGCAGCAGCTCGACGCGCACTGGGTCTGGGTCTACACCGTCATGGTCGACCCTGCCCTCCAGGGCCACGGCGCCGGCCGCGCGCTGATGGAGGCCGTCGCGGACGCCGCCCGCACGATGGAGGGCATCGAGGCGATCCGCCTCGGCTGCCGGGGCGGGATGGGCCTGGAACGCTTCTACGAGTCCTGCGGGTACAAGGAGGTCGGCCGCGTCCCCGGCGCCGTCCGCGTGGCCCCGGGCGACGACCGCGACGACATCACGATGCTCCTGCCGCTGCGCTGACCTGCGGGATCCCGCGGGTGTGGGGGCGCGGGGGATGCACCGTACCCGGACGATCCTGGCTGCTATGCGCTCAAGGACTGGGGCACCACCTACAAGGACGTGGTCGGCGGGCTCGACCTGTCCGGGACGGTAAGGCCGACCTGATCTTCCTGGGCGAGGAAGGCCGTGCCTGGCTGAACAAGGGCAACGGCAAGGGCGGCTTCGAGAACCGGACGCGGGTCGGCAAGGCCACGAACTGGACGAACGTCCGCATCTCCTGACGGCGCGGGTCCGGGGCGCCGGGCCGGGTGACCCCGGCGCCCTTGTCCGCCGTCCCGGCGTGCTTCACTGGACGGGCACGTACAGCCGTAGGACGACGAGAGAGAAGGGGTCACCGTGTCCCTCAAGCCGAGCGCGACGATCCGTTACACCGCGATGCGCCTGGGGATCTTCGTCGGATGCCTCGTCCTCGTCGCCGGTCTGGTCCGGCTGGGCTGGGTGCCCTCCGGGCTCGGTGACGCCAACCCCGCCTGGGTCGTGCTGCTCGCCCTCGTGCTCTCCGCTCCGCTCTCCTTCGTGCTGCTGCGCAAGCAGCGCGACGAGATGTCCGCGGTCATCGCCGGGCGCGTCGCGGGCGCGAAGGACAAGCTCGCCGCGAACCGCAGCCAGGAGGACGACGCGGTCGACGAGGCCGCGCGCGCCCGCTAGTACGGCACGGACCAGTTAGCTTCATCACACACCGAAATGCCTCGGCACCGGGCTCGCCGCCCGTGACGCCGGGGCTTTCGGTGTTTTTCGGTGTTCTTTCGGGGGGTCGCCGGGATGTGCGGCCCGCGGCGGCCCAGTTGACCCAAAGGAACCCTTTGGGATTCCCAAAGGTGAAGTGTTAGCGTGCTCAACATGTTGACGACAGCCGCGCACCAGATGACCCCGAGCGTTCCGCTCGTGGCGCGCCTGCACGTCGACCTCTGCCGCCGCGCGTCCGCGGCCTGTTGCTGTTGTCGCTGAATCCCGCGACCAGTTCCGCGACCAGCTCTGGCACAGCAGCGGTCCCGCCCGCCCGGCTCTTGGCTTTTCCGGGTGCTGCCGCACCGCACCACCACCCCACCGCAGAAACCGCAGAACCACCCGGAGAGTGTCCGTGTCCGCGTCACCGCAGACCCCTGCCGCCGAGGCCCCCGTAGAGGGCGCCCCGGCGAAGAAGTCCTCCTTCACGTTCCCCTTCTGGGCCCAGATCGTCACGGGCCTCGTGCTCGGCGTTCTGCTCGGCTGGGTCTCCCGCAGCCAGGAGATCAGCTGGCTCGGTACGACCCTGGAGCAGGTGGGCGACATATTCGTCCAGCTCCTGAAGCTGGCCGTCGCCCCGCTCGTCTTCTTCGCCATCCTGGTGTCGATCACCAACCTCCGGAAGGTGAACAACGCCGCGCGGCTCGCCTCGCGCACGCTGCTCTGGTTCATGATCACCTCGCTGATCGCGGTGGCCATCGGCCTCGCCATCGGCCTGCTCACCAACCCGGGCTCCGGCACCGGCCTCACCCCGCAGGACGGCAAGCTGCCGAAGCGCGAAGGGTCCTGGCTGGACTTCCTGACCGGCATCGTGCCGACCGACATCATCACGCCGTTCACCGAGCTGAACGTCCTGCAGATCGTCTTCCTCGCCGCCGTCGCTGGCATCGCCGCGCTCCAGCTCGGCACCAAGGCCCAGCCGGTGCTGAACCTCGCCGAGTCGGTGCTGGAACTGCTCCAGAAGGCCCTGTGGTGGGTCATCCGCCTCGCCCCGATCGGCACCGTCGGTCTGATCGGCACCGCGATCGCCACGTACGGCTGGGACCTGCTCGGCAAGTACGCCACCTTCACGGTGGACGTGTACGTCGGCTCCGCGCTCGTGATGTTCGGCGTCTACCCGCTGCTCCTGTGGACCGTCGCCAAGGTCAACCCGCTCCAGTTCTTCAAGGGCGCCTGGCCGGCCATCCAGCTGGCCTTCGTCTCCCGCTCCTCGGTCGGCACCATGCCGGTCACCCAGAAGGTCACCGAGCGCCTCGGCGTCCCGAAGGAGTACGCCTCCTTCGCCGTCCCGTTCGGCGCGACGACCAAGATGGACGGCTGCGCCGCGATCTACCCGGCGCTCGCCGCGATCTTCATCGCGCAGATCTTCGACGTGCAGCTCGGCATCACCGACTACCTGCTGATCGCCTTCGTCTCGGTCGTCGGCTCCGCCGCCACGGCCGGCCTGACGGGCGCCACGGTCATGCTGACCCTGACCCTCTCCACGCTGGGCCTCCCGCTGGAGGGCGTGGGCCTGCTGATGGCGATCGACCCGATCCTGGACATGATGCGCACCGCCACCAACGTGGCCGGCCAGGCGCTGGTCCCGGTCATCGTCGCGGCCCGCGAGGGAATCCTGGACAAGGTCGCCTACGCCACCGCCTCCTCCTCCCCGCTGGAGGACCGCTCCCCGGCCGTCGACACGGACGCGGACACGGACGTGGACGCCGACGCCGACCCGGCGAAGGTCCTCGTCACCGCCTGACCCCCCCCCACCACACACCCGCCGCAGCCCCCGCCCCCGTCCGGGCGGGGGCTGCGGTGTTCGCTCACGCCGTCAGGCAGTGGTCGAGGAGCGCGTGCATGCGGGGGACGGGGAGGGACGGGTTGGCCGCGGCGCCCTCCGCGGTGCGCAGATCGGCGAGGAGGGTTTCCAGGGACTCCGGTGTCAGGGCCGGGTTGGCGGCGGCTGCCCGGCGTACCGCGTCGTCGGGGTCCCCCAGCGGGGGTTCGGGCAGGGCGGGGTCGGCCGCGGCGAGGGCGCGTACCCCGGGGTCCGGGTGGCCGATGAGGTGGGTCAGTCCGGTGCGGGGGAACGCGGGCAGGGTCAGCAGGTGCGGACGGTGGGCCGGACGGGTCACGAAGACGTCCAGGAGGAGGTGCGGCGGAGCCAGCGGATGGTGACAGGCCAGCCGGATCCGGACCTCCTCGTCCTCGTCCCGTGCCAGGGTCCCGACGAGCTCCGCGGGCAGGCCGGGCCAGCTCGCCGCGACCCGGCGGAGCGCCGGTTCCCCGGACGCCGCGCAGGTGGCGTACCAGTCGGGCGACGGCCCGGGGGTCGGCTTCATGATCGGGCAGGTGCAGTCGAGGGAGTGCCCGAGGACCCAGTCGACCACCGCGAATTCGTCCCGGGTGCGGATCGAGGGCTGGAGGCGGGCACGCATCCGCACGTCCTCGTCCGGATCCCGCCTCAGCTCCGCCACCGCCTCCGGTCCCAGGTCGGGCCGGGCGGCGACCAGCCTGCGGATCCCGGCATCGGGGTGGCGGGCGAGCCGGGCGAGGGCGGCGGCCGGGGTGTGGCGGTTCCGGGCCAGCGGCTGCACCTCGTCGGCCGCGAAGCACCGCTCGACGACCGCGGGCGACAGGGCGCAGGTGCCGAGTACGGACCACGCGTAGCGTGTTCCGAGGGGCGGCAGCTCGGCCTCCACCGCCTCCGGGTCCAGTTGCCGGTTGCCGTCCCGCGCCGCCTTCCGCACCTTGGGGTCGGGGTCGTCGAGCAGGGCGGTGCGCTGCGCGGCGGTGAGCGACTGTCACTGGTGGGCGGCGTACAGACGGAGGGCGGGGTGGTCGTGACCGGCCATGTCCCGCGGGAAGGACAGCGGGACCTGGCGGGAGGACCAGAGCTCCCCGACGATGTCGTCTTCGGTGAGCCTGCCGTCCGCGCCTCCTTCCTCGGCGGTCAGGAAGGTGACGAGGATGTCCTCCGGCAGGGGCCGGACCCGCCGGGGCTTGGGCCGGACGCCGCCGGCGAGATCGGCGCGGACGAGTCCCGAAGGGTCCGACGCGAGGGGAGCGAGCCGTGCGGGGTCGACGTGCAGGTTACGGGCGAGGGCGCGGCGGATCCGCTCGACCGGGTGGTGCAGGGCCGCGTCGATGACGGTGCCGGGCAGGTCGCGGCCCTCGCACATCAGCAGGCCCACCTCACCGGCCGCTTCGTCCAGCAGACGCATCAGCACGTCGGCGGGGGCCGCCGCGTTGAAGGCGACGCCGCGCAGCCACAGTTCACGGAGGGAACGGAGAGAGGAGGACATCGCGTCATCCTGCCACCCCACCTCCTCGCCCGGGGATCAGGTGTGCGAGCCGGATAGGGTGCCCCGAAGCCGGGGACGGGGGATCGGGGACGGGGGAGCTGTGGTGGAACGCCGGAAGTTGATCGGGGCAGCGGTGGGGCTGGCGGTCCTGCCCGTGGGGTGGGCCCTGTGGCAGGTGGTGGACGGGGGCGCGGGCGGGGCCGGAGGCGACTGGCACACCGACGCCGGGCCGTTGGAGCAGGCGTTTCCGCAGCTGGGTCCGCTCACCGGTGCGCAGTGGGTGAGCAGTCGGGACAACGACCGCGACCTGCCGTCGCCGGAGTTGGTGATCTCGGGCTTCTGCCGGCTGGGGCCGGGGAAGCTCGACGAGCTGACGGCGGCCCACGCCTTCGTGCCGGAGGGGCCGCCCGATGACTTCTCCTCGTGGTTCGAGAAGCCGCTCGAGGGCGAGGGGCCGAAGGATCCGCAGTGGATCCGGTCGCCGGAGCTCGACCGCGACGGCAGCGGCCGCACCACCCACCTGTGGTTCGACCGTCGCAGCGACACCGTCCGCTTCTGGGCGCTCAACCCGTACGGATAGCCGGGGAGTACGGATGGCCGGGGAGTCGAGTGGGCGCGGACCACGTCGGGATCCGGTGCCTCAGGACCCCATCCGGCCGGATCCTCCAGGGGCTGCCGCCCGGGGCGGAAGATCAGGAGGGGGTCGGCAGCGATCCCGGCGGGCGCATCATGAAGACGTCGACCGGGTCCTCGGCTTCCACGAGGAATCCGTGACGCTCGTAGAGCCGGCGGGCGGCGCTGCCCTGCAGGACGTTCAGGCCGACGGTCATGCCCTGCGAGTCCGTTCGGTCGAGGACCGCGCCCAGTACGGCGGATCCGAGGCCGCGGCCCTGGTGGTGCGGAGCGAGGTAGAAGTGCTCCAGCCACAGCCTGCCTTCGGCGGGCCGGACCGCGACGCAGCCCGCGATCTCGCGGTCGATGAGGACGACCCACGTGTGCTGCGGTGAGAAGGCGTCCCGCAGCCGCTGCCGTACCCGGTGCTCGTCGTAGCGCCCGAGGCGTTCCAGGTCCGGCCGCATGACCTGGGCCCGCAACTCCGCGATCACCTCCACGTCCGCCGCCACGGCGGACCGCAGCACCCAGTCCGCGCCGCCGGCCGCCGCGCCCGTGACCCGTACGGGCACTGCCGTGTCCGAGCGCGTCCCGCTCCCCATCACCCCGGTATCCATGGCCGGAGTATCTCAACGGGCGACGGCGGCCGGTCCCCCGGGCGGTGCGAAATCCAATGGCTCCGGTGCCGCGGGCCCGGCAAGATCAGACAGAGACGGCCTAGGGGGAGCTGGTTGGACGTGTTCGCGTGCGCGGGGTGCGGTACGGAGCTGACGGCGCCGGTGTCCCGGGTCGCCCTCCCCGTCCACACCCACCACGGGGGGTGGGAGGAGCTGCATCCTCCCCTGATGGAGCCCTCGACGTACGCCGTCGACCCCCTGCCCACCGGACCGCCGTGGCGGCCGTGGGAGGAGGTCGGAGAGGAAGCGGCCGCCCGGCAGGGCGTGTACGCGGCGGCGTACCTCGTCTCCTTCGGCGCGCGGAACAGGGTCGTCATCGCCCCCGGGGACTCCCGGTCCATGGCCCTGATACCCGAGAAGTGCGAGGGCTACTGCCGGGGTGTGGACGGCCGGGCCGGCCCCAACCTGGCCTGCGCGGGGTGCGGGCGGGCCGTGGCGACCCGGGTGGACGACTGCGGATCGTGGCAGACGGTCTGGCTGGAGCCGGACGCGGTCGTACGGGTCCACTCGGGGCTCCCCGCCGGACCGCCGCCCGGCTGGGCCGACCTGGAGCGTGCCGAGCACCGAGTCCCACCCGTCGAAGCCGACGGGTCGTGGAGCCGGCGCTGGGAGGCGGCGGCCGGGGTCGCGCTGGCCCACCTCGTGGTGGCCACCGAGGGCCACCCGGTGACCCTTCCCGGCGGCCCCTTCACCGAGTTGCTCGGCCACGCCGTCCGCCGGTACCTCACCGTCGGGCCCGGCGGCCGGTCCGTGGGACTGGCCGGGCCGGGGATCGCCGCGCCCCGGCCCCGTCCCGACGTCCTCCTCGTCCCCCGCCACCCCCTCACGGGCGAGCCCTGGCGCGCGCCCGGCGACGAGGGGGCCGTGGTGCCGCTCGACAGCGGGGTCTGGGCGTACCTCGTCCACCCGCCCGAAACCTCGCCGATGCCCGCGACGGGGGTGCTCCCGGACGGCGTCCTGCGCGACGACTACCCCGTGCCGCCGTACCCCTGGTATCCGCTGGCACCGCACGCATGGGCCTTCGACCACACCCTGATCCGGCTCCCCGGGGTACGCGCCCTGCGGCCCGGGCCGTGGTGAGCCCGAACCGGGTCGGGCCGGGTCTCAGGCTGCCCGCGCCGCCCGCTCCAGGCGGGGCGTGGTGGGCTTCCCACCAGGCCGGCCGGCCTCGGGGACGCCGGGGTCGGTGGGCTGCATGCCCACCGTGCCGTCCAGGAGTTCGCGGAGGCTGTCGGCGTGGCCGCGTGCTTCACCAGGCCCAGGAGGTTGGTGCCGGTGGGGGTGCGGGTGGGGTGGGGGTGTGGGTGGCGCGGCGTGGAGCAACGGTGAAAAGGCGGGCACAAGGGTGTTCAAGGGTGGTTACCGCTAAGTAAATTACCGCCGGTAACACTCCGTCCGGCCAGAGAGGCACGCCGTGACCGCCGAATCGAGCCTGGTGAGGGTCGTCAGTTCCCCGAAGCCCGGCGAGCCCGTCAAGCCCGTCGAGCCGCTCAAGACCGTGATCGAGGGGCGGGTGCGCCAGGTGTGGGTGCCCCCGCTGGCCCCGGTGCCGGCCGGCGGGTCGCTCGGGGACATCCCCTTCGACAATGCCCGGGAGGCCCCGGGTGAGGCCGTACTCGCCCGCAAGGAGCGGGACGGGACCTGGCGGGACGTCACGGCCGCCGAGTTCGCCGCCGAGGTGCTCGCCGTCGCGAAGGGGCTGATCGCCGAGGGGCTGCGGCCCGGCGACCGGCTGGCCATCATGGCGCGGACCACCTACGAGTGGACCCTGCTGGACTTCGCCGGCTGGGCGGCCGGGCTGATCACCGTACCGGTGTACCCGACCTCCTCCGCGATCCAGGCGCGCTGGATCATCCAGGACTCGGGCGCCGTCGCCTGCGCGGTCGAGGACACCGCGCAGGCACGGATCATCAGCTCGGAGCGGGCCAACCTGCCCTGGCTGCGCCACCTCTGGGAGATCGACACCGGCGCCGTGGCCCGGCTGGTCAAGGCCGGGGAGCACGTGCCCGACGAGGTCGTCTCGGCCCGGCGGGCCGGGTGCGCGCCGGAGTCCGTCGCGACGCTGATCTACACCTCCGGTACGACGGGGCGGCCCAAGGGGTGCGTGCTGACGCACGCCAACTTCTTCGCCGAGGTGGACAACGCGGTGGAGCTGCTGCACCCCGTCTTCACATCGGTCAGCAAGGACCCGGCCTCGACGCTGCTGTTTCTGCCGCTGTCGCACGTCTTCGGGCGGATGGTGGCCGTCGGGTGCATGCGGGCGCGGGTCAAGCTCGGCCACGCGCCGAGCATCCGCGGCGAGGACCTGCTGGCCGACCTGGCCGGCTTCCGGCCGACGTTCCTGCTGGCGATCCCGTACGTCCTGGAGAAGGTCTACAACACCGCGCGGGCGACCGCCGAGAAGATGGGCCGGGCCTCCTCCTTCGACCGGGCGGCGCGGATCGCGCGCAGTTTCGGGGAGGTGGCGGTCGTGGAGGGCAAGCGGCCGGGGCTGGGACTGCGGCTGGGCCGGGCGCTGTACGAACCGCTCGTCTACCGGCGGATCCGGGCGGCGTTGGGCGGCCGCGTCCGGTACATCTTGAGCGGCGGCTCCCCGCTCGGCCGGCGCCTCGCCGCCTTCTACACGGGCGCGGGCATCGAGGTCTTCGAGGGCTACGGGCTCACGGAGACGACCGCGGCCGCGACCGTCACCCCGCCGCTGCGGCCCCGGCTGGGCACGGTGGGGTGGCCGCTGCCGGGGACGGCGGTACGGATCGCGGACGACGGAGAGGTGCTGTTGCGGGGGCCGCACGTGTTCGCGGGGTACTGGAACAGCGGCGTGGCGGTGGGCGGGGAGCAGTGGCTGTCCACGGGGGACATCGGGGAGCTCGACGCGGACGGGTACCTGACGATCACCGGGCGCAAGAAGGACCTGATCATCACCTCCGGCGGCAAGAACGTGGCCCCCGCACCCCTGGAGGACTGGCTACGGGCCCACCCGCTGGTGAGCCAGTGCATGGTGGTCGGCGACAACCGGCCCTACGTCACCGCGCTGATCACCCTGGAACCGGAGGGGCTCCAGCACTGGCGGCAGATGCGCAAGAAGGTGGGCGTGCCGATCCGGGAACTGGTGGCCGACGAGGAACTGCGGGCGGACCTCCAACGGGCGGTCGACGAGGCGAACCGGCTGGTGTCGCGGGCGGAGTCGATCCGCCGCTTCGCGGTCCTGGAGGTCGATTTCACGGAGGACCGGGGCCACTTGACGCCTTCGCTGAAGCTGAAACGGGGCGCGGTCGCGCGGGACTTCGACCGAGAGATCGAGGCCCTGTACCCCCGCCCGTGAGGGCCCGGGCCCTGGTCTGGCCCTGGCCCCGGCTCGGCCCTGGCTCGGTCGCTGCCCGGGTGCGGCGGTGTTGCCGGGGGCCAGCCCCCGGACCCCCGCTCCTCAAACGCCGGAGGGGCTGGATTTTGACTGGCGTCAGCCCACACGTGCACGCGGTGCGCTGAGCCGGGGCTGGTTTGCCCGCAGGGCAATCCCAGCCCCTCCGGCGTTTGAGGAGCGGGGTCTGGGGCGGAGCCCCACGGCCTCGGGCGCAGCCCGGGGCCTGCCGGGTCAGGGCGGAGCCCTGGGAACGGTGGAAGGGCGGGTAGGGGACTCCACCCGCGCAGCGGCACACCGGTTCCCGGCAAGGGCCGAGCGGACCGGGGCGGAGCCCCACGGCCTCGGGCGCAGCCCGGGGCCTGCCGGGTCAGGGCGGAGCCCTGGGAACGGTGGAAGGGCGGGTAGGGGAACTCCACCCCGCGCAGCGGGAAGGTCGCAGCCGGGACTCCGGCCCTCGCAGCGGAGCCGGGCGCAGCCGGGACTTCGCCCCGCGCAGCGGCACGGGCCGCAGCCGGGACTCCGGCCCGCGCAGCGTCAAGGGTCGCAGCTGGGACTCCGGACCGCGGAGCGGTGTTCGCCGGGTGCGTCAAGGGGCCGGACGGGGGATGGTCTCGCGGAGCGGGGCGCGAAGGGCGCGCATAGGGTGGGCTCACTGGTCCGGGGGGCCGCTCCAGGAGGGTGCAGTGCACCGTTCCCGTTCCCGTTCCCGCTCGCGCTCGCGTCCCCACCCCGCCTCCCGGGTCCGCACCCGGATAGCCGCCGGAGTCCTCGGCACCGCCCTGGCCGGCGCCCTGCTCGCGGCCGTACCCGGTCCGGCTCCGGCCCCCGCCCGCCCGGGCATCCCCCGTACGGGGATCCAGTGGGGCGCCTGCCCAGAGAAGCCCGTGCCCGACGGCATGCGCTGCGGCACCCTCACCGTGCCCCTCGACTACGGGGCCAAGGCCACCGCCAAGGCCACCGTCCGCATCGCCCTCGCGCAGCTCCCCGCCACCGGCCCCGCCGCCAAACGCCTCGGCTCCCTCGTCATGAACTTCGGCGGCCCCGGCGCCCCCGGAGTCTCCACCCTCGCCGCCGACCCCAACGCCTTCGCGGAGCTCAACAAGCGCTACGACCTCGTCGTCTTCGACCCCCGAGGCGTCGGCCACAGCGCCCCCGTCACCTGCGGAGGCGGCATCCAGGGGGGAGGCGGCGCAGCCCCCGGCGGGCCCGCCGCCGAGCTCGCCGCCCTCCGGGCCGAAGCCAAGCGCTGCGCGCTCGATTCGGGCCCGGTGCTCCCGTACATCGGTACCGTCAGCGTGGCCCGCGACATGGACCTGCTGCGCCAGGCCCTCGGGGAGGACAAGCTCGACTACCTCGGCTTCTCCTACGGGACGCGCCTCGGCGCCGTCTACGCCGCGCTGTTCCCGCGCCGCACCGGCCGCATGGTCCTCGACGGGGTCGACACCCTCAGCGAGCCGCTCGGCGAGCAGGCGCTGCTGTCGGCGGTCGGCCAGCAGCGGGCGCTGGACGGCTTCCTCGTCTGGTGCGCCCACCGGCAGGGCTGCGTCTACGGCACGAACACCCGTACCGCCAAGGAGAAGGTCCAGGCCCTCGTCACCCGTCTGGACGCGGAGCCCCTGACGGGCGAGGGCGGACTGCGCTTCACCGGGCAGGACGTGGCCGACGCCATCGGGATCGCCCTGTACTCGCAGAAGGCCTGGCCCGCCCTCGCGGACGCGCTCGCCCGGGTCGAGCGCGACGGCGACCCCGTGGGGCTGATGCAGCTCGGCGGTCCGGAGGAACCGCCCCCGCCCGGGGAGGACCCCGCCGAGGGGGCCGGCGCCGCCGTGCCCGCCGACAACGCCGCCGCCGCGCTCGTCGCCGTGAACTGCGCCGACGACCCGGACCGCGGCGACGCCAAGGCCTCCCCGATGGACGTCGCGCGGGAGCTGGAGGCACTCCAGCCGGTGTTCCTCGCCGCCTCGCCGATCTTCGGACCGCGCCAGCTGATGACGGTACTGGCCTGCTACGGGCGCCCCGCCGGCACCGATTTCATCCGCGGGATCGACCGCCCCGCAGGCATCCCGCGGATCCTGCTCGTCGGTACGCGCGGAGACCCGGCCACCCCGTACGAGTGGACGGAGGAGACGGCGAAGCGGCTCGGCAACACCGTGATCGTGGACTACAAGGGCGACGGGCACACCGGGTACGTCGCCTCGCGCTGTGTGCAGGGGTACGTGGACCACTTCCTGATCGACGGCCGGCTGGCCTCCGGGACGCGCTCCTGCCCCGCCGGGGAGTGAAACCGCGGCACACCGCGGCACACGGCACCCTCCCGGACGGGGCAGTATCAACATCGTCTCCCAGGTCAGCAGTTGGGATGCGTGGAGCGGCCCGCGAAACGGTCCGCGAGCCAGTTGCCCGCCGCCGGGGACTGCGTGATGACCCCGCTGACGTGCTCGCCGATCCAGATGGTGTCGAACTCGAGGTTCGTGCCCCGCGCGCACCAGTCGGAGCGCAGCCGGCTGCCGACGGCGTACGGGATGAGCTCGTCGCCGAGCGCGTGGTACTGGAACACGGGCGCGGCCGGGGCGGTGCGGCCGAGCTTGCTCTGGTTCAGCCGGGCCTGCCAGTCCGGCTGCGCGAGCGGGTTGCGGGTGGTCAGGTCGGAGATCCGCTTGAAGGAACCGGCGATGGCGTCGATCGCGACGCAGTTGTCCTTCATGGCGCCGACCAGGACCTTCCCGGCGGGGTTGAGGTAGGAGTCGAGCTTCAGTTCCGGGAAGGCCGCGTCCTGGCCGGCGGCGGCCATGAAGATGAGGCCGGAGCCGTAGGAGCCGTTGTTGAAGTCGGCCACCTTCAGCAGATCGGCCGGGACACCGCCCGTCGCGGTGCCCTTGACCTGCAACTCCGGTGCGTACGAGCCCTGCAGCTCGGCGGCCCAGCTGCTGGCCTGGCCGCCCTGGGAGTAGCCCATGATGCCGACGGGCGTCGTGGCCGACAGCCCGGTCCCGGGCAGCCGGGTGGCGGCGCGGGCGGCGTCGAGGACGGCGTGGCCGGCGGAGGGGCCGACGGTGTAGGTGTGCACGCCGGGGGTGCCCAGGCCCTCGTAGTCGGTGACGACGACGGCCCAGCCGCGCAGGGTGAGCTGCTGGATGAGGTTGGCCTCCAGGGCGGTGCCGTACGGGAGGTTGTTGCTCGGCGCGCAGGAGTCGCCCATGCCCACGGTGCCGACGGCGTAGGTGATCAGGGGGCGCGGGCCGGTGCGGCCGTCCTGCGGGACGATGACGGTCCCGGAGACGACGTTGGGGGCTCCGTCGGCGGTCGTGGAGTTGTAGCGGATCTTCCAGGCCTTGGTGTTGGTGGGCTGGCCGGGGAGCGGGTGGAAGGCGGACGGGGCGCTGCTGACGATGTCGCCGGGGCGGGCGGCGGCCTCGGCCTGGGGCTGGGCCTGGGCCTGGGCGGAGGTGGAGGGGATCGCGGCCGAGAGGGCCAGGGCGGCCACTGCGGCGAGTGCTGAGCTTCGGATGCGCATGGGGCGGCTCTCCCAAGGGTCCGGGTGGGGGTAGGTGAGGAGAAGGTAGTGACCGACCGGTAGGAACGTCGCTGACCGCACAGCTCAGCTTTCCTGGCCCGGGACCGCAGCCGCCCCGCCGGCCCCGCCCACCCTGTCGGCGGGGCCGCGGGGGCGGCACGGACGCGCGATGCTCGGGGCGGAATTCAGCCATGCGGACCAACGGGCATCGCGGGGACGCACCCCAGCTGCCCACCGGCTGGGGTGCGTCCCCGCGCTCATGACGTGTGAGGGCACCCGGTGGACCTCCGATGGGCAGGTCCGGACCGGCACGCTGTACTGGTACACGCCGGGCCCCGCCGGCCCCGCCGGCCCCGCCCGCGGGGGCGACCCGGCAGGAGGAAGGCCCTGGCGGACCGGGCCGAGCTGCGGCGGCTGGTCGCGCGGATCGTCGACGCCATCGAGCATCCGGAGACCGAGCCGGTGACCGTCTCCCCCGAGAGCGCCCCGGCGGCGCGGTACGGGGCTGGCCTCGGCCGATTCGTTGCTAACGGAATCCATGCAACTTCACGGATTTCCCGCGGCTGTAGCAATAAGGGCTTGCCTTCTTAGGAAAGGCAAGCCTTTCTTGCATGTTCGCGATTTGCAATCACATACGAGTTAATTGCTAAAGTCCGCCTCGGGAAGCGATTCCCGCACCGAATCTCACCCCGCCCAGGAGGCGCCAGATGAACGCGGCAGTGCGACAGACGGCCAAGCGTCGGGTCATCCACCGGGGTCCCGCCCCCACCCTGCGGACCGCGCTGCGCGTCGCCGAGCCCGGCACCGGCATCCGCCGAGACGGCCGGACCGCGCCGAGTGCCCGGGGCACCCGAGCCCGCGCCTGTGACTGCGGCGAGCGGACCGAGCGGGGTGGCTGCGGCAGCGGTACGCAGCTGTGCGTGTCCTGCGGAGTCAGCGCCTGCCGGGGCTGCACCGCCCCCGCGTCGGCGTGTACCGGATGCGAGATGAACGCCTGCACCTCCTGCGACGTCGCCGGCGAAGCCTGCGCCACCTGCGCGGTCAGCGCCTGCCGCGGCTGCAACGCCCCCGCCTCCGCCTGCCGCAGCTGCGAGATGAACGCCTGCCGCTCCTGCGCGGGCAACACCTGCGCGGAAGCCGCCCCGACGGGTTGCTCCGCGAGCCTCGCCGTCCCGGCAGCCGCCCCCGTCCCGGTGGCCGCCAGGGCCCCGAAGGGCTCCTGCGGGACCGGCATCGGCGGCTGTGAATGCGGCCTGTTCACCCTCCAGGTGCCCGGCGCTACGCGATAGCGAGCTAGGTCTTGGTGAAAGTGCCGTCGCTGTCGGTCGTGGAGTCACCCATCGCCAGCCACGTGGTGGTTCCAGTCGGGCGGAAGTAGTACCGGATGGTCTGGCCGGGGAAGGGGTACTCGGTCGGGGTCGGTTCGGTTCGGTTCGGTTCGGCTCGGGTCGGTTGGGGTCGGTTGGGGTCGGCCCGGTTCGGTCCGTAGCCCTCGCAGCCCCCCTAGCCCCCCGACGCGATGCGGTACGCCCCCGGCGTCGTGCCCGTCCAGCGGCGGAAGGCGCGGTGGAAGGCCGTGTCCTCCGAGAAGCCCAGGCGGGCCGCCAGCTCCGCGATGGGTTCGCGGCTCTCCGCCAGTCCGGCGATCGCCGCATCGCGCCGTACGTGGTCCTTCAGCTGCTGGAAGGACGTGCCCTCCTGCTGGAGCCGCCGCCGCAGCGTCGCCGGGGACACCGCCAGGCGCGCCGCCACCTCGCCCAGTTCCGGCAGCCGCGGTGAGCACCGCAGGGCCTGGGTGAGGGTCCGGCGGACCTGCTCCGCGACCGTGGTCCCGTACGCCGGCCGGGAGAGGAGGTCGAAGGGGGCTCGCCGCAGCATCGCGTCGAGCGCGGGCTCGTCCCGTACCAGCGGGGCCGTCAGCCAGTGCGCGTCGAAGGCCACGGCCGCGCCCGTGCGCGTCTCGCCGAAGCGGACCGGGCAGTCGAAGAGCAGCTCGTACTCCTCCTCGTGCGGCGGCGCCGGGTACGCGAAGGAGGCGTGGGCCAGGGGGATGCGCCGGCCGATCAGCCAGCTGCTCAGCCGGTGCCAGATGGCGAGCACGCACTCGGTGAGGAAACGCTCCTCGTCCCGCGCGAAGTCGTTCCGTACGGCGAACCAGGCCTGCCCGCCCTCGACTTCGAGCGCCAGCTCCGGCCCTCCCGGGAACAGTCCGTAGAAGGTCGCGGAGCGTTCCACCGCCGCACCGAGATCGCGGCAGCCCAGGGCGGCCCTGCACATCATCGCGAAGGTGCCGGGCCGGCTGGGGAGGGTGGCCAGGCCCAGGAACTCGTCCTGCGTGGCCCGGTACAGCGCCCGGAACAGCCGCGCGAACTGCGCCGGTGTCACCCGCGCCCGGTCGTCGCCCAGCAGCAGCGGCGGAATCTGCGCCTCCTGGAGCAGCGGCACGATGTCGAGCCCGCGGCCGCGCGCCCCCGCGAGCACGGCACGCACGTGGTGCACGGTGACCGTCCGCCTCCCCATGGGTCCGACGGTAGCCGCAATGAGCGCTGAGGTCAGTGGGGGTGACGCTTCCGGATGAGCGCTGGGGTCAGCGGGGGTGACGCTTCCGGTCATGCCGCGGACGGCATCCCGGTGCTTAGCGTCATCGGTAGGACCGTGGGGGACAGACCGAGGGGGAGGCGAGGCCGATGAGCCCGATGGAATCGGTGAGCGGGACGGACGGGGCCGTGCGGCCGCGCACGCTGGCGGTTTTCGCGGAGTGGACCGGGGAGCGGTACGCGGGCGAGATCGCGCTGCGGCACAAGGGGGGAGGGGGTGGTGAGCGTGGTGAGCCGGGTGAGGGCGTCGAGGGTGGGGGCTGGGGTGCCGTTTCCTACGGGCAACTGCGCTCCCGAGTGAGGGAGTCCGGGCGCGCTCTGCTCGGCCTGGGGGTCGCCCCCGGTGAGCGCGTCGCGGTGCTCGCGGAGACCCGGCCGGAGTGGACGTACACCCATTTCGGGGTCCTGGCCGCCGGAGCCGTCCTCGTGCCCGTGTACCCGACGGCCGGGGAGGAGGAGCTCGCCTGGGTGCTGTCGGACTCCGCGGCCGTGGTCGTCGTCTGCGACGACCACGCGCAGGCGGCCCGGGTGGAGGCGCTGCGTGCGAAGCTCCCGGGGCTGCGCGCGGTGGTGGAGATGGACGAGCTGCGCGCCCTTCACGGCCGGGCCTCCGAAGCCGAACTCCTCGCCAGGGCGGCCGCGGTGGAGCCCGCCGCCGACGCCTCCATCGTCTACACCTCGGGCACCACCGGCCTGCCCAAGGGGTGCCGCCTCACGCACGCCAACCTCGGCGCGATCCAGGACGCGACGCTGCCGCTCGTCAAGGGCGGCCCGGGCGACTCCACGTACCTCTACCTTCCGCTCGCCCACCTGCTGGCCCAACTGATCCAGTTCACCACGCTGTTGGAGGGCGGGGAGCTCTGCTACTTCGGCGGCCGGATCGAGGACGTCATCGGAGAGCTCGCGGAGGCCCGGCCGACCCATCTGCCGTCCGTGCCACGGTTGTTCGAGAAGCTGCACTCGGTGGTCCTGTCGCTCGCGGAGTCCCAGGAGGGCGGCGGCGCGCGCTTCACGGAGGCGGTCCGGGTGGGGCTGCTCGCCGCGGAGGGGCGACTGGAGGCCGAGGACCGGGGCGCGTACGAGGCTGCGGAGAAAACCTTGTACTCCCTGGTCAGGGGCGCCTTCGGGGGCCGTCTGAAATGGGCCCTGACGGGCGGCGCCCCGATCGCCCCGGCCACCCTCGACTTCCTGCGGGCCTGCGGGATCGCGGTCTTCGAGGGCTACGGCATGACGGAGTCCGCCGGGGTCATCAGCCTCAACCACCCGGACGAGGTCCGCTACGGATCGGTGGGCCGCCCGATCGCCGGGTGCGAGGTCCGCATCGCGGAGGACGGGGAGGTCCTGGCCCGGGGGCCGATGATCTTCCCCGGGTACCACGCGAACGACGCGGCGACGGCGGAGGCGCTGGACGGGGAGGGCTGGCTGCACACGGGTGACCTGGGGGAGGTCGACGCGGAGGGGTTCCTCTCCATCACCGGCCGCAAGAAGGAGCTGATCATCACCTCGGCGGGCAAGAACATCACCCCGACGGAGTGGGAGTTCGCCGTACAGCGCTCCCGTTACGTCTCCCGCGCCGTCATGATCGGCGACCGCCGCCCGCACCCGGTGGCCCTGATCACCCTGGACGCGGAGGAGATCGCCGCCTGGGCCGTGCGGGAGTCGGTGAGCCTGGATGCCGGTGCCTCCGGCGACCCCGGTGGTCACCCGGCCGTACGGGCCCTCGTCGCGGAGGCGGTCGAGGCGGCCAACGCCACGGTCTCGCGCCCGGCCCGCGTCCGGGCCTTCCGGGTCCTGCCGGGGGAGTTTGCTGTGGAGGCGGGAACTCTTACCCCGACCCTGAAGCTCCGGCGGAGGGCGGTGGCGGAGCGGTACGCGGGGGAGATCGAGGGGCTGTACGGGTAGGGGGTGTCGGGGTGGGCGGGGGCGTTGACAGGGTCCGGGATCCCCCCGGGGAACGGCCGGGAGGGAGGAGGGGGGAGGAGCGGCCGAGTCACGAATGCGCAGCCCCCTCCGGCCGGTGGGCATCCACGCACGGCCCCGGAGGCGACCGCCGCAGGCTGCCGTCCGGGGCCGGCTTATCGGTTCGGACCTTCCTGCTGGGCCTGCTGCTTAGAGTGAGCCCGTCGACCGGCGGGGGAGTCGGTCAGCGGACGGGGAGAGCCATGGCATTCCGTAAGTTCCTGAGCGCGTTGGGCGTCAGTGCGCCGAGTGTGGAGACGGTCGTCGAGAACCCGCGCGTCGGCCCGGGTGGGACCCTGCGTCTCGTGGTCACCGCCGTGGGTGGCGGCGCCGATGTGGACATCGAGCGGGTGCGGCTGGACGTCGTTGTACGGGCCGAGGATCTTGAGTACAACGACAAGACCGCGTGGGAGCACCCCTACACGGTGGTGACGGTCGACCTCGACGGCTTCCGGCTGCCCGCTGGTGAGACCGTGACGGTTCGCGGTGAGGTCGTGCTGCCGTGGGAGATGCCGCTCACACACGCGCTGGGTGCGCCCATCACGGGCGGACGGGCGGCGGTCCGCACCGAGCTGGAGGTGGACAAGGCGGTGGATCAGGGCGACTTCGACGAGATCGAGGTGCACGCCCTGCCCGCCCAGGACGCGATCCTGCAGGCCTACACGGACCTGGGGTTCCGGCTGCGCGAGGCCGAGGTCAAGATCGGGTTCCTCCCGGAGCTCGCGCCGCGCATGGAGTCCCGGCAGACGGAGAGCTGCTGGCAGGAGATCGACTTCTTCTTCCCGGAGAGCGTGAACTGGGGGCTGGAGGAGCTGGAGACGGTCCTCATCGCCCGTGAGGACTCCCTGGACGCCCACCCGGGAGGCTTCCCGCCAGCCACCTTCGTCTACGACGAGCTGGACCAGCAGGCATGGACGGAGAAGCTGGAGGAGCACGTGCGCGCCCACTGGCAGCCGGCGCACGGCTAGGGGTCATCGTTCGGGAGGGCTTGAGTGTGTGCGGCTCCGGACCCGCTTGTTAGGGGATCAGGGCCGCCACGCCATCGAGGATCCGCTCCAGGCCGAAGTCCAGCGGGCTGCCGCCCTGCGGAGCGAAGGCGCCCGCCGCGATCGCCTCCGTCAGGGCGGGGAAGCGTTCCTCGTGGCGCTTCAGGACTTCGGCCGTCAGCTGTGCCCACTCTTCGTTCGCCGACTCGTCGTGGTCGACGTACTGCTGGGCGACGTTGCGAACATGGCCCACGAGCAGGAGGAACGTGTCGTGCCGCTGGGTGGCTGACAGCCCTGTTCCGGCCAGGGCTGCCAAGGCCGTGTCCAGCCAGCCGAGTTGATGAGGGCCCATGATCTGGCGGCGCATGCCGGTCGCCGTCAGGATCCACGGGTGGCGGCGGTACATCGCCAGGCACTGCCGGGCCCACTCGGTCAGCTGCGGGCGCCAGCCGCCGGGGATGTCGCTGACCGGGACCGGGGGGCCGGCCGCGAGGTCGACCATCAGGTCGAGGAGTTCCGTCTTGCCGGGAACGTACCGGTAGAGCGCCATCGCGGTGACGCCGAATTCCTTGGCCACCCGCGCCAGCGAGACTGCGTCCAGGCCCTCCCTGTCGGCGATCCCGATGGCCGCCTCCGCGATCCGGCCCGCGGTGAGCGAGGGCTTAGGGCCCCGGCTCGGCAGCTCCTGCTCGCCCCAGAGCAGCGCGAAGCTCGCCTTCACGCCGCCCTGCTTCCCGGCCTTCTTCGTGGCCACACACGCCTCCTCCGCCGAACCCGTTGACACCTCACTCTAACTGTTTATAACGTATAGCCAACCGCTTACGGCATATACAGTTTCGCTGGAACGGACACTCAGGGAGTCGTCATGCTTGCCGCCATCGTCGCCACCTCCGCAGCCGCCCTCCTCGCCGCGCCGGCGGCCGGGGTCCTCGGCCACCGCGCCCTCAAGCGCTTCCGTAACGCTTCACTGATGAAGATCGACGCTCCGAACGGCATCGATGAGCAGGGCTTCGTCCTCATCGGCGGCATCGAGCAGTGGATCTCGGTCCGCGGCGAGGACCTGGCCAACCCGGTCATCCTGGAACTGCACGGCGGCCCCGGAGCCTCGACCGCGATCTTCGGGCCGCGCACCAGATCCTGGGAGAAGCACTTCACGATCGTCCGCTGGGACATGCGCGGCGCCCTCAAGACCCTCGGCCGCGGCGGTCCGCAGGGACAGGGCGAGATGACCTTCGACCGGATCCACGCGGACGCGATCGAGGTCACCGACCACGTACGCACCCGCCTCGGCGTCGACAAGATCGTCCTGCTCGGCCATTCCTACGGAAGCGCCTTCGGCCTGCGACTCGCCCGCGAGTTCCCCGAGCGCTATTCCGCCTACGTCGGCACCGACCAGAACATCCACGACGCCGGCCGCGACGACTTCGTACACCAGGCCCTGCTCACCCGCCTGCGCACTGCCGGAAAGCGCAAGGAACTGGCGGCAGTCGGGGCGCTCCACCCCGATGAGCAGCAGTGGACGGCCCGCGAACGCGCGATGCACGCCAAGCTGGTGGCCACCAGCGACCCGCTGACCCTGGACACGATGAAGAAGGTCGTCATGGGGTCCCTGTGGTTCTCGCCGCTGCACTCGTTGCGAGAGCTGGGGCTCTTCGTCAAGGGCATGACCCTCTCGGAGCAGATCACCGAGACCACCGCCGGGTTCGACGACTGGGCGGACGGCACGAAGTTCGAGCTCCCCTTCTTCATCTTCCAGGGTGAGAAGGACGTCCTTGCGTCGCCGGAGCTCGCCCGCCGCTTCTTCGACGACGTCCAGGCGCCGGTCAAGGGCTTCGCGGCGATCGAGGACTGCAGCCACTTCGCGGCGTTCCGGCGGCCGGAGCGGTTCCTGGAACTGCTGCTGACCCACGTACGGCCGCACGTCGCCGGCTAGTCGGCTGTCGGCATCGGAGGGTCAGGAGAGGCAGAACTCGTTGCCCTCGATGTCCTGCATCGTGATGCACGATTCGTTGACGTCATCGGCGCGCTGCGTCAGTACGTGCTTCGCGCCGAGTGCCATCAGCCGTGCGCATTCGGCCTCGAGCGTGGCCAGGCGCTCGTCACCCACGAGGCCTGTGCCGACCCGCACATCAAGGTGCAGCCGGTTCTTGACGACCTTGCCTTCGGGAACCCGCTGGAAGAGCACGCGCGGGCCCACCCCCGAGGGGTCGGTGCACGCGAAGTAGACCTCGTCCTCGGGCGGCAGCGTGAGGTGGTATTCCTCCCACGTGGCGAAGCCGTCCGGGACCGCCGGTACGACGTACCCCAGCACCTCGCACCAGAAGGCGGCGAGGCGCGCAGGTTCCGCGCAGTCGAAGGTCACTTGGAACTGCTTGATCGTTGACATCGGCGCACGATAACAGGGGCCCCGCCCATCTCCGAATCACCCAGGGGGGGAAGGGGCGATTCCGCCGCCGGAGCTGTCAAGCGGAATCTGGTGATGATCATGGCTACGTCGAAATGGTCCAATCCCTACTTGGTCGGTCTTACCCGTCCTACACTTCGAGCCGTCAACGCCAAAAAGAGCCAGGGGGGCGCGAAATGGCGGGTAGTAATTCGACGGTCCAAGTTCGTGTGCAAGAGGGTGTGCTGTGGGTCGACGGTGAGGCATATCCGTTGCACAACATCTCCACGTGGGGCAGCGCGTATTGGAGGTGGACAAGGGGGCGGCCTGGCGCAGGTTCATCGGCCGGGCTTTCCTCTGCCTGGTCATCGGCGGAATCGCGGTGGCCATCTTCGGGAACGTCGCCGGAGTCATCGCGGTCGCCGTCTTCGGGTTGCTGGTCTGGCAGCTCGTGAAGGTGATCAGCAGGCCCCCGGTGTACGGCCTGGTCCTCAACACCTCGGGCATCCAGCGCGAGGCGGTGTGGTCGCTGGACCGCACCGAGATCGAGAACCTGGTCTTCGAGATCACCAAGGCCATCGGCCGGCCCAACGCCGCGCCGGTGACCATCAACATCAAGGAAGCCGTCATGGGCGACCAGATCAAGCAGTACGGCGCCGGCAGCATCGGCCGGGCCGAGCACAGCGGCTCCGGGGACATTCGGGGAGGTGGCCGGTGATGGCCGGCGACAGCTACACGCAGCACGGAGCGGGAAGCATCGGACACGCCACGCACTCGGGTTCCGGAGACATCGTGGCCGGAGGCAAATACGTCGGCGGAAATCCGCCGGAGGCCTCGGCGATCGAAAAGCTTCTCGAAGAAGTCCAGGCGATGAGGCGGCGCCTGGACGAGAGCGATCGGGCGGAAGTCGACGCGGCGGTGGAGGAGCTTCAGGGGAATCCCCCCGAGGGGAGATTCCGGAGAATTCTCGCGACCTTCTCCGGAATTGCCACGCTCGTGGGAGAGGCCGGAGTTCCGGTGATCACGGCGGTCAAGGCCCTGATGGGCTGAGGGGTAAGCGGAAGGTGAAGGGAAGGCGAGGGGGCTACGGGCAGTGGCCCCCCTTGTCTTACGCCGACGCTTCCGTGACCCCGCCGAGGAACGCCGACCAGGCGCTGGGGGTGATCGCGAGCTGGGGGCCGGCGTGGATCTTGGAGTCCCTGATGTGGACGGAGTGCGCGCAGTTGGCGACCCCTACGCACTGGCCGCCTTCGCCGCCGCTGTAGCTTGACTTCCGCCAGTCGAAGGCGACTTCGAGGCACTCGCCGCCCTCGCCGGAGCTGTAAGTGCTCTTGAACCAGGCCAGGTCCGTGGTGTTCATTGCCGTTCTCCCAGCATCTTCTCGATCAGGGCAAGGGACTCGTGGGGCGTGAGTGCCTGTGCCCGGATGATCCCATAGCGCTCGCTGTAGACCCTCACCTGTTCCGGGTCGGTGATGAGGTTGGCGTGGCCGTAACTCTCGGTGTAGGCAACCTCGTTGCGCCCCTTGTGGCGTAGGAGGGTGAAGGCGCTGTCCAGGGCAGGGTGTTCGTCGCGGTCCAGCGGCATCACCTGGAACTGGACAGTGCGCAGGCTGCCCACGCTCAGGAGGCGGCCCAACTGTGCACGGTGGACGTCGTTGCCGCCCGTCGGACGCAGCAGGACGGACTGCTCCAGCACGAAGCTGAAGGTAGGTGCGGGCCACCGTTCCAGGATCACCTGGCGGGCGAGCCGGTCCGCCACGCGTTTCTCGATGGTCTCCTCGTCTAGTACCGGACGGCGGTGTCGGAATAGGGCCCGGGCATAGGCTTCGGTCTGAAGCAGACCGGGAATCGCCTGCACGCCGTAGTAGTGCAGCGCCACCGCCCGCGACTCCGCGTCCGCGAACTTCCGGAACCAATCCGGGTGCCGGGTCCGAGCCCGCTTCAGCGCCTCCGTCACGTCGGGGATCGCCGCCAGCAGGATCCCGCCCGCGCCGAGCTCGCGGTCGACGTTCTTCAGGAAGTCCGGCTGGGGTGTCCGTACGCCCCGTTCGATGGAGGACACCAGGTCCTCTCCCACGTGTACGAGCGCCGCGAGCTCCTTCTGCTGGAGGCCCGCCCGTTCCCGTAGCACCTTGATGATCTTGCCGAGCGCCTTGAAGAGGTACGCGGTGCCGTCGACCTCCACCGGTCGTTCCGGTTCTTCCTCGCGCTCCGACAGGTCGTTCATCTGCTGAACCGCCCTCGCCCGTACTGCCCGTACACGCAACAACCGCCGGTCCTACGGGGTTTCCCCCGGAGCGCCGCCGTTCCCGGAAAGCGTACGGCGGACCGGCCACGCTCGGTGAGGGGACGGCCGCAATGGGTGACATGGCACCGGGCGGCCGGGGAGGGCTCAGGCCGTACCGGCCGGGTGGTACCGGTACTTCGATGCCTTCAGGACGTCCTCCGCGTACTTCAGGAGGGGTTCGCCCTTGGGGTCGTCGCTCATCCGTGCCTTCGCGCAGGCCCGGTCGAGTTCGGCGGCGTACTCGTCGATCAGCTTGTCCTCGGGGTAGTCGGGCCACTGCCCGTTGAACTTGAGGAACAGTGCGGCCACGGCCCACTGGTCCTGCGACTGGTAGGCGACGTGCCAGTCGGTGCAGGTGGCGAAGTAGCCGTCCAGCGGGTTCAGTTTGGAGTACTTCTCGTCGCCCTCGTACGAGAGCGGGCGCGGTCCGGCAGGGTCGGGCATCGAATTCGAGTTGGTGGGGGCCGGGGGGTGGACCCGGTGGCCTCCGCCGTCTTCCCGTTGCCGCAGCCGGTGGCGGCGAGGGCGAGGAGGGTGGCGGAGCAGAAGAGGGCCGGGATACGGCGGAGTTGGGGAGTCATGGCTGCCTTGCAGGGAGAGAGGTCCCGACCGCACGCGGGAGTCGACCCAACTTTATGAAGCCATTACCCCGGATTCCCTGGCGGAGGTCCCGAGATGGAGGGGCCTTCGGCCCTGGTGCGGGCGTACCGGCCGTACAGGTCGTCGCCGCCGGTCCTACGGGGGTTCCGCGTAGCGCCGCCGGTCCTGGAAAGCGTGCGGCGGACCGGCCACGCTCGGTGGCGTGACGATGGAACTGAGTGACATGGCGCCGGCTGAGTTCCGGCAGCGCCTCTCCGCCACCCCGCGCGGGGCCCGGCTCGCCCGGCGGCTGGTCGGGGTGCAGCTCGGCGCCTGGGGGATTCCGTACGGCTGCGGGCTCGCCGAGGACGTGGAGCTGGTGGTGGGGGAGCTGGCCGCGAACGCCGTGCTGCACGGGCGGGTGCCCGGCCGGGACTTCGAGGTGCGGCTCGGCTAAGACGGCCTACGGGTCCGGGTGGAGGTGAGCGACGGCCGGGGGGACCGGCTGCCGCCCGAGGCGGAGGCGGCCGTGGACCCCTGGTCGGCGGAGGGCGGGCGCGGGCTGATGCTCGTACGGGCCCTGGCGCGGGAATGGGGCGTCGCGCCGAGGGACCGGGGCGGGCCGGGGAAGACGGTGTGGGCCTGCCTGTGACCGGGGGGTGCGGCCGGGGCGCGGCTATCGTCGGCGCATGCAGCCAAAGGTGGTCCTCTTCGACCTCGGGGGCGTCGTCTGCCGCTTCCATCCGGAGCGGCGGCTTGCCGCGCTGGGCAGGGCATGCGGGATCACTCCCGAGCGGGTGGAGAGCGGGCTCTACGCATCCGGGCTCATCTCACGGTGGGACCTCGGCCTCGATTCCCCCTCGGAGATGCACCGCACGATCCAGGAAAGGCTGGGGTTCCAAGGAAGCATCCGGGCCCTCCAGGAGATCTGGTGCCGTGCCTTCGAACCGGATCTGAAGGTGCTCACGCTGGTCGACGCGGTGCGTCCGCTCCGCACCGCTCTGCTCACCGACAACGACCCCCTGCTGCTGGAAGCGTTCCCGGACCTGTTCCCCCAGGTCGCTTCCCGTTTCGATGACTTGTTCTTCTCCTGCCGTCTGGGAGCTGTCAAGCCCGAGCCGGTGGTGTTCACCCAGGCCCTCGACACGATGGGCTTCGCACCCGCGGAAGCCGTGTTCATCGATGACAGGGCCGCGAACGTCGCTGCCGCCCGCGGGCTGGGGATCACCGCGATCCACTTCCGCGACCCCGTCGGACTCGGCGCCGCACTGGATGCGCTCCTGCCGCGGTGACCGCCGGCAACCCGTGCCGGGGGGGTATCCCCCGTTCCGATCTTGGGGTGTGCCGGATCGTGCCCCGCAGGGGGCGGAATTAGCGTCCAGTCATGACTTCGACTCTGCGAAAGCGCCTGGCCATGGCACTCGGTGTCGTGACGCTGCTCACCGCCGAGGTGGTCCCCGCCGTCGCCCAGACCGCCGGCTCCTCCCCTGCGGAGCAGTTACGCCGGGACACCGAGGCGATCCACGCCCTCGGTATCAGCGGTGTCCAGGCCCGCGTCATCGTGCCCGACGGCCGGGAGTCGGTCGCCACCAGCGGTACCGCCGACCTGAACACCGGGCGCCCGGTCCCTTCCGGCGGCTACTTCCGCATGGCCAGTACGTCCAAGACGCTGGTCGCCACCGTGGTCCTCCAACTGGAGGCCGAGGGCAGGCTGTCCCTGGGCGACACGGTCGACCACTGGCTGCCCGGAGTGGTGCGGGGCAACGGCAACGACGGCAGCCGAATCACCGTCCGCCACCTGCTCCAGCACACCAGTGGCATCCGCGAGGCCCTGCCCGGATACACCACGCCGGAGGAGTACTACCAGCAGCGCCACACCATCTACGAACCCGAGCAGCTGGTCGACCTCGCCATGGCCCAGAAGCCGGAGGATTTCTTGCCCGGCAAGGGCTGGGCGTACTCCAACACCGGCTACGTCCTGCTCGACATGATCATCCAGAAGGCCACCGGTCACCCCGCACACCAGGAGATCGAGAACCGCATCCTGCGCCCCCTGGGCCTGGACCAGACCCGGTGGATGGGTACCGAGTCCACCCTGCCCCGACCCCATGCCCAGGCTTACCAGCTCTTCGGCCCCGGTTCCCGGGTGGACGTCACCGACCAGATACCGGTGGACCACGAGAACCTTTCGTGGGTCACGACCACCCGGGACGAGAACCGCTTCCTCCGCGCGCTGCTCGACGGCCGCCTCCTGCCGGCACGGCAGCTGGCCAAGATGAAGCGGACCGTCCCCGTGAGCGCGAAGGTCCAACGGCTGTGGCCCGGGGGCCGATACGGGCTCGGGCTGGTCGAACGCCCTTTGACCTGCGGAGGAACCTACTGGGGCCATGAGGGCGGGGACGGCGGCTACATCACCCTCAACGGCGTCACCGAGGGCGGGCGTCGAAGCGCCGTGGTCTCCATGTCCGAGGCCCGAGGCGACAGCATGGAGCACATGCTGGAGCAGGAGAACGCGGCCAGTGCCCTGATCGACCACGCACTGTGCGCCGGGGGCCCCGGTACCCCGTGAACGGAGGTGCCATCGGCCAGGGCCTCGTCGTTCCGCTACTTCAGGTTGTCGGTGATCAGCTTCTTGAACGCGTCCGGGGTGATCGAGTCGATGCCCTGGCCCGAGTTCACGGTGAGCTTCGTGCCGTTGATGGAGACGTCCGGCGTGCCCTGCATGTTCTGGTCGTAGAAGGCCTGGCCGACCTTCTCGACCCACGGCATGTAGGTGAGTTCCTTGACCGCCTTGTTGAAGGCGGGCGTGCGCAGCCCCGGGACCTGGTTCGCGAGGTCTAGCAGGGTGGCCGTGGAGCCGAACTTGTCGTCCGTTTCCTTCTCCGGGTGGTTCTTGTAGAGCACCTGGAGGTACTCCATGAACTTCTCCGGGCTCTCGTTCGCCGCCGCGCCCAGCGCGTTGACCGCCCGCTTGGAGCCCTTGCCGCCGCCCAGCGCCTTGTCCAAGAACGTGGCGAAGTGGTACTCGACGCGGTACGTGCCCGCGTCCGCCTGCTCCTTGATGGTCTTGCCGAGGCCGATCTCGACGCCCGCGCAGTAGGGGCAGCGCGGGTCGAGCCATACGGAGAGGACGTTCTTCGCGTCGGCCTTGCCGTACGGGATCACGATCCCGTCCTTGCCGGTGGTGTTGGCCGGCTGGACGAAGGGCTTGCCGGCCGCCTCGTCGTCGGCGGAGGGCTGCGACACGTAGAGGCCGATGCCGACCGCGAGGGCCAGTACGGCGACCAGCGCGCCGCCGATCAGCACGCGCCCGCGCAGCTTCTCGCGCCGGGCCCGGGCCTCGCGTTCCTCACGCATCCGTTCGCGGGCCTCGCGCCGCTGGTCCTTCTTGCTGGTTGCCATTCAACAAGGATAAAGGTCGTAGAGCGCTCAAGTAGGTGCCATTGGTGCGAATCGGGCGGGGACCTAAGTCCCTGGTCCGCGCCCGGGCGAGGGTTCGTGAAGATGGGGCGAATGGTGGGACACATCTCCGGGGGTGGCGGTGAGTCGCGGGCGAAGAACTGATAGACAGTTAACCTCCACGGCCACTCGGCCGTCCGCGCGAAGAAGTTTCGGGCGCGCGGAGTGGTGTATGGGTTATGTGGGTTATGTACGTTTTGCGGGGCCCGGACCGGCCGCCGCTCTGGGGGGATCGCCGCGCTGTGAAGCCACTTCACCGTCACCTCGTCAACACCTCGCGCAAAGTCGTGTGCACGGCCGCCCTCGCGGCCAGCCTGACCACCGCAGCTGTCGTGACCAACACGCCGATCGCGGGCGCGGGGGAAGCCGAGCCGACCCCCGACAGCCCCCAGGCGACCGATCGCGGTGACGCCCGGCTGGAGCTCCCGGACCTGGTCGCCGACCCGCCGCCGGCGCCCCCCGGCGCCGCCAGTCCCGACGGGGCCACCGCGGGCATACCCGCGACCGCCCTCGACGCCTACAAGCGCGCCGGGATCTCGGTGGCCGCGGCCCTCCCCGGCTGCCACCTGCCCTGGCAACTGCTGGCGGGCATAGGCCGGGTGGAGTCCGTACACGCCTCCGGCTACGGGCTCAAGGCGGACGGGTACACCGAGAAGCCGATCCGCGGACCGCGCCTGGACGGCAACGGCTTCGCCGAGATCAAGGACACCGACAAGGGCGAGTGGGACGCGGACCCGGAGTACGACCGCGCGGTCGGCCCGATGCAGTTCATCCCCTCCACCTGGTCCACCTGGGGCGCCGACGGCAACGCCGACGGCAAGCGCGACCCGAACAACATCTACGACGCGGCGCTGGGCGCAGGCCTCTACCTCTGCGCGGGCCAGCGCAACCTGTCCGACGCGGGCGACCTCGACAAGGCGATCCTCAGCTACAACAGGTCGCGCGAGTACGTGAACACCGTGCTCGGCTACATGCGGCAGTACCAGGCCGGCCAGGGCGCGACCCCGGTCCCGGACCCGCCGGCCGGCAACTACCCGACGCCGAACCCGCCGCACCTGCCGACGCCGACTCCCACGCCGACCCCCACGCCGACTCCCACCCCCACGCCGACGCCGCCGCCCAAGCCGCCGAAGCCGCCGAAGCCCACCCCGACCCTGGACAGGCTGGTCAAGATCGGCACGCGGGAGCTCACGGCCGAGGCCGGGACCGAGTTCCCGCGCACCCCGCTCATCAAGGCGGTGCTGACCGACGGCATGCCGGCCGTCGGTCAGCAGATCGTGATCTCGATCGACGACGACACCACCGGCCGCACCGTCTTCGCGGCCGACGGCAAGGACTTCGCGGTCCTGCAGACCGACGAGAAGGGCCTGGTCCGGGTTCCGAAGCTGAAGGCGGGCCGCAAGGCGGGCGACTTCACCCTGCGCGCCACCGCCTACGCGGCTTCGGTCGAGGTCTCCGTGAAGATCTCGGGCAAGGTCACCCCGGCCGAGCCGGTCCCCGTCCCCGAGGCGGACCAGCTGGTCCGCAGCGACGCGAACGCGGGCAAGCCGCTGACCGCGGTGGCCGGAACCGGGATCAAGGGCGTGCAGTTCCTGGCGACGGCCAAGGACAAGCCGGTCGCCGGGGCCAAGGCCACGGCAGGGCTCGGCTCCAAGGACAAGGACGGGAAGTGGGTCCCGGCGGACCCGGCCAAGGCGGGGGAGACCCCGTACTTCCTGGACAAGGACGGCAACAAGCTGACGGAGCTGGCGCTCCCGGCGACCGGGGCCGACGGCAAGATCGACCTGCCGGAACTGTCCACCACGGGCGTCGCCTCGGGCACGTACACGCTCCGCGTGCGGATCTCGGACCAGGTGGTGCTCTTCCTGGAGATCACCGTCACCGCGGCCGAGCCTCCGGTCACCGACAAGCCGGAGACGCAGCCGCCGGTGACCGAGCAGCGGACCCGCAAGGGCTAGGCCGTCTCTTTCGGATCTTGCCGGGCCCGCGACGCCCGGCACCGCGCCTGGCCGCACTGCCGAGGCGACCACGTACGCCCAGTACGCGAACGCCCCGACAGCACGGCCAGGCACGGCACCAGACGCCGCGGACTCGGCCGACAAGATCCGAAAGAGACGGCCTAGGACGCGAAGGCCTGCCGGAGCACCCCGCCGAACTCGGCGGGGTGCGTGGTCAGGCCGGTGTGCCCGCCGGGGAAGTGCAGCAGTTCCCTGCCGAAGCGCTCGGCGAGGTACGCGGCCGGGCGGTAGGGCAGTTCGCCCCGCGAGTCCCGGCCGCCGGCGAGCACGAGCCGGTCCGAGACCGCCTCCAGCCGCTCCAGGTCGGGGGAGTAGGCCATGAAGCCCGGCACGATGCGCCCGAGGAAGTAGGGCAGATCGCCCATCGTCCGCTCGGCCCGGGCGGCCGCGTGCGGCGGCAATTCGGCAGGGGCAGGGGTAGGGGCTGGGACTGGGGCCGGTCCGGGTGCCGGGGCGTCGCCGTCGCTCCTCAGCCCCGCCGCGAACACGCCCATCGCCGGCATCAGTCCCTCCGCCTCCAGGGTGTCCCGTACCCGTGCGAGGAACGCGCGGTGCGCCGGGGCGTCCGGCAGCACCTCCACCACCGGCGGCTCGTGGGCGACGAGGCGTACGAGGCGTTCGGGCCGGGCGGTCAGCAGGTGCAGGGCCGCGATCGCGCCCGAGCTGGAGCCGAAGACCCGGGCGGGCTCGCCGGGCGACAGCAGGTCCAGCAGCCGCAGCGCGTCCTCGGCGTGCTCGGCCACGCTCTGCCCGGCCTCCGGCTCGTCCAGCGAACTGCGGGACAGCCCGCGCGGATCGTAGGAGGCGACGGTGTACTCGGCCGCCAGCGCGTCGGCGACCCCGTCGAAGGCGGCCGCGCCGCCGGTCCCGCCGGGGATCAGCAGCAGCAGCGGGCCCCGGCCGCGCACCTCGTAGTACAGGGTCGCGCCGGGCACGCGCAGGCCGCCGGTGGTCGGGGCGCTCATGCGAAGTCCCCCTTGCGGTGGGCGGAGCGCTGGCTCAGCAGCTGGTGCAGGGCGTCGAGGGACCAGAGCCAGGAGGCCTCGGGCGTCCGCGCGTGGGCGAAACCGCCCGCGGCCTCCAGGGCCACGAACCCGTGGAACGTGCTGCGCAGCAGCCGGGCGGCGTCGGTCAGATCGGGCTCCGCGAGCCCGTAGCCGCGCAGCATCCCGTACGTCAGCGCGATCGCGCGGCGCGGCCCGGCGGCCTGCGCGGCCAGCTCGGGGTCGATCTTGCCCGGGGCCTGCGTCGCCGCGTAGCGGCCGGGGTACTTGTGGGCGTACTCCCGCCAGGCGTTGGCGAACGCCACGAGCGCGTCCTTCCCGGCGAGCCCCGCCGTAGCCTCGGCGATGAGCAGCGTCTTCTCGTCCGCCGCCAGCAGGGCGATCCGCCCGCGGAGGTCCTCCAGGCTGCGGACGTGCGCGTACAGACTCGCGTCCTGCACCCCGAGCCGCCGCGCGACCTGCGCCATGGTCACCCGGTGCAGCCCGACGTCATCCGCCACCTCGGCCCCCACGACGGTGACCTTCTCGGCCGTCAAGCCCATCCGTACCATGCGCCCCCCGGCTCCGTCGAGCGGTGCCGGGGGGCGCTGCGCCCCTGACCTGGTCCTGCGACCCGGCCAGGGCAAAGGCAGGAGCCCCGTCGACTCTGCTCGCGCAGAGAAGACAGGGCTCCTTGGGTACTGCATATCCAACCGCGACTGGTTGGCCCAGGCGACTAGGCCGGGGTGACGTTCTCCGCCTGCGGGCCCTTCGGACCCTGGGTGACGTCGAAGTTCACCAGCTGGTTCTCCTCAAGGGAGCGGAAGCCGGCGGCGTTGATCGCGGAGTAGTGGACGAAGACATCCGGGCCGCCGCCGTCCTGGGCGATGAAGCCGAAGCCCTTTTCAGCGTTGAACCACTTGACGGTTCCGGTAGCCATGAGCCCTCCTATGGGCCAAAGGGTCGCCCTGCTCCAGAACCTGCTAAGAAGTCTGAAAACTACAAAAGCCTGCGGGTCACATTCTCCGCAGGCCTCGTACTGCAAGGGAAACCAAACTGCAACTTGCGTCGAGCCTAGCACGCACCTCCCGGCCGAGACCAGAGGGAAAGATCACGTCACTCGGACGTTTGAGACCCGCCAGACGGCTGACGGAGACGCGGGGGCTAGTCTCGCGATGTGGACGCCTATCGCAGCCGGCCCCGTGTCGGCCACATTCAGTTCCTGAACTGCCTTCCCCTCTACTGGGGGCTGGCCAGAACCGGCACGCTGCTGGACCTGGAGCTGACCAAGGACACCCCGGAGAAGCTCAGCGCGAGCCTCGTCCAGGGCGGCCTGGACATCGGTCCCATCACCCTCGTGGAGTTCCTCCGCAACGCGGACGACCTCGTCGCCTTCCCCGACCTCGCGGTCGGCTGCGACGGTCCCGTCATGTCCTGCGTGATCGTCTCGCAGGTCCCCCTGGACCAGCTGGACGGCGCCCGCGTCGCTCTGGGATCCACCTCGCGAACGTCCGTACGCCTGGCACAGCTGCTGCTCGCGGAGAAGTACGAGGTGCGGCCCGACTACTACACCTGCCCGCCCGACCTGGGCCTGATGATGCAGGAGGCGGACGCGGCGGTGCTGATCGGCGACGCCGCGCTGCGGGCCTCGCTGCACGACGCGCCCCGGCTCGGGCTCACCGTCCACGACCTGGGGACGATGTGGAAGGAGTGGACGGGACTGCCGTTCGTCTTCGCGGTCTGGGCCGCCCGCAAGGACTACCTGGAGCGTGAGCCGGAGGTCGTGAGGAAGGTCCACGAGGCCTTTCTCGCCTCCCGGGACGTGTCCCTGGAGGAGGTCGGCAAGGTCGCCGAGCAGGCGGCCCGCTGGGAGGCCTTCGACGCGGAACTCCTGGAGCGCTACTTCACGACGCTCGACTTCCGCTTCGGTCCCGACCAGCTGGCGGGCGTCCGTGAATTCGCGCGGCGGACGGGACTCACGACGGGCTATGCGCCTGATGTGAACGTGGAGCTGCTTCCGGTGGGCGTGCCGGGGCATTAGCGCGGCTTATGAGGGTATTCGCCTTTCCGTAGAGCGGAATGCTCTGGAAAGGTGAATGCCGCTGCTGTTTACCGCGAATGCGGTCTCCTTTGGCCGGGGTGCGGCGCGGCGCGGCGGTGCCGCCGGGGACCAGTCCCCGGGCCCCTGCGCCTCAAGCGCCGGCGGGGCTGGGGTTGGCCGGTGTGGCGGGTTGGCTGCGGGTGGGGGGCCGGTGCCGGGGGGGGGGTGGGGTGTCGGTCTGGACTGCATGATTTAGGCGCCCTGTGCCCACTTCGACAGGGCGCGGCGTGTTCTTGCGCCACAAATCACGCTTTACGTCCCGGCCAACACCCCACCCCGCCCCCGTCCCCGTCCCGGGTCCCGCAGCCCCCGACCCCGGCCGGGGGGGGCAACTCGGTCCCGGCCGGGAGACAGCTCGGTCCCGGCCGGGGTTTGGGTTTTTCAGCTGTCCGGCGTTTGAGGACCGGGGTCTGGGGCGGAACCCCAGGGGGTCCGGGCGCAGCCCGGGGTTGCTGCTTTCAGCCCGTCCGGCGTTTGAGGACCGGGGCCCCTCCCAGCCCCGCCGGCGTTTGAGGCGCGGGTCCGGGCTGGCCCGGGGAACGGTGGAAGGGTGGGTAGGGGACTTCGCCCCGCAGGGCCCACCACCCGCACCCGCCGTCGGGCCATCGCCCCGGACCAGCGGGCAATGGAACAGATGCCGGCGGGCTTCGCCGGTCCTTGAGGGCGCCCGGTGGCGCTGCTAGCGTGCGTCGCCAAGTCACGGGGTGCGGGGCGGGGGCGTGGGATGAGGATCCGGGAACGGGCGGCGGCGCCGGGCCGCGGAGCCGTGGGGGCGTGCTGACATGGGCATCACGCTGTTCGTGGCCGGGGTCACGCTCTGGGGTACGGCAGCGGGCCTCCTCCTGCCCCGGGCCGCCTACCGGCTCTCCGTCGAAGCGGGCCTGCCCTGGCGCTCGGCCTGCCCGGCCGGCCACCCGCTGACCGGCCCGGCCGGAGGCTGGCTGGGCCTGCCGGTCTGCCCCCGATGCGGTCCGGCACGGCACGCAGCCCCGGACGCGGATACGGGTACGGGTACGGGTACGGGTACGGACCCAGCCTCGGGCTCGGCCCCGGCCCCGGGCTCCGCAGCGGCCTTGGATCCGGCCGCGGACGGCTGGGGCGGGGCCCGGCGCCCCTGCTGGTTCCGGTGGCGGGGGGGCTACGCGCCCGTCGGAGGGGCCGTCCTGGCGGCCGTTCTTGTGTGTCTCGCGCTCGGGGCCGGGGTCGGGGCTCGGCCCGAGTTGGTTGCCTGGCTGGTGTTGGCGCCGTTCACCGTTCTGCTCTGCTTCGTCGACCAGGCCGTGCACCGGCTGCCCGACGTGGTGACCCTGCCGCTGGCCGCCGCCACCGTGGTCGCACTCGGCGTGGCCGCCCTGTTCACCGGTACCGGTGGGTCCTGGACGCGCGCGCTGCTCGGGGGGCTCACCCTCGGGGCCGTGTACCTCGTGCTCCACCTCATCTACCCGCCCGGCATGGGCTTCGGCGACGTCACCCTGGCCCTGACCGTGGGGCAGATCCTGGGCTGGTACGGGTGGTTCGTGCTGTTCGCGGGAAGCCTCGCCGGGTTCACCGCGGCCGCCGTGCACGGGTACGCCCGGGTCGCCCTGCGCCGGGTGGAGCGCGGTACCTCGATCGCCTTCGGCCCCTTCATGGCCGGCGGCGCCCTCGCGGGCGTGATCTACGCGGGCCTGGGTTTGGGGCTGGGGCTCGACCTGGGGCTCGATCTGGGGTCCGGCCCCGTCCTTGGCGCCGGGCCGGTCCCGTGAGCCGGGCCGGTTCCGTGTGTCTGCGGCGACTCGGGGCGTCCCGTAGGGGGCCAGACCGGGAGCGGCAACGGCTGGCGTAGGCTGGATCGGTCCGGGAAGCTCGACCGCAGCCGGGCGCCAGCCGAACGACACAGCCGAAAGGTGACGCACCGGTGACCGACCAGGCCGCTCTCCAGTCAGTCCTCGACCGAGCCGCCACTGGGGGCCGGATCACCCAGGAAGAGGCGCTCGACCTCTACCGCCACGCGCCCCTGCACGCACTGGGCCAGGCCGCCGACGCGGCCCGCCGGCTGCGCTACGCCGGTACCGAGCACATCGCGACGTACATCATCGAGCGCAACATCAACTACACCAACGTGTGCGTCACGGCGTGCAAGTTCTGCGCCTTCTACGCGGCCCCCAAGGACGCCAAGAAGGGCTGGTCCCGCGACCTCGAGGACATCCTGCGCCGCTGCGCGGAGACCGTCGAGCTGGGCGGCACGCAGATCATGTTCCAGGGCGGCCACCACCCGGACTACGGCGTCGAGTACTACGAGCACCACTTCTCCGCCATCAAGCAGGCCTACCCGCAGCTGGTCATCCACTCCCTCGGCGCGTCCGAGGTCGAGCACATGGCCCGGATCTCCAAGGTGTCCGCCGAGGAGGCCATCCAGCGCATCCACGCCGCCGGGCTGGACTCCTTCGCGGGCGCCGGCGCCGAGCTGCTCCCCGAGCGGCCGCGCAAGGCGATCGCCCCGCTCAAGGAGTCCGGCGAGCGCTGGCTGGAGATCATGGAGATCGCCCACAAGCTGGGCGTGGAGTCCACCTCCACCATGCTGATGGGCACCGGCGAGACCAACGCCGAGCGCATCGAGCACATCGCGATGATCCGGGACACGCAGGACCGTACGGGCGGCTTCCGCGCCTTCATCCCGTACACCTACCAGCCCGAGAACAACCGCCTCAAGGGCCGGACCCAGGCGACCGTCTTCGAGTACCTGCGCATGATCGCCATCGCGCGGCTCTTCCTCGACAACGTCGCCCACATCCAGGGCTCCTGGCTCACCGTGGGCAAGGAGGCGGGCCAGCTCTCCCTGCACTACGGCGCCGACGACCTCGGTTCGATCATGCTGGAGGAGAACGTCGTCTCCTCGGCCGGTGCCAAGCACCGCTCCAACCGCATGGAGATCATCGACCTGATCCGCAAGGCGGGCCGCACCCCGGCCCAGCGCGCCACGACGTACGAGCACCTCCTGGTGCACGACGACCCGGCGAACGACCCGGTCGACGACCGCGTGGTCTCGCACATCTCCTCCACCGCCATCGAGGGCGGCACCGCCCACCCCGAGCTGAAGCTCATCTCCTCGAACTGACGCGCCCGTGCTGACGATCCACACCGCCGAACTCCTCGTGACCGGGGCCGTCACCGGACCCGGTGAGGGACCCGCGCCGCTGCCCGGCGGCGCGGTCCTGGTCGAGGGCGACCGCATCGCCCGGGTGGGCCCGTACGAGGAGCTCGCCGCGGCCTATCCGCACGCGCGCGCCCGCAGCTGGCCCGGGGTGCTGACCCCGGGGTTGCTGGTGCGCGGCGGCGACGAGCTGCTGGAGCGCACGTACTACCCGGACGACCCCTACGAGATCACCGAGCTCGGGACCGAACCGATCAGCGGCGCCGAGGCGTTGGCGGACCTGAAGATGACCGAGCCGCGGTGGGGCAACAGCGCGCGGCGCGGCACGCAGAAGCTGCTCGCCCGCGGGGTCGTCGCCGTGGCCGGCCGCTTCACCAGCCCGGCCGTCCGGACGGCGGTGGTCCGCTCCGGGCTCACCGTCGTCCCGCCCGCCCCCTACGAGGGACCGGCCTCCCTGGACCCGCTCGCCGGCCGGACCGCCGCCGAGGATGCCTTCCACGGGGTCCTGGAGCCGGGCGCCCCGGCACGGTTCGCGGTCTTCGCGGTGCCCGGTCCGGCGGAGCTGCTGGTGGAGGGCCCGACGAGCTGCGTGGCCACGGTCATCGGCGGCAGGCTGCTCCACCGCCGTCGCTGAGCCCGGGGGAGTCCGCCCGGCCGGGGCGGTCCCCGCGGACCAGGAAGACGGCCACGCACGCGAAGACGACCATGAGGATGGTGGCCGTCGAGGCGAGCAGGGACCAGCCGCCGGTGTGAGGGGTGACGGCCTCGTCGACACCACCGCTGGAGAAGATGGTCGTTGGGTCCGTGAGGGCGTGGAGGACGATCGCGGACCAGATGGTGCCGGTCAGACGCATGACGAGGTACATGCACACGCCGAAGCCGAAGGTGTAGACGACGGTGACGAGCACCGTGCCCACCTTCATCCCGGACAGCACGTTGGACCCGTGCATGAGGGCGAACAGCAGCGACGAGACCACCATCACGAACCGCTCGGAATGCCCGGCGCCGCGGAGCAGCTCGACCGCGAGGCCGCGCGTCGCGAGCTCCTCGGCGAGTCCCACGCAGACCCCGAGCAGGGCGATGAGGAGGATCTGCTCCGGCCGCCAGATGCTCCAGTCGGTGGCCGCGGCATGGCCGACGACGGCGATGAGCGCGAGCGCGGGACCGATCCACATCCAGGGCCGGCCCACGGCCGTCCGCCTGGCGAAGACCGAGCGGAGCCGGCCGATGGCGGCCGAGAAGCCGAGGAGGGTCACGGCGCCGATCGCGATCGGCAGCACGAGGGCGAAGAAGATGCTCGCGCCCGTCGCCAGTACGTCGTCCTGGTCCACCTCGTCGCCGAAGACGGCGCCGATGGCGCGCCCGACCAGCAGGTAGTACGCCAGATACCCGGCGATCACCAGGACGGCCTTCCCCAGGGTCGGCCGATCGAAGAAACCCCTCCGGGACGTGACCGGGCCGTCGTCCACCGGATGCGCCATGACGGACCAACCTATCTCTACTCTTTTAGGGCTATCGAACAATAAGCCATGGAACCTCCCCTGATGGGTCAATGCGGGCGGCCGGGTGCGGTCCACGGGGGCCTGCGAGAATGGCGGGGCGGTCCGCAGGACCCTGCCGAACCGTTCGCCGGACCATTCGCACCATTCGCACCGCACCCGAGGGGCCCACGCCAGTGACATCAGCTTCCCTGGACAAGCAGCCGCACGAAGTCGCGTCCATGTTCGACGGCGTGGCGGCGAACTACGACCTCACCAACGACGTCCTCTCCCTCGGGCAGGCCCGCCTGTGGCGCAAGGAGGTCGCCAAGGCGGTCGGCGCGCGCCCCGGGCAGCTGGTCCTCGACCTGGCCGCCGGCACGGCCACCTCCTCGCTGCCCTTCGCGGCGACCGGCGCGTACGTCGTGCCCTGCGACTTCTCCCTCGGCATGCTCCGCGAAGGCAAGAAGCGCAACCCCTGGCTCCCGCTGACGGCGGGCGACGCGACGAAGCTCCCCTTCAAGGACGACGCCTTCGACACCGTCACCATCTCCTTCGGCCTGCGCAACGTCCAGGACACCGACGCCGCCCTGCGCGAGCTGTACCGGGTCACGAAGCCCGGCGGCCAGGTCGTGATCTGCGAGTTCTCGCAGCCCACCTGGGCCCCCTTCCGGACCGTGTACACCGAGTACCTGATGCGCGCGATGCCGCCGGTGGCCCGCGCGGTCTCCTCCAACCCCGACGCGTACGTCTACCTCGCCGACTCCATCCGCGCCTGGCCCGACCAGCCGGCGCTGGCCGGGCTGCTGCAGAAGGCCGGCTGGTCCAAGGTGGCCTGGCGCAACCTGAGCGGCGGCATCGTGGCCCTGCACCGCGGCACCAAGCACGCGTAGTACGGGGCCGCGGAGATGGACTACCAGGCCCTGCTGGAGCAGGTCGCCACCGACATCGCCCCGCTGATCGGCAGCGGCGCCACCGCCGAATACATCCCGGCGCTGGCGTCCGTGGACCCCCGGCAGTTCGGGATGGCCATCGCCGACCTCGACGGCAACGTGTTCGGAGTGGGGGACTGGCAGACCCCCTTCTCCGCCCAGTCCATCACCAAGGTCTTCGCACTGGCCCTCGCGCTCGCCGAGGGCGGCGACAGCCTGTGGGAGCGGGTGGGCCGGGAACCCTCCGGCAACCCCTTCAACTCCCTCGTGCAGCTGGAGTACGAGAACGGCATCCCGCGCAACCCCTTCATCAACGCGGGCGCGCTCGTCGTCACCGACCGGCTCCAGACGCTGACGGGCGACGCGAGCAGCGAACTGCTGCGCTTCCTCCGGGAGGAGAGCCAGAACCCGGAGGTCACCTTCGACGCGGAGGTCGCCGCCTCCGAACAGGAACACGGGGACCGGAACGCGGCCCTGGCCCACTTCATGGCCGCCTACGGGAACATCGACAACCCGGTGCCGATGCTGCTGGAGCACTACTTCTGGCAGTGCTCCATCGAGATGAGCTGCGCCGACCTGGCCCGCGCCGGCCGCTTCCTGGCCCGGCACGGGCTGCGCGCGGACGGCTCGCGCCTCCTGACGCGCAGCGAGGCGAAGCAGGTCAACGCGGTGATGCTGACCTGTGGGACGTACGACGCGGCGGGGGAGTTCGCCTACCGGGTGGGGCTGCCCGGAAAGAGCGGCGTCGGCGGGGGCATCGTGGCGGTCGTGCCGGGCGCGTGCACGCTGGCCGCGTGGAGCCCCGGCCTGGACCCCCAGGGCAACTCCGTCGCCGCGGTGGCCGCCCTGGACCGCTTCACGACCCTGACGGGCCTGAGCGTGTTCTAGCCCCTCCTTCACGCGCCGGACTCCGCCCGGACCCGTTCCCGGGGCGGAGCCCCAGGGGCTTTCAGCCCGTCCGGCGTTTGAGGACCGGGGTCCGGGCAGCGCCCGGGGAACGGCGGAAGGGCGGGTAGGGGAACTCCGCCCCGCGCAGCGGGACAGCCGTAGCGGGGTCAGCCCGGCTGGAGGGTCAGGGCGTAGCGGCGGGAGATGCGGGGGCCGCCCGGCACGGGGGAGCGGTCCTGCAGGGTCATGCCCAGCCGCTCCGCCACCGCGATCGAGCGGACATTCGCATCGTCGATCATCGCCACAACATCCGGCACCCCAGCCCCCCGCACCCGCTCCAGCGTCGCCAGCGCAGCCGCGTACGCGTACCCCCGCCCCCATGCGGAGCGCCCGAGCCGCCACCCGATCTCGATCTCCCCGACCGGCCCCCACCCCTTCGACTCCGGCCACGGCTGCGCCCCGGTGAAACCGAGCACCTCCCCGTCCGCGTCCAGCAGGGTCCACAGGCAGAAGCCGAGGCGCGCGTCGTGCATCCGCTGCCGGGCGGTGATCTCCTCGTAGAAGGAGAGCTCGGCGGGGCCGCCGAGGAACTCCATGACGTCGGGGTCGTGGAAGACCCGGTGCCAGGCGTGCGCGTCCTCGTCCGTGGGCACACGGAGCTGGACGACGGGGAGCGGCCGGGTCGGCGAGGTGGTCACAGGGGGCAGCCCTTCGGATCGCGATCTCTCTCGCTGCATAGACTGCACAGGTCTTGTGCCAATGGGCACCCTTTATCGAGCCTTCGGGAGACCCGCCGTGACCGAGCCCCTCTCCGAGCACTCCGCGGACGTGATCGTCGTCGGGGCCGGGCCCGCCGGCTCGACCACTGCTTATTACCTGGCCAAGGCCGGACTTGACGTCCTGCTCCTGGAGAAGACCGCGTTCCCCCGCGAGAAGGTCTGCGGCGACGGCCTGACCCCGCGCGCCACCAAGCAGCTGGTGTCGATGGGCATCGACATCTCCGAAGAGGCCGGCTGGCTGCGCAACAAGGGCCTGCGCATCATCGGCGGCGGCCAGCGGCTCCAGCTGGACTGGCCGGAGCTGGCCTCCTTCCCCGACTACGGACTCGTCCGCAAGCGCGACGACTTCGACGAGACCCTGGCCCGCCAGGCCCAGAAGGCGGGCGCCCGCCTCTACGAGCGCTGCAACGTCGGCGAGCCCGTACGCGATCCCCGTACCGGCCACATCACCGGCGTGACGGCGAAGCTCGGTGAGGAGAAGACCCCGGTCACCTTCAGCGCCCCGCTCGTGGTCGCGGCCGACGGCAACTCCTCCCGGCTCTCCCTGGCCATGGGCCTGCACCGCCGCGAGGACCGCCCGATGGGCGTGGCCGTACGCACCTACTTCACCTCCCCGCGCCACGACGACGACTACCTGGAGTCCTGGCTGGAGCTCTGGGACCGGCGCGGCGCCGAGGACCGGCTGCTGCCCGGCTACGGCTGGATCTTCGGCATGGGCGACGGCACCTCCAACGTCGGCCTCGGCATCCTCAACTCCTCCTCCGCCTTCAAGGAGCTGGACTGGCGCGAGGTCCTCAAGGCCTGGTGCGCCTCGATGCCGGAGGACTGGGGCTACACCCCCGACAACATGACGCAGCCCATCCGCGGCGCGGCCCTGCCGATGGCCTTCAACCGCCAGCCGCACTACACCAAGGGGCTGCTGCTCGTCGGTGACGCGGGCGGGCTCGTCAACCCGTTCAACGGCGAGGGCATCGCCTACGCGATGGAGTCGGGCCAGATCGCCGCCGACGTCATCGTCCAGGCGCACTCCCGCGCCACCCCGGCCCTGCGCGAACTGACCCTGCACAGCTACCCGAAGGTCCTGAAGGAGACCTACGGCGGCTACTACACCCTGGGCCGCGCCTTCGTGAAGCTCATCGGCAACCCGAAGATCATGAAGGTCGCCGCCCAGCGCGGCCTGAGCCACCCGGTGCTGATGAAGTTCACCCTGAAGATGCTGGCCAACCTCACCGACCCGACGGGCGGCGACGCGATGGACCGCGTCATCAACGGCCTTTCGAAGGTCGCCCCCAAGGCCTGACCCTGGCCCTGGCCCTGGCCCGCGGGACCCCGTACGGGGTCCCGTCCGGGGTGTCCCCGGCAGGTGGGGGCGGGGCGTGGACCCGGCGGACGCAGCGGGCCAGGAGGGCCAGGCCGCAGAGGATCAGGGTGCCCGAGGCCGTCCACTCCAGGGTGAGCTCGAGCGGGGAGCCCGGCTTCTGCCAGGGGCGGGTGGTGGTCAGGAGCCAGCCGCCGAGGGACAGCATGCCGAGCCCGGCGGCGGCCGGGGCGGCATCGGGACCGGATCCGGGGCCGGGGGGTTCGTCGGACGGACTGGTCGTCACGGATCACCACTTCCTGGGGCGACTCGGGCGCGCCCGCCCCGGCCATCTTGGCAGGATCCCGCCCGCTCGGCACGGGGCGACCGCCAGACGGGACGGGCGGACAAGTTGGTTTCCAGGCAGGAAGTTTGGCTGACCAGCAGGCGAGAAGGGCCTTGTCCCAGGTCACCCCGGACTGTTCAATTTCCGAGCGTGAACAGGTCTTCCGTCATACGCTCCCGTCCGCTCCGCCGCCCCGCCCTCCCGGCCGCCGTCCTGCTGGCGCTGGTCCTGGCCGGCTGCTCGGATCCGGACGGCGGCAGCGCGCACGGGGAGCCGGAACTGGGCGAGGTGGCCGTCGCCCCCGCCACCGCCTCGATCTCGCTGCCCCTGGACGCGTACACGGACACCGACGCCGAGACGGTCCGCATGGGGCAGGTGCAGCAGCGGCTGCTCTCCCGGTGCATGGCCCGGTACGGGTTCCCGTACGAGGAGGTCATGCCCTCCGGCCAGGCCGGCGCCCAGGGGCCCGAGGGGCGGCACCGGGCGCTCTTCGGGGCGGCCGACGCGGAGTTCGCGGCGGCCCACGGCTACGACACCACCGCGGGCAAGGGGCGGCCGGTCAAGCCCCCGGCCGCACCGCTGAGCGAGAGCGCCACCCTGGTCATGCACGGCGAACGGCCGGGCGGGGCGCAGGGCGCCGCGCAGCCCCCGGACGCCGCGAGCGAGGAGGAGGCCGCGCAGGTGGACAGCGGCATCGACGTCGGGGGTCAGAAGGTGCCGCCCGGCGGCTGCATCCGGGAGGCGTACCGCAGGCTGTACGCGCCGACGAAGGACAGCGTGGACCTGCTGTTCCCGTTCGGCCTGGCCTCGGAGGCGCACGAACGCTCCAAGGGGGACTCGCGGGTGACCGAGGTGCTGAAGAACTGGTCCGCGTGCATGGAGAAGTCGGGGTACACCGGCCTGAAGGATCCCTACGAGGTCGTCCAGAAGCTCGGCCTGGAAGCCGATCTGGGCGGTCCGAAGGCCGTCACCGCGGCCAAGGCCGACGTCGCCTGCAAGCGCGAGGTGAACCTCGTCGGCGTCTGGGCGGCGGTGGAGAAGGCGTACCAGCAGCGGCTGGTGGAGGAGCAGGCCGAGACCCTCGCGCTGTACAAGAAGCAGCGCGAGGCCCGCTACAAGCTGGCGGCGGGGATCGTCTGAGCCGCGGCGCCGGTCAGGAGGGCCGGGGCAGGCAGGCCCGGTAGGCGTCGCGGTGGTCGCGCTTGAGCTCCTGCCACTGCTCGGAGGTGCCGCCGTCCTTCTGCTGCACCTCGGCGGTGACCGGATCCGGGTCCGGATACCAGGAGATGCCCTTCGCCCGCATGCACTCGGAGGCCTTGCGCGCGGCGGCCAGGTCCTGCGCGCTCGCCTGGACGGGGGAGGGCGACGGGAGCAGCGGCAGGCAGGCCCGCTGCGCCGGCGGGTACTGCGGGCTGTCCTTCTCCACGAAGTGCGGGGCCCTGTCGTCCCCGTAGGAGACGGTCATTCCGTGCTGCCGCATGCACGTGTAGAACGGCATGTCCGCCGCCGCGATCGAGGGTGTGGCGGTGGGACCTCCGCGAAGTCCGGGCTTTCCCGCTCCGGAGTCCGTCCCCGGGGATTCCCCGCCTCCGCATGCGGTCAGTGCGAGGCACAAAAGGAGTGACGAGGATATTTCGCGTACACGCACGAGGCGTTTCCCTTGCGGTCGGCGGAGTGGAAGGGCGCGTTGGTGCGGGAGCGGGGCACAAGGCCGCGGGAGAGCGTAATCGGGCACCCGCAAAGCGAACAAGTCCGTTACCCGCCAGCCAGGTTGTGGCCTGAAAAGCTGAGAAGCCCCTTGCCCTGCGGTGTCCCGGAAGGTTTAATCCCGGCCGGAATCAATTTCCTGAAGATGGAGAAATCGTCAATGAGTAAGGCCCTTAACAAAATCGCCGCCGGCTGCGCCGCCGCGGTATCCGTCGGCGCCGTTCTCCTGGCCTCGGCCGGTCCGGCCGCCGCCAACACCGAGCGGAACGGGTATCTGGAAACCAGCGAGTTCGGCCTTTACTACAACTCCAACCAGGGCGGCTGTGTCTTCGACCTGATGTCCTCGGACTGGAACTTCTACAACAACCTCTTCGTCGGGCCGGAGAACTGCGAGGGCCGGAACCGGGTGACGAACGACGACACCGCGTCCTACCGGAACCGGGACACCTACACGTGGAAGGTGGCGACCGAGGTGAACCTCACCGGTCTGATCGGTTCGCTCCCCCCGGGCTACACGGGCAACGCCACCGTCAACTTCAAGAACAAGATCACCTCGGCCACGTTCCTCGACTGACGGGCCGGCGCGGGTCCGCCTCCGCGGCTCCCCGCGCCTGCCCGGACGCCGCCCGGACGGAGCCCCGACGGCGCCGGGACCCCCTCCGAGGTCCCGGGGAGCCCCCGGGAGCCTCCGGACGCCTCCAGGAGCCCCCAGAGCGCCGAAAGGCCGGTACTCCACCCCCGAGCGGGGGAGTACCGGCCTTTCGTGCGTCACCGGGAGCGGCCCGGGGCTGCGGGGAGACGTCGGGGAGACGTCGGCGGAACTGTCAGAGGACGCGCACGGCGCCCGTCGGCTTGTCGTAGCTCAGGGAGCGCTCGACGATGCCGGTGCTGGGGTTCTGCGCGCCGACGAACTTGCCGCCGCCGACGTAGACGGCGACGTGGTACGCGCTGCCCTTGGAGCCCCAGTACAGGATGTCGCCCGGCTGGAGGGCGCTCAGGGAGACCGAGGTGCCGGCCGAGGACTGCGCCTGCGACATGCGCGGCAGGCTGATGCCCGCCTGGCGGTACGCGGCCTGGACCAGGCCCGAGCAGTCGAAGGAGGACGGGCCGGTGCCGCCCATGACGTACGCCTTGCCGACCTGCGCGCGGGCGAAGTTGACGATGGCGGCGGCGGAGCCGGTCGCGGGGGCCGTGACGGTGCCCTTGCCCTGCGAGGAGCCCCCGGAGGAGGTCCCCTTCGACGAGGAGGACGAGGAGGAGCCGGAGTTGCTCTGGAGCGAGGTGCGCTCCGTGCTGCGGCCGGCGCGCTCGGCCTCGGCCTTGCGGTCCGCCTCGGCCTTCGCCTTCGCGTCGGCGTCGGCCTTCTTCTGGGCGTCGGCCTTCAGCTTCTTCGCCTCGGCGGCGGCGCCCGTGCGGGCGGTCTCCTCCAGGGCGTTGAGCTCGCCGTCGACGGCGAGGGCGCGGGTGTTCTCCGCGGCCTTGGTGACGGACGAGGAGACCTCGGCGGCCAGGTCCAGGTTGAGGACCGGCATTTCGAGGGTGGTCTCGTGCGCGGGCTCGGCGGAGGGGGTGGCGCTCGCCGTGCCGGCCATGGCCAGGGTGCTGAGGACGCCACCGGCAACTCCGGCGCGGACCGCGAGCTTCGAGGCGCTGCGGCGGGGCTTCCGGTGGCTGGGTATGTGAGCGGTGAGGGACATGGGTACAACCGCTATCAGGGCACGCCGGTTGCGTTCAAGAAACGTGGTCTGCGCCACAGTTGTGCGCGAAGCGGGCTAACCGGGCGCGTCGGACCTCTTATTGACGCCGTAACGGGCGAATCGGACAGCCGCTCGCAGGGCTGTGATCATGGGCTTTCCGCAATAAGTCCGAATTGATCCCGGGCTTACCATCCGCCCGCACAGATGGCCAAGCCCCGTTTCGGTACCCCGAACTCCGAGTGGCGCAGGTCACAGGAGTGTCACGCCATGCGGACGCTGTGGCCCTCCTGTGACCGAACCGTGAACGCGCCGAGGGGTCGGGGCCGGGTCGGGATCGGGTCGGGACCGGGTCGCGATCGATCCCGGGGCGGCCGTCGGCCGGACGTGGTGGTGTCTCCGGGTGACTTCCGGATGGCCTCCGGCCGCCCTTCGAGTCCCCTCTGCCCCGAGTTCGTGAACGCATGCACGCGTCCACTCCCGTCCTCGCGAGGTCCCCCGACCGGGGGACGCCGATCCCTTTATCATCACGCGCGCCCCCTCGCCAATTTGCGTGCAGGGGCCACGATTTGATAGTGCGACAGGCCTTCCACCTGCGACGACAGGTGCGGATGTCACCTTTGGTGATCATGTGGATGCTTCACGTATGAAGATCACCACTCATTGGGCTTCATGATCGTTCGTCAGGTGGTGGAGATCACAAACTCGTTGTTGTAACCCGTGTCGCAGATCACAGATGGGCGGGCATAAGATGCGCACCAGTCCGGCTTGTGAACTGCCTCACATGCGAGGCGGGGCGCGCGGCGCCGGCAGCGGTCCAACGGTCAAGGACGACTGGAAGGAGCGAGGAGCGTGAATGCGTACGCGCCCATCCTCGTGCTCGGCGCCCTCGGCGCAGGGTTTGCGATCTTCTCCGTGGTCATGGCCACGCTGATCGGTCCAAAACGGTACAACCGGGCAAAACTTGAAGCGTACGAGTGCGGCATCGAGCCCACTCCCATGCCCGCCGGTGGCGGCCGCTTCCCCATCAAGTACTACCTGACGGCGATGCTCTTCATCGTCTTCGACATCGAGGTTGTCTTCCTCTACCCCTGGGCGGTCACCTTCGACTCGCTGGGGATCTTCGGGCTCGTCGAGATGCTCCTCTTCGTGCTCACCGTCTTCGTCGCCTACGCCTACGTATGGCGCCGCGGCGGCCTGGAATGGGACTGAGGGGCTGAATTTCCATGGGACTGGAAGAGAAGCTGCCGAGCGGCTTTCTGCTGACCACCGTCGAACAGGCCGCGGGGTGGGTGCGCAAGGCGTCCGTCTTCCCGGCCACCTTCGGCCTGGCCTGCTGCGCCATCGAGATGATGACCACCGGAGCGGGCCGGTACGACCTGGCCCGCTTCGGCATGGAGGTCTTCCGCGGATCCCCGCGCCAGGCCGACCTGATGATCGTGGCCGGCCGGGTCAGCCAGAAGATGGCGCCGGTGCTGCGGCAGGTGTACGACCAGATGCCCGCTCCCAAGTGGGTCATCTCCATGGGGGTTTGTGCGTCTTCGGGTGGAATGTTCAACAACTATGCGATCGTCCAGGGCGTCGACCACATCGTCCCCGTGGACATCTACCTGCCCGGCTGCCCGCCCCGCCCCGAGATGCTGCTCGACGCGATCCTCAAGCTCCACCAGAAGATCCAGGGCGGCAAGCTCGGCGTGAACCGGGAAGAGGCGGCCCGCGAGGCGGAGGAGGCGGCCCTCAAGGCGCTCCCCACCATTGAGATGAAGGGGCTCCTGCGGTGAGCGAGGACCCGGCCGTGCACAGCGGCCCCCATGCCGGCGACGGCGACAACGTGCCCGCGCCCCGCGGAGCGGCCGGTCCCGAGGTGATCGGCGTCCGCAAAGGCATGTTCGGCGCCAGTGGCGGCGGCGACACCAGCGGCTACGGCGGCCTCGTGCGCACCGTGGCCCTGCCCGGCGCGAGCGCCCGCCCGTACGGCTCGTACTTCGACGAGGTCGTCGACGAGCTCGAAGGGGCGCTGGAGGAGCAGGACCTCGTCCCCGAGAACGCGATCGAGAAGGTCGTCGTCGACCGGGCGGAGCTGACCCTCCACATCGCGCGCGAGCACCTCCTCCTCGTCGCGAGGACGCTGCGCGACGACCCGGCCCTGCGCTTCGAGCTCTGCACCGGAGTGAGCGGGGTGCACTTCCCGGACGACAAGGGCCGCGAGCTGCACGCCGTCTACCACCTGCGCTCGCTCACCCACGGCCGGATCGTGCGGCTGGAGGTCACCGCCCCGGACGCCGACCCGCACGTGCCCTCGATCGTCTCGGTCTACCCGACCAACGACTGGCACGAGCGCGAGACGTACGACTTCTTCGGCCTGATCTTCGACGGCCACCCGGCGCTCACCCGGATCATGATGCCGGACGACTGGCAGGGCTTCCCGCAGCGCAAGGACTACCCGCTCGGCGGCATCGCCATCGAGTACAAGGGCGCCCAGATCCCGGCTCCCGACCAGCGGAGGTCGTACAGCTGATGTCCACTTCCCACAACGCCTCCGCCGACCACGCCTCGGCGCGCGAGACGACCGAGGGCACCGTCTACACCGTCACCGGCGGCGACTGGGACGAGATCGTCCAGTCGGCGGCCCGCGCGGACGACGAGCGGATCGTCGTCAACATGGGCCCCCAGCACCCCTCCACACACGGAGTGCTCCGCCTGATCCTGGAGATCGACGGCGAGACGGTCACCGAGGCCCGCTGCGGCATCGGCTACCTCCACACCGGCATCGAGAAGAACCTCGAGTACCGGAACTGGACGCAGGGCACCACCTTCGTCACGCGCATGGACTACCTGACGCCGTTCTTCAACGAGACGGCGTACTGCCTGGGCGTCGAGAAGCTGCTCGGCATCACCGATCAGATCCCGGACCGCGCCTCCGTCATCCGCGTCCTGCTGATGGAGCTCAACCGGCTCTCCTCCCACCTGGTGTGCATCGCCACCGGCGGCATGGAGCTGGGCGCGACCACGATCATGATCTACGGGTTCCGCGACCGCGAGCTGATCCTCGACGTGTTCGAGCTGATCACCGGACTGCGCATGAACCACGCGTTCATCCGCCCCGGCGGTCTCGCCCAGGACCTGCCCCCGGGCGCCGTGGACCAGCTCCGCGAGTTCGTGAAGACCATGAAGAAGAACCTGCCGGAGTACGACAGCCTCGCCACCGGCAACCCCATCTTCAAGGCCCGCATGCAGGACGTCGGCTACCTCGACCTCACCGGCTGCATGGCGCTCGGCGCCACCGGCCCGGTCCTGCGCTCGGCCGGCCTCCCGCACGACCTGCGCAAGACGGACCCGTACTGCGGCTACGAGAACTACGAGTTCGACGTACCGACCACCGAGTCCTGCGACTCCTACGGGCGGTTCCTGATCCGCCTGGAGGAGATGCGCCAGTCCCTGCGGATCGTCGAGCAGTGCCTGGAGCGGCTGGAGCCGGGCCCGGTCATGGTCGCCGACAAGAAGATCGCCTGGCCGGCGCAGCTCGCGATGGGCCCCGACGGCCTCGGCAACTCGCTCGACCACATCAAGCAGATCATGGGCACCTCCATGGAGTCCCTCATCCACCACTTCAAGCTGGTGACCGAGGGCTTCCGGGTACCGGCCGGCCAGGCCTACGCGGCCGTGGAGTCGCCCAAGGGCGAGCTCGGCGTGCACGTGGTCTCCGACGGCGGCACCCGCCCCTACCGGGTCCACTTCCGCGACCCGTCCTTCACCAACCTGCAGGCCATGGCGGCGATGTGCGAGGGCGGCCAGATCGCCGACGTCATCGTGGCCGTCGCCTCCATCGACCCCGTGATGGGAGGCGTCGACCGATGACAGCCAATCAGCCCGTATCAGGGGTGAGCCTGGGCATGCCCCAGCTTCCGGCACCCGACTTCCCGGCCGACGTGCGCGCCCGGCTCGAAGCGGACGCGAAGGAGGTCATCGCCCGCTACCCCGACAGCCGTTCCGCGCTGCTGCCGCTGCTCCACCTCATCCAGTCGGAGGAGGGCTACGTCTCGCGCACCGGCATCCGGTTCTGCGCCGAGGTGCTGGGCCTGACGACCGCCGAGGTCACGGCCGTGGCGACCTTCTACACGATGTACCGGCGCAAGCCCTCCGGGGACTACCAGGTCGGTGTCTGTACGAACACCCTGTGCGCGGTCATGGGCGGCGACGCCATCTTCGACGAGCTCAAGGAGCACCTCGGGGTCGGCAACAACGAGACCACCCCCGACGGCAAGGTCACCCTCGAGCACATCGAGTGTAACGCGGCCTGCGACTACGCCCCCGTGGTGATGGTCAACTGGGAGTTCTTCGACAACCAGACCCCCGAGTCCGCCAAGGCCATGGTGGACGACCTGCTGGCGGGCCGCCCCGTCGAGCCGACCCGGGGCGCGCCGCTGTGCACGTACAAGGAGACCGCCCGGATCCTGGCGGGCTTCCCCGACGAGCGCGAAGGCGCGGTCGAGGCGAGCGGCGGCGCGGGTCACGCCTCCCTGATCGGCCTGCGCATCGCGCGCGGCGAAGCCCCGCACGCCCCGATCGTGCACCCGCGCGGCGAGGCCACCATCGAGGGAGGGGAGTGATGACCGTGTCCACCGAACTGAGCAAGAACGGCACGAGTCCGGAGAAGCTCCTCGCGCCCGTCCTGTCGGCGTTCTGGGACGAGCCGCGGTCGTGGACGCTGGAGACCTACCGGCGCCACGAGGGCTACGAGGGCCTGCGCAAGGCGCTCGCCATGACCCCCGACGACCTGATCGCCTACGTGAAGGACTCGGGCCTGCGCGGACGCGGCGGCGCCGGCTTCCCCACCGGGATGAAGTGGCAGTTCATCCCGCAGGGCGACGGCAAGCCGCACTACCTCGTGGTGAACGCGGACGAGTCGGAGCCGGGCACCTGCAAGGACATCCCGCTCCTCTTCGCCAACCCGCACTCCCTCATCGAGGGAATGATCATCGCCTGCTACGCGATCCGCTCGGAGCACGCCTTCATCTACCTGCGCGGCGAGACCGTGCCGGTCCTGCGGCGCCTGCACGAGGCGGTCCGCGAGGCGTACGAGGCCGGCTTCCTCGGCGAGAACATCCTCGGGAGCGGCCTCAAGCTCGACATCACCGTGCATGCGGGAGCCGGCGCCTACATCTGCGGCGAGGAAACGGCCCTCCTGGACTCCCTCGAAGGCCGCCGCGGCCAGCCCCGGCTGCGTCCGCCCTTCCCCGCGGTCGAGGGGCTCTACGCCTGCCCCACCGTGGTGAACAACGTGGAGTCCATCGCCTCGGTTCCCGCGATCCTGAACCGGGGCAAGGACTGGTTCAAGTCGATGGGGACCGAGAAGTCCCCCGGCTTCACCCTGTACTCGCTCTCCGGGCACGTCGTCGGCCCCGGCCAGTACGAGGCCCCGCTCGGGATCACCCTGCGCCAGCTCCTCGACATGAGCGGCGGCATGCGCCCCGGGCACCGGCTGAAGTTCTGGACCCCGGGCGGCTCCTCCACCCCGATGTTCACCGAGGAGCACCTCGACGTCCCCCTCGACTACGAGGGCGTCGGCGCGGCCGGCTCCATGCTGGGCACCAAGGCCCTGCAGTGCTTCGACGAGACGACCTGCGTGGTGCGGGCGGTGACCCGCTGGACCGAGTTCTACGCCCACGAGTCCTGCGGCAAGTGCACCCCCTGCCGCGAAGGCACGTACTGGCTGGTCCAGTTGCTGCGCGACATCGAAGCCGGCAAGGGGGTCATGTCCGACCTCGACAAGCTGAACGACATCGCCGACAACATCAACGGCAAGTCGTTCTGCGCGCTGGGTGACGGCGCCGCCAGCCCCATCTTCTCCTCGCTCAAGTACTTCCGCGCGGAGTACGAGCAGCACATCACGGGCAAGGGCTGCCCCTTCGACCCCAAGAAGTCGACCCTCTGGGCCGACACGGAGGTGACCGCATGACCGTACTGCAACCGTCTAGCGGCTCCGCCGCGGGCTACGGCACCTCCGGCGGCGGAGAGGCCGTGGTCCCGCCGGACCACATCTCCCTGACCATCGACGGCATCGAACTGTCGGTGCCCAAGGGAACCCTGGTCATCCGGGCCGCCGAACAGCTCGGCATCGAGATCCCCCGGTTCTGCGACCACCCCCTCCTCTCCCCGGCCGGCGCCTGCCGCCAGTGCATCGTCGAGGTCGAGGGCCAGCGCAAGCCGATGGCCTCCTGCACCATCACCTGCACCGACGGCATGGTCGTCAAGACCCAGCTGACCTCCCCGGTCGCCGACAAGGCCCAGCGCGGAGTGATGGAGCTGCTGCTCATCAACCACCCGCTGGACTGCCCGGTCTGCGACAAGGGCGGCGAATGCCCGCTGCAGAACCAGGCGATGTCCCACGGCAACGCCGAATCGCGTTTCGAAGGCAAGAAGCGCACCTACGAGAAGCCGGTCCCGATCTCCACGCAGGTGCTGCTGGACCGCGAGCGGTGCGTGCTGTGCGCGCGCTGCACCCGCTTCTCCAACGAGATCGCCGGCGACCCGATGATCGAGCTCCTGGAGCGCGGCGCGCTCCAGCAGGTCGGCACCGGCGAGGGCGACCCCTTCGAGTCGTACTTCTCCGGCAACACCATCCAGATCTGCCCGGTCGGCGCCCTCACCTCGGCCGCCTACCGGTTCCGTTCCCGCCCCTTCGACCTCGTCTCCTCCCCGAGCGTGTGCGAGCACTGCGCGGGCGGCTGCGCGACGCGCACCGACCACCGCCGCGGCAAGGTGCTGCGCCGGATGGCCGCGGAGGACCCCGAGGTCAACGAGGAGTGGATCTGCGACAAGGGCCGCTTCGGGTTCCGCTACGCGCAGCGCCCCGACCGGCTCACCACCCCGCTGGTCCGCGGCAGCGACGGGGTCCTGGCCCCGGCGAGCTGGCCCGAGGCCCTGGAGGCCGCCGCCAACGGACTGGCCGCCGCGCGCGGGCGGGCCGGAGTGCTGACCGGCGGACGCCTCACCGTCGAGGACGCCTACGCGTACTCCAAGTTCGCCCGGGTCGTGCTCGACACCAACGACATCGACTTCCGGGCCCGGGTGCACAGCGCCGAGGAGGCCGAGTTCCTGGCGTCCTCCGTCGCGGGCACCGGCAAGGACCTGGACGGCGCCGGCGTCACCAACGCCTCGCTGGAGGCGGCCCCGGCCGTGCTCCTCGTCGGCATCGAGGCCGAGGAGGAGGCCCCCGGGGTCTTCCTGCGGCTGCGCAAGGCCCACCGCAAGCACAAGCAGCGGACCTTCGCCCTCGCCCCGTTCGCCACGCGCGGCCTGGAGAAGGCGGGCGGCACGCTGCTGGCCGCCGCCCCCGGCACCGAGCCCGAGTGGCTCAACGCCCTGGCCTCGCAGGCCGGCCTGGAGGACGGCGGCCAGGCCGCCGCCGACGCGCTGCGCCTGCCCGGCGCGGTCATCGTCGTGGGGGAGCGCCTCGCGGGCGTGCCCGGCGCGCTGACCGCGGCCGTACGGGCCTCCGCCGCGAGCGGCGCCACCCTGGTGTGGATCCCGCGCCGGGCCGGGGAGCGGGCCGCCGTCGAGGCGGGCGCGCTGCCGTCCCTGCTGCCGGGTGCCCGCCCCGCCACCGACCCGCGCGCCCGCGACGAGGTCGCGGCCGCCTGGGGCCTGGACGAGCTCCCGCACCGCTACGGCCGCGACACCGGCCAGATCGTCGAGGCTGCGGCGACCCGGGAACTCTCCGCCCTGCTGGTCGCGGGCGTCGAGCTCGCCGACCTGCCGGACCCGGCCCGTGCGAAGGCCGCGCTCCAGGAGGCCTTCGTGGTCTCCCTGGAACTGCGGCCCGGCGAGGTCACCGACCTCGCGGACGTGGTCTTCCCGGTCGCGGCCGTCGCCGAGAAGCCGGGCGCGTTCATCAACTGGGAGGGCAGGGTCCGGCCGTTCGAGGCCGCGCTCAAGCCCGAGCAGATGACCCGCCGGCTCGCCCCCGCCGACTCCCGCGTGCTGCACATGCTGGCCGACGCGGCCGACCGGCCGATCGCGCTGCCCGACGTACACGCCGTACGCCGGGAGCTCGACGGTCTCGGCCCGTGGGCCGGGGAGCGTGCCGAGGGACGGCCCGGGGACCGGGCGCTGCTGCCCCGTCCCGGCGCGGGAGAGGCCGTGCTCGCCGGGCACCGGCTCCTCCTCGACCAGGGGCTGCTCCAGGACGGCGACGAGGCCCTGGCCGGCACCCGGCACGAGGCAAGCGCCCGCCTGTCGGCCGCCACGGCCGCCGAGACCGGCGTCAAGCACGGCGACGTCCTCGCGGTGACCGGCCCCGCCGGCTCGGTGGAACTGCCGCTGCGCGTCACCGAGATGCCCGACCGGGTGGTCTGGCTCCCGATGAACTCCACCGGCTCCGGGGTCCTCGCCGACACCGGAGCCCGCCCGGGGGAGCTGGTCCGCATCGGCCCGGCCACCCCCGCCGACACCAGCGACTCCCCTGCGGAGGTGGGCGCGTGAACACCGTTCAGATCGCCGCCGAAGACCTCTCCCTGTTCGGCAGGGACGTCTGGTGGCTCGTCGTCGTCAAGGCGGTGTTCTGCTTCGCCTTCCTGATGGTGACCGTGCTGTTCTCCATCGTGTGGGAGCGCAAGGTCGTCGCCTGGATGCAGCTGCGCATCGGCCCCAACCGGCACGGCCCTTGGGGCATGCTCCAGTCGCTCGCCGACGGCGTGAAGCTGATGCTGAAGGAAGACCTGATCGTCAAGCGGGCCGACAAGGTCGTCTACGTCCTCGCCCCGATCATCGCGGCGATCCCGGCCTTCATGGCCATCGCGGTGATCCCCTTCGGCCCCTCGGGCAACGAGGTCTCCATCTTCGGCCAGCGCACCACGATGCAGCTGACCGACCTGCCCATCGCGATGCTCTACATCCTCGCGGTGGCCTCGGTCGGCATCTACGGCATCGTGCTGGCGGGCTGGTCCTCCGGCTCCACGTACCCGCTGCTCGGCGGCCTGCGCTCCTGCGCGCAGATGATCTCGTACGAGATCGCGATGGGCGCGGCCTTCGCCTCGGTCTTCCTCTACTCCGGGTCGATGTCGACCTCGGCGATCGTGGACGCCCAGGCGGACCGCTGGTACATCATCCTGCTGCCGGTCTCCTTCATCATCTACGTCATCACGATGGTCGGCGAGACGAACCGCGCCCCCTTCGACATGCCGGAGTCCGAGGGCGACCTGGTCGGCGGCTTCAACACCGAGTACTCCTCGATCAAGTTCGCGCTGTTCATGCTCGCCGAGTACGTCAACATGGTCACCGTCTCCGCGGTCTCCGTCACCCTGTTCCTGGGCGGCTGGCGGGCCCCGGCGCCGATCTCCACGTACTGGGAGGGCGCGAACCACGGCTGGTGGCCGATGCTCTGGTTCGTCCTCAAGGTCCAGCTGCTCCTCTTCTTCTTCATCTGGCTGCGCGGCACGCTCCCGCGCGTGCGCTACGACCAGCTGATGAAGCTCGGCTGGAAGGTGCTCATCCCGGTCTCCGTGGTGTGGCTGATGCTGGTCGCCACCGTCCGGGCGCTGCGCAACGAGAACTACGACTTCCAGGAGATCGTGCTCTACGTCGGCGGCGGGGTCATCGCGCTCCTGCTGCTGTCCTTCGTCGCGGACCTGTTCCGCGACAAGAAGGAGAAGACGGCCCTCGCGGACGCCGAACAGGCCGCGGCCGCCGAACCCTTCGACCCCCTGGCGGGCGGATTCCCCGTACCGCCCAAGCCCGGCCAGCACCTGGCACCCGTACCGCGCAGGCGGCCCCGCAGTGAGCGGGAGCTCATTGTCAGTGGCGCGGCGAATACTGAAAGTGACCGAGAGGAGGGTGCTGAGAATGTCTGACAAGTCTGACGCCGAGCAGGGCGAGAAGTGGCAGAACCCGGTGGCCGGCTTCGGCGTGACCTTCAAGGCCATGTTCAAGAAGCGCCTCACCGAGCAGTACCCGGAGCAGGAAAAGACCACCGCACCCCGCTTCCACGGGCGGCACCAGCTCAACCGCCACCCGGACGGTCTTGAGAAGTGCATCGGGTGCGAGCTGTGCGCCTGGGCCTGTCCCGCCGACGCGATCTACGTCGAGGGCGCGGACAACACCGAGGAGGAGCGCTACTCCCCGGGTGAGCGGTACGGCCGCGTCTACCAGATCAACTACGCCCGCTGCATCCTGTGCGGGCTGTGCGTCGAGGCGTGCCCGACCAGGGCGCTGACCATGACGAACGAGTTCGAACTGGCCGACTCCAGCCGCGAAGCGCTCATCTACACCAAGGAGCAGCTGCTCTCCGGGCTCACCGAGGGCATGGTCGAGGCACCGCACTCGATCTTCCCCGGCACCGACGACACGGACTACTACCGCGGGCTGGTGACCGGGGCGGCTCCCGGGACGGTCCGCCAGGTGGCCGTCTCCAAGGGCGAGGTCGCTGACAACACCTCCGAGGGGGTGGGCGCATGAGCTCCCTCGCCGCTGCCGCCACCCTCACCTCCTCCGGTGAGGCGGTCCAGTTCTGGATCCTCGGCACGGTCGCCGTCATCGGCGCGCTGGCCACGATCCTGATGAAGAAGGCCGTGCACAGCGCGCTGAGCCTGGCCGGGACGATGATCATCCTGGCGGTCTTCTACCTCGCCAACGGGGCGTACTTCCTCGGCATCGTCCAGGTCGTCGTCTACACCGGCGCGATCATGATGCTCTTCCTCTTCGTCGTCATGCTCGTCGGCGTCACCGCCGCGGACTCGCTGACCGAGACCATCAAGGGGCAGCGCTGGCTCGCCGTCCTGTGCGGACTCGGCTTCGGCATCCTGCTGATCGCCGGCATCTCCAACGCCCGGCTCACCCACTTCAACGGACTCGGCCGGATCAACTCCGGCGGGCACGTCGAGGGCCTGGCCACGCTGATCTTCACCAAGTACGTGTTCGCCTTCGAGATCACCGGCGCCCTGCTGATCACCGCGGCCGTCGGCGCGATGGTGCTCACGCACCGCGAGCGCACCGAGCGGGCCGCCACCCAGCGCGAACTCGCCGAGCGCCGCGTACGCGAGGGCGTACAGCTCCCGCCGCTGCCCGCACCCGGCGTCTACGCCCGGCACAACGCCGTGGACGTCGCGGGCCTGCTGCCGGACGGCACCCCCTCCGAGCTCACCGTCAACCAGACGCTGCGCGCCCGCGGCCAGATCAGGGACGTCTCCGGCCAGGCCCTGGACGACCTGAAGGCCCTGGAGCAGCGGTCCTCCGAGCGGCTCGGCCGCGACGCCCTCGATGCCCGAGAGGAGGCCTCGAAGTGAACCCGGTCAACTACCTGTACCTGTCCGCGCTGCTGTTCACCATCGGGGCGGCCGGAGTCCTGATCCGGAAGAACGCGATCGTGCTGTTCATGTGCGTGGAGCTCATGCTCAACGCCTGCAACCTCGCCTTCGTCACCTTCTCCCGGATGCACGGCAACCTCGACGGCCAGATCATCGCGTTCTTCACGATGGTCGTCGCCGCCGCCGAGGTCGTGGTGGGCCTCGCGATCATCGTGTCGCTGTTCCGTACCCGCCACTCGGCCTCGGTCGACGACGCCAGCCTGATGAAGCTGTAAGGGGCGTTCACAGTGGAGAACCTGATTGTGCTGCTGATCGCGGCGCCCCTGCTCGGAGCGGCGGTGCTGCTCTGCGGCGGCCGCCGCCTCGACAAGGTGGGGCACTGGCTCGGCACCCTGCTCGCCGCCGCCTCCTTCGGGACCGGCGTCGTCCTCTTCGCCGACATGCTCGGCCGCGGAGCCGAGGACCGCACCCTGCACCAGCGGCTGTTCACCTGGATCCCCGTCGAGGGCTTCCAGGCCGACATGGCCTTCCAGCTGGACCAGCTGTCGATGACGTTCGTCCTGCTGATCTCCGGCGTGGGCACGCTCATCCACATCTACTCCATCGGTTACATGGAGCACGACGAGCGGCGCCGCCGCTTCTTCGGCTACCTCAACCTGTTCGTCGCGGCCATGCTCCTGCTGGTGCTCGCCGACAACTACCTGCTGTTGTACTTCGGCTGGGAGGGCGTGGGCCTCGCCTCGTACCTCCTGATCGGCTTCTGGCAGCACAAGCCCAGCGCGGCCACCGCGGCCAAGAAGGCCTTCCTGGTCAACCGCGTCGGCGACATCGGCCTCTCGGTCGCCATCATGCTGATGTTCACCACGTTCGGGACCTTCGCCTTCGGCCCGGTCCTCGGCTCGGCGGACGACGCCTCCGAGGGCAAGCTGACGGCGATCGGCCTCATGCTGCTGCTGGCCGCCTGCGGCAAGTCGGCGCAGGTGCCGCTCCAGTCCTGGCTCGGGGACGCGATGGAGGGCCCGACCCCGGTCTCGGCCCTCATCCACGCGGCGACCATGGTCACCGCCGGCGTCTATCTGATCGTCCGCTCGGGCGCGATCTTCAACGGGGCGCCCGACGCCCAGCTGGTCGTCACCATCGTCGGAGCCGTCACGCTCCTCTTCGGTGCGATCGTCGGTTGCGCCAAGGACGACATCAAGAAGGCCCTCGCCGGATCGACGATGTCGCAGATCGGCTACATGATCCTGGCGGCCGGCCTCGGCCCCGTCGGGTACGTGTTCGCGATCATGCACCTGGTCACGCACGGCTTCTTCAAGGCGGGCCTCTTCCTCGGCGCCGGTTCCGTGATGCACGGGATGAACGACGAGGTCGACATGCGCAAGTACGGCGGCCTGCGCAAGTACATGCCGGTGACGTTCGCGACCTTCGGGCTGGGCTACCTCGCCATCATCGGCTTCCCGGGTCTGTCGGGCTTCTTCTCCAAGGACCTGATCATCGAGGCCGCCTTCGCCAAGGGCGGCACCCAGGGCTGGATCCTCGGCGGAGTCACCCTCCTCGGTGCGGCGATCACCGCCTTCTACATGACCCGCGTCATGCTCCTCACCTTCTTCGGCGAGAAGCGCTGGCAGCCGGACGCAGAGGGCCACGCGCCGCACCCGCACGAGTCCCCGAAGTCCATGACCATCCCGATGATCGTCCTGGCCTTCGGCTCGGTCTTCGCGGGCGGGTTCTTCGCGATCGGCGACCGCTTCCTGAACTGGCTGGAGCCCGTCACCGGACACCAGCACGGACACCCGCCGATCAGCGCCACGGCGGTCACCGCGGCCACCATGGTGGTCCTCGTCATCGGCGTCGCCATCGCCTGGGTGATGTACGGCAGGAAGCCCGTCCCGGTCGTCGCCCCGCGCGGCTCGCTCCTCACCCGGGCGGCCCGGCGGGACCTCTACCAGGACGACTTCAACCACGTGGTCCTCGTCCGCGGCGGGGAGCACCTGACCCGCTCCCTCGTCTACGTCGACCACAGCCTGGTCGACGGCGTGGTCAACGGGACGGCCGCCGGAGTCGGCGGGCTGTCGGGCCGGCTGCGCAAGCTGCAGAACGGCTACGTCCGCAGCTACGCGGTCTCGATGTTCGGGGGCACGGCGATCCTGATCGCCGCGACCCTGCTGATGAGGGCGGTGTGAGATGAGTTTCCCGCTTCTGACGGTGACGGCCGCGGTCCCCGCGGTCGGCGCGATCCTGACGGCGGCCGTCCCGGCCGCCCGCCGGACCGCCGCCAAATGGCTCGCCCTGCTCTTCTCGGTGGCGACCCTGGCCCTGGCCGTGCTCGTCGCGGTCCGCTTCGAGCCCGGTGGCGACCGCTACCAGCTCACCGAATCGCACGCCTGGATCGCGGACTTCGGCGTCCGCTACGAACTGGGCGTCGACGGCATCGGGGTGGTGCTGATCGCACTCACCGCGCTGCTGATCCCCTTCGTGATCGCGGCCGGCTGGCACGACGCCGACCCGCTGGAGACCTCCTCCTCGCGCTGGCGGCCGACCCAGGGCTTCTTCGCCCTGATCCTGCTGGTCGAGGCGATGGTGATCATCTCCTTCGAGGCCACCGACGTCTTCCTCTTCTACATCTTCTTCGAAGCCATGCTCATCCCGATGTACTTCCTCATCGGCGGCTTCGGCGACCGGGCACACTCCGGGTCAGATGAGAACGCGGCCGCGCAGCGCTCGTACGCGGCGGTCAAGTTCCTCCTCTACAACCTGGTCGGCGGCCTGATCATGCTGGCCGCCGTCATCGGGCTCTACGTGGTCGCCGGGAACTTCTCGCTCCAGGAGATCACCGCCGCCCGCGCCGCGGGCACGCTCGACATGGCGACCAACACCGAGCGGATGCTGTTCCTCGGCTTCTTCTTCGCCTTCGCGGTGAAGGCCCCGCTCTGGCCGCTGCACACCTGGCTGCCGAACGCGATGGGCGAGGCAACGGCCCCGGTAGCCGTCCTGATCACCGCCGTCGTCGACAAGGTCGGCACCTTCGCGATGCTCCGCTTCTGCCTCGGACTCTTCCCCGAGGCCAGTAAGTGGGCCACGCCGGTGATCCTGGTCCTGGCCCTGATCAGCATCGTCTACGGTGCGCTGGTCGCGGTCGGCCAGCGGGACATCAAGCGGCTGGTGGCGTACGCCTCCATCTCGCACTTCGGCTTCATCATCCTGGGCATCTTCGCGATGACCTCCCAGGGCCAGTCCGGCGCGACGCTCTACATGGTCAACCACGGGCTCTCGACGGCGGCGCTCATGCTGGTCGCCGGCTTCCTGATCTCGCGGCGCGGCTCCCGGCTCATCGCCGACTACGGCGGCGTGCAGAAGGTGGCCCCGGTCCTGGCCGGCACCTTCCTGATCGGCGGCCTGGCCACGCTCTCGCTCCCCGGCCTCGCCCCGTTCGTCAGTGAGTTCCTGGTCCTGGTCGGCACCTTCGCCCGGTACCCGGTCGTCGGCATCATCGCCACCTTCGGCATCGTGCTGGCGGCGCTCTACACGCTGGTCCTCTACCAGCGCACCATGACCGGCCCCCTCAAGGAGGAGGTCCGCACCATGCCGGACCTGCGCCTGCGGGAGGTCCTGGTGGTCGCCCCGCTGATCGCGCTGCTGATCGGACTGGGCGTCTACCCGAAGGTCCTGACCGACATCGTCAACCCGGCGGTGAAGCACACCATGTCGGACGTCAAGGAGACCGATCCGAAGCCCGAGGTGGCTGTCGAAGCGAAGCACTCCAACGAGGGGGAGGCGGCCAAGTGAGCACCCTGACTGCTGCTGCCCAGAACCTGCTGCCGAACCTGGCGGCCGCGGCGCCGATCGACAAGATCCCGGCCCCGCACATCGAGTACGCTCAGCTGTCGCCCACGCTCATCGTGCTGGGCGCGGCCATCATCGGAGTCCTCGTCGAGGCCTTCGTGCCGCGCAAGGGCCGTTACTACACGCAGGTGTTCCTCGCCGTCGCCGCGCTGGCCTCGGCCTTCGCGGCGGTCGTCGGGCTCGCCGCCGGCGGGTACGGCAGCTCCAAGGCGCACATCGCGGCCATGGGAGCCGTGGCCGTCGACGGACCGGCCCTCTTCCTCCAGGGCACCATCATCCTGGCCTCGGTCGTCGCGATCTTCACCTTCGCCGAGCGGCGCCTGGACCCGGCCGCCCACGGCAACCGGGTGGACTCCTTCGCCGCGCAGGCGGCGTCCGTACCGGGCAGCGAGAGCGAGAAGGAAGCCGTCAAGGCGGGCTTCACCACCACCGAGGTCTTCCCGCTGGCCCTGTTCGCGGTCGCCGGCATGCTGATCTTCCCCGCGGCCAACGACCTGCTGACGCTGTTCGTGGCCCTGGAGGTCTTCTCCCTCCCGCTGTACCTGCTCTGCGCCGCCGCCCGCCGCCAGCGGCTGATGTCGCAGGAGGCGGCCGTCAAGTACTTCCTGCTCGGCGCCTTCTCCTCCGCCTTCCTCCTCTTCGGCATCGCGCTCGTCTACGGGTACGCGGGCTCGGTCTCCTACGCGGCGATCGCGGAGGTCGTCGACGGCACCGTGGCCACCATCGACCCGGCGCTCGCCGACACCATGGGCAACGACGCGCTGCTGCTGATCGGCGGCGCGCTCATCCTGATGGGCCTGCTCTTCAAGGTCGGCGCGGTTCCCTTCCACATGTGGACCCCGGACGTCTACCAGGGCGCCCCCACCCCGGTCACCGGCTTCATGGCGGCGGCGACGAAGGTGGCCGCCTTCGGCGCCCTCCTGCGTCTCCTCTACGTCGTCCTGCCGGGCCTGCGGTGGGACTGGCGGCCGGTGATGTGGGGCGTCGCGATCGTCACGATGCTGGCGGGCGCGGTCATCGCGGTCACCCAGACCGACGTCAAGCGGCTCCTCGCCTACTCCTCGATCGCACACGCCGGCTTCATCCTGGCCGGTGTGATCGCCACCTCGGAGGCGGGCGTCAAGTCCGTCCTCTTCTACCTGGCCGCGTACTCCTTCGTGACCATCGGCGCCTTCGCGGTGGTCACGCTGGTGCGCGATGCGGGCGGCGAGGCCACGCACCTGTCCAAGTGGGCGGGCCTGGGACGTCGTTCACCGCTCACGGCGGCGGTCTTCGCGGTCTTCCTTCTCGCCTTCGCGGGCATCCCGCTGACCTCCGGCTTCTCCGGCAAGTTCGCCGTCTTCCAGGCGGCGGCGGAGGGCGGTGCGGGAGCGCTGGTCGTGGTCGGTGTCATCTCGTCCGCGATCGCCGCGTTCTTCTACATCCGGGTGATCGTCCTGATGTTCTTCAGCGAGCCGAAGGCGGACGGCCCCACGGTCGCCGTCCCGTCCCCGCTGACGATGACGACGATCGCGGTGGGCGTCGCGGTCACGGTGGTCCTGGGCGTGGCCCCGCAGTACTTCCTGGACCTGGCGGGAAGCGCTAGCACGTTCGTGCGCTGACCGTACGGAGTACGGCCGAGGGCCCGGCTTCCCCTTTCCGGGGGGCCGGGCCCTTCGCCGTGCGCGGGGCGGGGGCTATGCGGTGCGCCGTCGCTTCGGCATGATCTCGGTGAGGTCCAGGTCGATGGGGAAGGGGACGGAGACCTTGAGACGGTCGTGGAAGATGCCCGCGGTTCCGTATCTCCCCGTCGACGGGTCCCGTTCGTAGACATAGACCACGGCACGGCCGTCCAGGTGCTCCACGCGCCAGAAGTGCGCGATACCGGCCTCCGCGTACTTGACCGGCTTGACGCCACGGTCACGGCCGATCGATTCGGGCGAGACCACTTCGATGGCCAGACAGACAGCTGCGGCGGGCAGCCTGGTTTGATTCAGGTCGCCCACCGCGCTGTCGTCCACGACGATGACATCGGGTTCGGGGCGGTTGTGGCGGTCGATGTCGATGGTGAACTCGCGGAGGACCTCGTACACGTTCGGAGCCAGCGATTGAAGCTGCCCATCGAAGAAACTGATCGCTCGCATGTGGAACAGAGTCTGCGGACTCACGAAAACCAGGCTCCCGTCGATCAGCTCCGTGTGCGGAGGCAGATTCGGAAGCGTGTCCAGGTCGTCGGCAGTCCAGCCGCCGGGCGGCGGGATGGGCCAGCTGTGTTCCGGGTTCATCAGTGCTCCCATGAGCCGGAGTCTCGCGAGTCCGACCAGCGTATCGCCGGGGAATCCCGGGATGTCGCTCTTAGGAGTGACTGTGCGGGGTGGTGGTTCCCTTGGGGCAGGTCAGGGCCGTGTTCCAGTTGTGGAAGCGGCCCGCCGGGTTGTCCCTGTAGGCCCACAGGTGGAGGTCGTAGTGCTTGGGCATGCCCGCCCAGTGGCCCGGCATGGGTCCGTCGAAGGGGAGCCCGAACATGGTCGGTCGGTCGTCGGTGGTCTTGAAGTCCTGGTCCCGGTCCTTGGACATCCACTCCACCGCCTCCAGCTTGCGGCGGCCGTGCTCGTCCTTCTCGGTGCTGTAGAGCAGCGCCGCCGGCTTGCTGGGATCTGTGGAGCCCCAGTTGGACTCCTTGACGTAGTGGTAGCCCATGGCACCCACCCCGAAGGGGTTGGTCATGCAGGCCTCGCCGTGCGGCACGTACCCGTCCTTCAGGGCCTGCTGCTCGTCCGTGTACTTGGCCGTCACCCGGATGGCCGTGGCCATGTCGCGCATCGCCTTCGCGTTCCTCGGGTCGGGCGCGGGCCCGTCGACTCCGTGGGCGGGGACGGTGGCGACCGTGGCGGCCAGGCCGAGGGATATCGCGGCGGCGCAGGCGAGGAAGGCCATGCGGGGGCGGAGGGACATCGGGGCTCCTGCCGTTCGGGGGTCGGAGTCGGGGCTTGCCACCACGATCCGGGCGCCGCGCCGCCCCTGCACGCGGCGGGGCTCCGGACGGGTGACGCGATGGCGCACCCTGCGGGTAGGGGAACTCCGCCCCGCGCAGCGGCACATCCGCAGCCGGGGCTGCGGGCGGCTCCGCGCAGGGGGCTACAGCCGGGTGGCGTAGGCGCGGACGTCCGCGTCGGGGTCGGTGGCGGCCGTGGCCAGGGCCGACAGGGCGGACGGGTCGGGGCGGTGCGCGCGCAGGGCGAGGACGGTGGCCTTGCGGACGTCCGCGTTCGGGTCGGAGAGGGCGAGGGAGAGCGGGGCCACCGCCACCCCGGCCGGCGCCGAGGACAGCCCGGCGGCAGCCCCCGCGCGGACCTGCCACGCCGGGTCGGAGAGGGCGGAGACGGCCCGCGCCGTGTGGCCGCCGGTCAAGGAGACCGAGGTCAGCGCCGCCGCCCGGACCAGGGGGTCGGGGTCCGACAGCAGCGGGGTCAGGGCGGAGCCCGCCCGCAGGGTGCCGAGGGCCTTGGCCACGGCCACCCGGACCTCCCGGGAGGAGTCCCCCGCGGCCGTTGCCAGCGCGGCCTCCGCGTCCACGGAGACCAGCGCCCGCACCGCCTGGATGCGGACGTCCACGTCGGCGTCCCGCAGGGACCGCTCGTACAGGCCGGTCTCCCCGAGCCGCAGGACCCGTAGGGCTTCGAGGGCCGCCGACCGGACCGCCGGATCCGGCACCGCGAGGCCCGCCCGCAGGGCCGCACCCAGTTCGGGGTCGGGCGCGAGCACCTCCAACAGCTCGCGCAGCGCCGCCGCCGCGGCCGCGCGGACCGCCGGGTCGGGGTCGGCCAGCCGCTCCCCGAGGGCGGGACCGGCGCCCGCCGGGACGGTTTCGCCGAGCACCGCCACCGCCGTGGCGCGGACCGCCGGGTCGGGGTCGTCCAGGTAGGGGAGGAGGGCGGGCAGGCCCGGGGCCTCTTCCGCCAGGGAGAGGAGCTCCAGGATCCGGGGTGAGCCCGGCGCGGATCCGGTGTCCCGGGCGGCGGCCGCCGCGGGGGCCGCCGCCCGGGCCTCGCCGCCCGCCAGGGCCACGCCGACCAGCTCGACCTCGCCGAGGTGCCGGGAGAGCCCGCCCGTCGGGGTGAATTCGGGGACCGGCACCAGATAGGGGTCGACCGGGCGCGCCGTGAACTCCATCGCCCCCGAAGGGGACTTGCGCAGGTCCAGGTGGTGCAGCCAGCCCGCGCCATCGCGCTCGGGGTGGTCGAGCCGCTCGTGGTACAGCCCCCAGCGGGACTCGGTCCGTGCGAGGGAGGCCCGCGCCGCCATTTCCGCGCAGTCCCGGATGAAGGAGACCTCGGCGCAGCGCATCAGCTCGTGCGGGGTCGTGGCGCCCATCTCGCCGATCTCCCTCTCCATCCGGGTGAAGGCCTCCACGGCGAGCGACAGCTTCGCGCCCGTCTTGGGCGGGGCCACGTAGTCGTTCACGAACCGCCGCAGCTTGTACTCCACCTGCGGCTGCGGCGGACCGTCCGGGTGGCGCAGCGGCCGGTAGATCAGCTCGTGGGCGGCGGCGAGCTGCGCGGCCGGCAACTCGCCCTCGTACGGCCGGTACTGGGCGGCGTCCGCTCCCGCCAGATCGCCGAAGACGAACGCGCCGATCATGTAGTTGTGCGGTACGGAGGCCAGGTCCCCGGCCGCGTACAGCCGCGGCACGGTGGTGCGGGCGTGGTCGTCGACGCGTACGCCGGAGGCCGAGTGGCCGCCGCACAGGCCGATCTCCGAGATGTGCATCTCGATGTCGTGGGTGCGGTAGTCGTGGCCCCGGTTCGCGTGGAAGGTGCCGCGCGTGGGCCGCTCAGTGGTGTGCAGAATCGATTCGACGGCGGCGACGGTCTCCTCGGGGAGGTGGCTGAGCTTGAGGTACACCGGGCCGCGGTCGGAGGCCAGTTCGGCGGCGAACTCCGACATCATCTGCCCCGACCAGTAGTCGGAGTCCACGAACCGCTCGCCGTGCCGGTTGACCTGGTAGCCGCCGAAGGGGTTCGCGACGTAGGCGCAGGCCGGGCCGTTGTAGTCCTTGATCAACGGGTTGATCTGGAAGCACTCGATGCCGGTGAGCGCGGCGCCCGCGTGGTACGCCATCGCGTAGCCGTCACCGGCGTTGGTGGGGTTCTCGTACGTCCCGTAGAGATATCCGGAGGCGGGCAGCCCGAGCCGTCCGCACGGTCCGGTCGCGAGGATCACGGCCCCCGCCCGCACGGTCACGAAGGCGCCGGTACGGGTGTTGAAGGCGGCCGCGCCGATCGCCCGCCCGTCCCCGGGATCGGTCAGGACACGGACCGGCATCACCCGGTTCTCGATCCGGATCAGCTCCCGCATCTCACGCCGGCGCAACTGCCGGTACAGCACCTTCTTGACGTCCTTGCCCTCCGGCATGGGCAGCACGTACGAGCCGGAGCGGTGGACCTGGCGGACGGCGTACTCGCCGTGCTCGTCCTTCTCGAACTTCACCCCGTACGACTCCAGCCGCTGCACCATGCCGAACCCGCGGGTCGCCGTCTGGCGGACCGTGGACTGGTCGACGATGCCGTCGTTGGCGCGGGTGATCTCGGCGACGTAGTCGTCGGGCTCGGCGCGGCCCGGGATGACGGCGTTGTTGACCCCGTCCATGCCCATGGCGAGGGCCCCGGAGTGCCGTACGTGCGCCTTCTCCAGGAGCAGCACCCGCGCACCGGCCTCGGCGGCGGTCAGCGCCGCCATCGTGCCGGCGGTGCCGCCGCCGATGACGAGGACGTCGCAGGTCAGTTCCTCGGCGTCGGCGAGCGCGGGGATGTCCATAGGGGGCCTTTCAGAGGGAGTCGAGGATGCGGCGGCGGAGCGCGGAACGGTCCGCGGTCCGCGAGCGGGGGTGCGGTACGCCGATCAGCTCGCCGGTGGCGAGGAGGGCGACGCGGTCGCCGAGGTGCAGGGCCTCGTCCACGTCGTGGGTGACGAAGACGACGGTGGCGCCGCTGCCGGCGAGGACGGTGACGAGGAGGTCCTGCATCTCGGCGCGGGTCTGGGCGTCGAGAGCGCCGAAGGGTTCGTCCATGAGGACGACCCGGGGCGCCGCCGCGAGGGCGCGGGCCAGCTGCACGCGCTGGCGCTGGCCGCCGCTGAGCTGGTGCGGGTGCTTGTGGGCGTGGTCGGCCAGGCCTACGCGGGCCAGCCACTCGGCGGCGGTGCGGCGGCGGTCGGCGCGGGTGGCTCCGCGGATGGCCAGGGGGAGTTCGACGTTGGCACGGACCGTGCGCCAGGGGAGGAGGGCGTCGTCCTGGAACACCAGCGCCCGGTCGGCGTGCGGACCCCTGACCGGGGAGCCGTCCTGCTCGACGACGCCGCGCAGTGGCGGCAGCAGGCCGGCCAGGGTGCGGAGCAGGGTGGACTTTCCGCAGCCGGACGGGCCGACGACGGTGAGGACCTCGCCCGCGTGGACGGCCAGGTCGAGGCCGTCGAGGACGGGGGCGGTGGTGGGGTGACCGAGGCTGACGCCGGTGAGATGCAGGGCGGCGCCCGTGGGTGGGGCGGGGGTGAGGGTGTCTGCGGACATGGTCCGTCCTTCCTGGGTCGCCGAATACGAATACGTGCCGTTGCGCGGGGCGCCCCCTCCACCGGAGCCCGGCTGCGGGTGTGCCGCTGCGCGGGGCTGGGTCCCCGCTGCGACCCTTTGCCGCTGCGCGGGGCGGAGTTCCCCTACCCGCCCTTCCACCGTTCCCCGGGCGCTGCCCGGACCCGGTCCTCAAACGCCGGACGGGCTGAAAAGACCTGGGGCTCCGCCCCAGACCCCGGTCCTCAAACGCCGGACGGCTGAAAAGACCAACCCCGGCCGGGGCCAAATGTCCCCCGGCCGGGACCGAATGCCCCCGAGCTGGGACTGAACTGTCTCCCCCGGCCGGGGTCGGGGGCTGCGGGGCCAGGGCCGGGGGCGGGGGCGGGGTGGGGTGTTGGCCGGGACGTAAAGCGTGATTTGTGGCGCATAAGGAAGCCGCGCCCTGTCGACTGTTGGGGGCAGGGCGCCTAAATCATGCAGTCCAGGCCGACACCCCACCCCCCCCCCGGCACCGGCCCCCCACCCGCAGCCAACCCGGACCCCGGCCAACCCCAGCCCCGCCGGCGTTTGAGGCGCAGGGGCCCGGGGACTGGTCCCCGGCGACCTCACCCCGCCCCACCCCGCGCCGGAAGCCATCGTGTCAACCGGCGCCCCGTGCGTTCGACCGCCGTCGACGTGAGCCAGCCCAGCGCGCCGATCGTGGCCATGCCGACGAAGACCCCGGGGTAGTCCACGACCGTGTAGTCCTGCCAGGTGCGGTACCCGACCCCGTATTCACCCGAGATCATCTCGGCGGAGATCACGCAGATCCAGGACACCCCGATCCCGACCGAGAGTCCGCCGAAGATCCCGGGGAGGGCCCCGGGGAGGACCACCGAGAAGAGGACCCGCCCGCGGCCGCCGCCCATCGTCAGGACGGCCTCCTCCCACACCGGAGCCAGCGCGGACACCGCGTGCCGCGTGGAGACCAGGACCGGGAAGAACGCCGCCGCGCAGGTGATGAAGACGATCCCCTGCTCGTTGGACGGGAAGAGCAGGATCGCCACCGGCACCAGCGCGATCGCCGGGATCGGCCGCAGGACTTCGAGGACCGGGCCCAGCAGGTCCGCCGCGAGGCGGGAGCGGGCGATCGCCGTGCCCGTCGCCACGCCCAGGACGGACGCCAGTGCGAAGCCCGTCACGATGCGCCGCAGGCTGAAGCCGAGGTCCTGCCAGTAGGAACCGGTCGTCGCCCGGTCCGCCAGCGTCGAGGCCACCTCGCCCACGGTCGGGAACTGCTCGAAGCGGAGCCACAGGTTGACGTCGAGGGAGGTCAGGAGCTGCCAGGCGACCAGGGCCGCGGCGAGCGAAGCCAGCCGCAGGAGCCGGCGGCGGGCCGTCATGAGGCCAGGGCCCCCGCTTCGGCGAAGGAGACGATCCGCGCTCCGGACCCGGCCGCCCGCCCGCCGACGTACGCCTTCGCCCCCGACGCGGTGGTGAACGCCCGCAGTTCGGCGCCCTCCGCCACCCAGACCGCCTTGTCGGCGAACCAGAGCGTGCCCGTCACCGCGTCGGGGACGTACGCCGCCCGGACACCGCCCGGGCCCGCCGCCGCCAGCGCCTTCAGCAGGGCCGCCGGTGTCTCGAAGGCCTGCGTACGGTTGTCCTCCTTCAGCCACAGCTCCGGCCGGGCCGGCGCGGCCGCCGGGTAGCCCTGGGTGCCCGTGCCCGTGCCCGCCACGGCACGCGCCAGCGGCGCGGGGTCCACGAAGGCGTCCACGTCGACGGAGTCCACGAGCTTCGCCGCCTTCAGCACGGGCACGTCCTCCTTCAGCGCCGCCAGCAGCTCGGGCCGCAGCGCCGGGTCGAAGGTCGCGATGCCGTTGGCCCCGTTGTAGAGGTAGACGACCTCGGCCGGCAGCCCGGTCTCCTTGGCCACCGACTCGGCCGCCGCGACCGGCTGCGTACGCAGGTGGTCGGTCGCCTTGCGCTGGGCCCGCAGGAAATCGTCGAGCACGCCCGGGCGTTCGGTCGCGAACTTCTCGCGGACCGTGACCCCGTGGAAGGTCGGCAGGTTCAGCTCGGCCCCGTCGTACAGGGCCTTGGCCCGTCCCTCGAAGGCCAGCTGTCCCGGCCAGGCGACGAACTGCGACAGGGCGTCGACGCTGCCCGCCTGGAGCGCCGAAGCACCCACGCTGGGCTGTTGGTTGAGCTTCTCGATGCCCTTCTCGGGGTCGATCCCGGCGCGCTGCAGGGCCCGTACGAGCGTCCCGTCGGCTGCCGAACCGACCGAGGTGGACACCTTCTTGCCCCGCAGGTCGGCGAGCGACTCCAGCTTCGAACCGGGCCCGGTGACCATGGTGTTGAGGCCGCCGCGCAGGTTGTAGCCGGTGACGGAGACGAGCCGGGTGGGCTGCTTCAGTTCCTTGCCGCGCGCCGCGTTGATGAGGAGGGGGAAATCGCCCATCGAGCCGATGTCGATCTTCCCGGCGGTCATCTGTGCGGTGATCGGGGCGCCGGTGGCGTAGTCCTGCCAGTCGACCTTGTAGGTGACCCCGTCCTTCTCGCCGCGCGCCGCGAGCTCCTGCTCGAAGTACCCGAGGGAGCGCAGGAGCGTACCGGCGGTGACGGTGTTGATGGTCTTGGACTGGTAGCCGACGGTCACCGTGACCGTCCTGGAGCCGCCGTCCGCTCCGGAGGCCGCGGAACACGCCGTGGCCAGGGGGAGGCCCAGCAGGAGGACGGGAGCGAGGGCTTTCGTGCGCGTACGCATCGGGAGGGGGCCTTTCACCGGAGCAGGTAGGGCATGTTGACGGTCACCGCGCCGGTGGGACAGCGGGCGGCGCACGGTCCGCAGTACCAGCACTCGTCCACGTGCATGTACGCCTTGCCGTTGTCCTCGCGGATCGCGAGCGAGTCGAGCGGACACATGTCGACGCAGAGGGTGCAGCCGTCGATGCACAAGGACTCGTCGATGGTCACGGGCACGTCGCCGCGCTGGGGGACCAGAGGCATGGCTGTCTCCAGGAAAGGGGGAGCGGAGGGGGTTACGCGGTGGCGGTGCGGTGCAGGAGGCCGCTCATGGTGATCCGGTCGCCGCGGAAGCGGATGAACTCCAGGTCCACGGGCCGGCCGTCGCCGAGGTGGGTGAGGCGCTCCAGCATCAGGACGGCGGCCCCGCGCGGGGCCTGCAGGACGGCGGCCGAGTGCGCGTCGGCGTTGACGGCTTCGAGGGTGATCTCGGCGTGGCCGAGCGGCTGCCCGGTCAGGGACTCCAGCAGCCGGAAGACGTCGGTGTTCTCCAGGTCGCAGCCGATCAGGTCCGCGCCGATGTCCAGGGGGACGTACGTGAGGTCGAGCGAGAGCGGCAGCCCGTTCAGGCGGCGCAGCCGCTCGATGTAGAGCACGTCGGAGTGCTCGGGCAGGCGCAGCCGCTCGGCGACGGGGGCCGGGGCGCGGACGGGGCCGACGGTGCGGACCTCGTTGGTGACCCGGCCGTGTTCGTGGAGGGTTTCGGCGAGGCCCTGGAGGCGGTCGAGGCCGTGCGGGTACTTGGCGCAGACGATGACGGTGCCGACGCCGGGGCGGCGTTCGACGAGCTGTTCGCCGCGCAGTAGGTCCAGGGCCTGGCGCACGGTGTTGCGGCCGGCGCCGTAGTCGGCGGCGAGGGCGTCCTCCAGGGGGAGGACGCCGGTGGGGTAGCCGCCCGCCAGGATCTGGTGGCGCAGCAGGTCGGCGAGCTGTCGCGCCTGGTCCGCGCGCAGCCGCCGGCGGCGCGCGGCGGCGACCGGGACGGTGTGTTCGCGGGTGCGTTCGGCTGGCATGGCACGGAACATACCGAGGGGGCCGGGCCGGTGGTGTTGCCGCAGTGTTGCGCCACCCGCGGGTGCCGGCGTACGGCCATGGCCTGCGCAAACGGAGGGGCGACGGAAAGATCCGCCACCCCGCCGTCAGTGGTCGTCCCAGGTACTGGACTACCGGGTGCCCACGATGCGGCCGGCGACCTCGCCGAGGCCGACCCGGGTGCCGTCGGCGCCCGGCGCCCACGCGGTGAGGGTGACGGTGTCCCCGTCCTCCAGGAAGGTGCGCTTGCCGTCGGCGAGCTCGATCGCGTCGCGGCCGTTCCAGGTGAGCTCCAGCAGCGAGCCGCGCTGGCCGGTCTCCGGGCCGCTGACCGTGCCCGAGCCGTACACGTCGCCGGTGCGCAGGGAGGCGCCGTTGACGGTCATGTGGGCGAGCTGCTGGGCGGCGGTCCAGTACATCGAGGCGAACGGCGGCTGCGCCACCTCCTGCCCGTTGACGGACACGGTGATCCGCAGGTCGAAGCCGCCGGGGCGGTCGGCGGCGGAGTCGTCGAGGTAGGGCAGGAGCGGGAAGTCCCGGGCGGGCGGCGCGACCCGGGCGGCGTCCAGGGCCTCCAGCGGGGTGACCCAGGCGGAGACGGAGGTGGCGAAGGACTTGCCGAGGAAGGGGCCGAGCGGCACGTACTCCCAGGCCTGGATGTCGCGCGCGGACCAGTCGTTGAGCAGGAACAGTCCGAAGACGTGCTCCTCGAAGTCGCCGAGGGCCACGGGGCGGCCCTGCTCCGAGGGGGTGCCGACGACGAAGCCGACCTCGGCCTCGATGTCGAGCTTCACGGACGGCCCGAAGACGGGCGCCGGGTCGGCGGGGGCCTTGCGCTGGCCGCTCGGGCGGACTACATCGGTGCCGGACACGACGATCGTCCCGGCCCGGCCGTGGTAACCGATGGGCAGGTGCTTCCAGTTGGGGGTCAGCGCGTCCCCGTCCGGGCGGAACATCTTGCCCACGTTCGTCGCGTGGTGCTCGCTCGCATAGAAGTCGACGTAGTCGGCGACCTCGTACGGGAGGTGCAGCACGACGTCTTCGAGCGGCAGCAGGTGCGGCTCCACGGCGGGCCGGTGGCCGGGGTCGGTGACCCAGGCGGTCAGCGCGCGCCGCACGTCCTTCCAGGCGGTGCGGCCCGCGGCGAGCAGCGGGTTGAGCGAGGGCTGCCCGAGCAGTCCGGCGTACGGGGACCCGAGCGCGGCCGCGGCCGCGCCGGCGTCGAGCACGTATCCGCCGATGCGGACACCGATCCGGCGCCGATCCTCCCCTTCTCCGGCCGTGGAGAACACGCCGTAGGGGAGGTTGTGCGGCCCGAACGGGTCGCCCTCGGGGAGGTCGAGGGGGCTCTGCTGGGGCATGGGGTGCTGCCTCGCTTTCGACGCGGCCCGGGGGTGTCCCGGGGGCTGGTTGACACGTTACGGGCCTGGTGGGGCGTGCGGGAGGCCGGATTCGGGCACTATTTGTAGGACTTGTCCGAGGGGGTCCGTATCCTTGACACGTGACTTCCGCCCTCCCCTATGCACTCGTGGCCACCGACCTGGACGGGACTCTGCTGCGCGCCGGAGACACCGTCTCGGCCCGCTCCCACGCGGCCCTCGCCGCCGCCCGCGCGGCCGGCGCCCGGCACATCATCGTGACAGGCCGCCCCGTCCCACAGGTCCGCCACGTCCTGGACGGGCTCGGGTACACGGGGCTCGCGGTGTGCGGGCAGGGGGCGCAGGTCTACGACGCGGCGGCCGGGCTGCTGCTGCACTCCGTGGCGCTCGACCGGGAGCTGGCGGAAGTCGCCCTCGGGAAGATCGAGGCGGAGGTCGGAGAGGTCTACGCGGCGGTCAACCAGGAGGGCCTCGACGCGGAGATGCTGATAGGGCCGGGCTACCGGATGTGGCACCCGCACCTCCCGGTGGTAGCGGTGGCCCGGCGGGCCGAGCTCTGGTCGTCCCCGATCAACAAGGTGCTCCTCCAGCACTCCCGCCTCTCGGACGACGAGCTGACGGAGATCGCCCGGGGCGTGGTCGGGGACCTGGTCAACGTCACGATGGCGGGGGAGCACACGGTCGAGCTCCAGCCCCCGGGCATCGACAAGGCGAGCGGGCTGGCGGTGGCGGCGGAACTCCTGGACGTCACCGGGTCGTCCACGATCGCCTTCGGCGACATGCCGAACGACATCCCGATGTTCGCCTGGGCGGCGCGCGGCGTCGCGATGGCGGGCGCCCACCGGGAGCTGCTGGCCGTCGCGGACGAGGTCACCCTCTCGAACGAGGCGGACGGGATCGCGGTGGTCCTGGAGCGGCTGTTCGGCTGATCCGGATCCGGCGCCACGGCTCGGAGGAAGGCATGACCTACCGCCGACCGCCCCGGCCGGCGAGCCAGGCGGCGATCCGCTGCGCGTACTCACGGTTGACGTAGGGGGAGTCGTCGCGCGCGATGCGTTCCAGGTTGCGCAGGACCTTCTCCGAGCGGTCCGGGTGGCGCACGGCGAGCACACAGATGCCGATCTCACCGGTCGAGCAGCAGACGTACGCGCTGCCGTCCAGGGCCATCATCGCGAAGCCCGGGTGACCCGAGCGCACGCCGAGGAACGCCGACGCCGCGCCCCGGCCCATGACGTCCCAGCGGTCGAGGAGCCGGACCCGGGTCCAGAGCGCCGGCGCCCAGTTGCCGGAGTGCATGGGGTCCAGGGCGGCCCGGTGGGAGCGGGTGCCCTGCGGGAGCTGCAGGAGGAACTCGCGCCGCCGGTCGAACAATCCCGAGGACACCGCGAGGTCGTACCAGTCCGCGTTGAGCCGTTCGACCAGCCGCGGGATGTCGTACCGGTGCGAGAAGCTGCCGGTCACGTCCTCCTCGCCGTAGCCGACGACGTACGGCATCGTGCCCGCCGGCACCGCGTTCGGGAGGACCTGGAGGCCGGCCCTGCGCAGAGCCCGGTACACCTTGCGATCGCGTTCCTGGATACCCATCGACGCGCACTTTAACAACGGCCGACCGCCCCCGACCGGCGCGTTCCCGCACCGGAACCGGCCGGACCCACCCCATGCGCACTGTCGCTCCGCGCCGGACTTGGACACACTCGACGGCGGCTCGGCGACCCGCGCCGGGCGGAGGAGGTCCGTCATGCTGATGAGGAAACTGGCCGCCGTCGGAGCGGGCGTGGTGGTCGCGGTGGGCCTGAGCAGCGCACCGGCGAGCGCGACGCCGTCGAGCTCCGCGTTCCAGGACCGGTCCGTGCCCGAGAAGTGCCTGGACTTCCGGGCCGACTTCGGCCCGTACGTCACGACGTGCAACTACGAGGCCTACCAGGTCTGGTACTGGGACAACGAGATCGCGTACACCGCTTTGCGGCAGCGGGCGACCGGCTGTGCCTCACGCTGCGCAACGGTCAGCCGACCATGAAGGCCTGTAGCGCGGCCGACCAGGCGGCGCTGTGGGCCATCGACGACACGTCGACCGCCGGTGCGCTGATCAAGAACAAGGTGAGCCACACCTGTCTGGCGCGGACGGCGAACGACCGCGTCAACGCCGCTACGTGCACCGGGGGTCCCTCGCAGCGGTGGGACGTCATCAACGGTCTGTGATCACGCCCGCGCTCTGACCAGCCGGGTGTGGCCGCCCGGTTCGGCTACACCGCGGCCCGCGGCAGCCTCCGCTCCCACGTGCGGTGGAAGAGGACCTCGTCGCCCTCGCGGCACACCACCTCGTTCGACGTCAGGAAGCCGCCCTCGTCGCACGAGATCTCCGAGCGGGTCACCACCGAGACGTCCCAGGCCAGTTCCGGGCGGTGGAGGCGCACCGTCCAGGTGGAGTGGGTGCGGGCGGACAAGGGGTCCGCCTCCTGGATCTCGTAGATCTCCAGCGCGTCCTCGCTGAACTCCAGCCCGTCGGGGTAGACGCGGGTGCCGCCGTAGCGAGGGTCGACCTCCAGGCGCCACACCCCGCGCGCGACGTCCCGTACGACCAGGCGTTCTGGTCTGGGGGCGTCCAGGGTCGCGGGGTACGAGACGCCCAGCGGCTCCGACTGTTCCGGGGCCTCGAAGAGGATCGGGTCGGCGCCGTCGGCGGACGGATCGCGGACCGGGAGTTCCACCGCGCTGCCCGCCGGGTCCAGGGTCCAGCCCGCCTCCGAGCCGGCGCGGGGCCAGATCCACGGCCAGTAGGCCGAGGAGAGGGCCAGGCGGATGCGGTGGCCGGGCGGGAAGGAGTGCCCGATCCCGTTCAGCTCGAAGGCGACGTCCTCGTACGAGCGCACCGGCCACGGGACCGCCTTGTCCCGGCCCTGCCGGGAGGAGAGGTTCAGCACGCCCCTCGTGACCAGGGTCGAGGAGCCGTCCGGGGCCACGTCGCAGAGGCGGGCGACGACCTGGCCGTACGGGACGTCCATGCGCAGGCGCAGCCTGACCACCGGGCGGCCCAGGATCTCCACCGGGCCGGAGCCGTCCTCGACGGGGAACTCGAAGCAGGCCGACTTCGCGTCCTCCTCGCGCTGGTCGGGCGGCAGGTCGGCGTCGTTGCCGAAGGGGAAGAAGCGGCCCGCGTCCAGGCCCGTGTGCTGGGGGGAGGCCACGACCACCGGGGCGCCCTGGAAGGCGTAGGTGACGGGGTCCACCTTCGGCGAGGGCCAGGACGGGTCGCCGACCCAGCGGCCCGGCAGGGTCGGGTAGGTGGTGGCCGGCGGGTGCGACTCGGAGATCCAGGAGCGGAGCAGGGGTTCGGACATGACGCCCGTGTCCTTGCCCTTGAGCCAGTGGTCCCACCAGCGCAGGGTCTCCTGGAGGAAGCCGATCGCGGGGCCCGGGGGCAGTCCCCGGTCCGGGTACTGGTGCGACCACGGGCCGATCAGGCCCCGGACCCGGTCGGCGGGCAGGGCCGAGACCAGGCGGAGCACCGTGTCGCGGTACGGGTCGTGCCAGCCGCCGACCGCGAGCACCGCCGCCTTGACCGCCCCGTAGTCCTCGCATACCGAGCCGTGGCGCCAGTACGCGTCGCGGGTCTGGTGGGAGAGCCAGGTGTGGACGAGGGGTTCGACGGCGCCCAGGCGTGACAGCCACTGGTCGCGCCAGCCCTCGCCCGCGTAGAGGGGGTCCGGCGGGCGGGAGGCGAAGGCGAGCATGGTCGCCGCCCACGCGTGCATGTCGACGGCGAGGAGGGAGCCGCCCATGTAGTGCACGTCGTTGTCGAAGCGGTCGTCCGTGGAGCAGACGGTGACGACGGCCTTGAGGGCTTCCGGGGCGAGCGCCGCGATCTGGAGGCTGTTGAAGCCGCCCCAGGAGATGCCGAACATGCCGACCGAGCCCGTGCACCAGGGCTGGGCCGCCAGCCATTCGACGACCTCGACGCCGTCGGCGAGCTCCTGCGCGTCGTACTCGTCGCCCGGGTCGCCGCCGCTGTTGCCGTGGCCGCGCACGTCGACCCGTACGGAGGCGTAGCCGTGGCCCGCGTACCAGGGGTGGCGCTGCCAGTCGCGCGGGGCGGTCCAGTCGGTGAGGCGGTACGGGAGGTACTCCAGCAGCGCCGGGACGGGCTCGTCTGTGACCGGCCGCCAGATGCGGGCGTACAGCTCGGTGCCGTCCCGGAGCGGGATCCGGACGTCCTCGTGGGTGGTTCCGTAGGGGAAATCGGTACGGATGATCATCGGGTTCTCTCGCCCATCTCCTCGGGAGGGTCAGCGAACAAGGGGCGTCAGTGCACCGGGTGCATCGTGCGCTTGAGCCACGGCGCGGCCGCGATCACCGCGAGCCCCACCGCCACCGCGATGGCGCCGTTGACTCCGAAGTAGGCGGGGTTGGAGACCTGGCCGTAGACCTTGACCACCTGCGCCTGGATGCCGTTGGCCAGGGCCAGGGACAGGAACCACAGGGCCATGGTCTGGCTGGCGAAGGCCTTCGGGGCGAGCTTCGTGGTGGCCGACATGCCGGAGGTCTCCAGCAGGATGTCGCCGAGTCCGAGCAGCAGGTAGGAGCCGACGATCCACCAGGCGGCCATCTTGTAGGTGTCGCCCGAGTGCCCCGAGGTCGGGATGACCATCAGGAGGAAGGACAGGCCGCCCAGGATCACGCCGATGGCGATCTTGTTGGAGGCGTGCGGCTGCTTGTGGCCCATCCGGACCCACAGCGCGGCGACGACCGGCGCCAGGAGCACCTCGAACGCGCCGAGTGCGGAGGCGTACCAGCCGGCGGGGAAGGTGAAGCCGAGGATCTCGGTGCGGGCGTTCGTCGAGGCGAGCAGCATCATCGTCGAGTACGCCTGGAAGAGGATGAAGTTGAAGGCCACCGAGGCCAGGAAGAGCACGACGTACGGGCGCAGGCGCCCCCGTTCGGCGGCCGTCACCCGGTCGCTGCGGAACATGATCGCGAAGTAGACGATCGGCGCGATCACCGAGACCAGGGTGAGCAGGTCCACGAACCGGCCCATTGTCAGCCAGCCCAGTACCGCCAGAAGGGTGGCGAGGGCGGCGAAGACCAGGATCCCGGCAATGATCTTCGTCACGGCCGAGCGCATCGCGTCGGGCGCGAGCGCGAACTCGGCCGAATGCTTGCGCCCCGCCAGGTGGCGGCGGCCGGCCACGTACTGGATCAGGCCGGCGGTCATGCCGATCGCGGCGGCCGAGAAGCCCCAGTGCCAGCCCTGGTGCTCGCCGAGCCAGGCGGTGATCAGGGGGCCGGCGAAGGCGCCGATGTTGATGCCCATGTAGTAGAGGGCGAAGCCGGCGTCGCGCCGGTCGTCGTCCGTCTTGTACAGCTTGCCGACCATGCTGGCCACGTTCGGCTTCAGCAGGCCGGTGCCGGCGCTGATCAGGCCGAGGCCCACCCAGGTCATGGCGGCGGTCGGCACGGCCATGGCGTAGTGGCCGCAGGCGATCAGGATGCCGCCCCAGAGCACGGCGCGGTACGAACCGAGGATCCGGTCGGCGAGCCACCCGCCGGCGACGGAGACGAGGTAGACCATGGTCCCGTAGGCCGCCGAGACGGAGGCCGCGGTGCCCGGGTCCATCCCCAGGCCGCCGTTGGCCACCGTGTCCGCGAAGTAGAGGACGAGGATGGCCTGCATGCCCAGGAACGAGAAGCGCTCCCAGACCTCCAGCCCGGAGAGCGTGGCCAGGCCCCTGGGATGCCCGAGGAAGGCGTGGTCGTCCCCGGGCGGCGGCTGGTCGGCCTCCGGGTCGGACGAGTCGTCTATATCGGTAGCGGTTCTGGACAAAACGCATTCTCCGGTTGTTTCGGCTGCTCTAGAACATACCGGGGCGCATGGGGCGCCGCCCGGCCGGTACGGTGCCCGTGGCCGGACGGGTGCCCTGGGTGATCGAAAACAGACCCGATACGCTGGCTTGAGTGATGGCAGCGACACATCGACAATCCGTGTGATCGTCAAGGTGATCGTCAGCAGACAGGAGTACCCCTCGTGACCGTCGTCGGGCCGTTCGGACTGAGCGTGCGGGACCAGGCTCTTGAGACCGATGTCCAGGCCGGACTGGCCGCCGTCGAGGCGGGTCTGCTGGAAGCCACCAAGAGCGAAGTCCCCTTCATCACCGAGGCCGCACAGCACCTGGTCCGCGCCGGCGGCAAGCGGTTCCGGCCGCTCCTGGTGATGCTGGCCTCCCGGTTCGGCGATCCCTACGCGCCCGGGATCGTCCCCTCCGCCGTGGTCGTGGAGCTGACCCACCTGGCGACGCTCTACCACGACGACGTCATGGACGAGGCGGACGTGCGCCGCGGCGTGGAGAGCTCCAACGCCCGCTGGGGCAACTCGGTGGCCGTCCTGACGGGTGACTTCCTGTTCGCCCGCGCCTCGCACATCCTGGCGGACCTCGGCCCCGAGGCCGTACGGGTCCAGGCCGAGGCGTTCGAGCGCCTGGTGACGGGCCAGATCCTGGAGACGGCGGGCCCGCGCGACGGCCGCGACCCGGTCGAGCACTACCTCGACGTCATCGCCGGCAAGACCGGCTCGCTGATCGCGGTCTCCGGCCGCTTCGGCGCGATGATGTCCGGCGCCGACGAGTCGGTCGTCGACATCCTGACCCAGTACGGCGAGCGGCTCGGCACCGCCTTCCAGCTCGCCGACGACGTCCTCGACATCGCCTCCGACTCGCACGAGTCCGGCAAGACCCCCGGTACCGACCTGCGCGAGGGCATCCCGACGCTGCCGGTCCTGCGGCTGCGGGAGATGGCGGCGCAGGGCGGCGACCCCGACGACCTGGAGCTCGTACGGCTCCTGGACGGCGATCTGACGGACGACGCCCGGCACGCCGAGGTGCTCGCCCGGCTGCGGGTCCACCCGGCCCTGGAGCGGGCCCGCAAGGACACCGTGCGGTACGCCGAGGAGGCGCGGGCCGTGCTCGCCCCGCTGCCCGACTGCTTCGCGAAGTCGGCGCTGGTCGAGCTCTGCGACGCCGTGGTCCACCGCGCGGGCTGATCGCGGAGCACCGGAGCACCGGAGTACGCGGAAGACAGGGCGAGGGCCCGGCGACCCCTACGGGTGGGGGAGGCCGGGCCCTCGTCATGTCATCCCTGGGGCGTACGCACAGTTGGCTCCGGGGGCTGACGCCCCGACCCCCTCCTCTTTGGTCAGATGGAGACACATCCCCACCAGATCGGGTGAGATTGGCGGCGAGGGGTGGACGTGGTCGCGCTTGTCGGCCATGCAGGACGGGTAGGTCGCCGCCGTACACACAGAGGTAGGGCAGACAGACATGGCAACGAACGCTAAGACTCGCAAGGCCGCTCGGTACGCCGTACCGGTCGCGGTGTTCGGTGTGGTCGCCGGCACGATCGCGATGGTTCCGGCCTTCGCGAACGCCGGGGGACCGGACCTTCCGAAGGTGACGGCCCAGCAGCTCATCGAGAAGATCGCCGCCTCGGACGTGCAGCAGCTGTCCGGCAGCGCCAAGATCAGCACGGACCTGGGACTGCCGAGCCTTCCGGCCGGCCTGCTGGGCGGCGGTGGCGGCGTGACCGGCGGCTCCGCGGACCCGCAGGAGAAGCTCGCCCAGCTGGCGAGCGGCACCCACACCTTCCGCGTGGCCGCGGACGGCCCCGACCGCCAGAAGCTCACCTTCGTGGACGGCAAGGACGAGTACAGCCTCGTCCACAACGGCGACGACGTCTGGGGATACGACTCCAAGTCGAAGGAGGTCTTCCACGAGAAGGCGCCCACCGACACCACGGACGCGGACAGGGGCGGCAAGGGCGCGGACGGCCTCCCGGCCTCCCCGCAGGAGATCGCCCAGGAGGTCCTGAAGGCCGCCGGACCCACCACCGGCATCAGCGTCGGCGACACGGCCCAGGTGGCCGGACGCGACGCCTACCAGCTGGTCCTGAAGCCGAAGGGGACCGGTTCGACGGTCGCCTCGGTGAAGATCGCGGTGGACGCGAAGAACGGCGTGCCGCTGCGCGTGCAGGTGCTCTCCACCGACGGCGGCAAGCCGATCGTGGACGCCGGCTTCACCAAGGTGGACTTCTCCAAGCCCGCCGCCGACACCTTCGCCTTCACCCCGCCCAAGGACGCCAAGGTGACCGAGGGCGCGGCCGGCGAGCACGGCAAGGGCAAGGGCAAGGGCAAGGGCGCCGACGGCGCCGACAAGGGCCTGGACGCGCTGGAAGCCATCCCCGGCCTGGGCGGTCTGACCGGCGGCGCCGACGGCGCCAAGGGCGAGCCGAAGGTCCTCGGCGAGGGCTGGACCTCGATCGCCCGCATCGAGACCGGCGCGACCAACACCCTCAAGGGCCTGGACGACGCGGCCAAGGACAAGAACGCGCCCAAGGGGGCCGCGCAGTTCCTCGACTCGCTCGGCGAGAAGGTCTCCGGGAAGTTCGGCGAGGGCCGCGTCCTGAAGACCCGCGTGGTCAACGCGCTGATCACGGACGACGGCAAGGTCTACGTCGGCGCGGTCACCAAGGCCGAGCTGGTGAAGGCGGCCGACGCCAACAAGTAAGCCGCCGCCGGCAAGTAACCGAAGCGGACGGCCGAGGGTGGGCGGGGACTGTGTCCCTGCCCACCCTTGTGCCGTTCCGGTCCTGCGTACAGCGGCCCCGCTGTACCGTGAAAAGCATGTCGAGACACGTCACCATCCGCCTGGAAGAAGAGTTCCACGAACGCCTGAAGGCGCGTGCGGCGGCCCTGGGCACGACGGTCACCGCGCTGATCACCGAAGTCACGGAACGCGAGCTCGACGAGGACCGGAAGGACTTCCTGTCCGGGATCGAGGAGTTCGCCGACCACTGGGGCTACTTCCAGGAGCGGTTCGGGCATTGAAGATCACCATGGAGTGGGCCTGGACAGCCCTGGCCCACCATCTCCCGTCCGATCCCGCCGTGTGGGATCCCTCCGGAGTGGCCGCCGCCGTGGCCCGGCACCAGAACGACCTCGTCCTGGTCCCCGAACAGCCCGCCCCGGACACCGCGTGGCGGGCCGCTGCGTTTCTGCACACCCTCGCGGTGTGCCCGGCGCTCGAATCCCCGATGAACGAGTTCTACGCCGCCGCCGCCACCCGCTCGTACCTGCGGGTCGCCGGGGCCAAGCAGCTGCCGTCGCCGGAGGAACTCGGCGATCTGGTGGAGGCCGCGAAGCTGGGGCACGCCGATGTCGCCGCGGTCGCGGAGGAACTGCGGTCCCGGATCCAGGAGCCGCTGTCGGCCTCGGTACGGGGCCTCGCGCAGGACACGTAGGAGCTCCGGCAGGACACGTAGGAGCTCCGGCAGGATCCGGGCGGATCCTGCCGGAGCTCCGAAGTGCTAGATCACTTGGCGGGCCGGGGCCCTAGAAGGTGATCTTCCAGCTGTTGATGTAGCCCACGTCCTGCGCCGCGGCGTCCTTGACCCGGAGGTTCCAGACCCCGTTGGCGACCTCCGAGGAGGCGTTGACCGTCACGGACTTGACGATGTTGTCCGCGCTGCCGCCGGTGCGGTTGTGCAGGTTGTACACGCTGCCGTCCGGGGCGACCAGGTCGACGACCAGGTCACCGCTGTAGGTGTGGACGATGTTCACGTCGACCTTGGTGGTGGCCGGCGCGTTGCCCGCGACGCCCGAGACCGTGATCGGCGAGTTCACCGCGGCGGCCGGGGAGTCCGGGATGTTGACGTCCGCCGTGTTCTCGAAGGACGGGCCCGGCGGGACCGGGGTGGCGAACCCGAGGTTCCAGATCGCGTAGGCGATGGCGTCGGAGTTGCGGTCCAGGGCGGTGTCGTTGATGTTCGCCGTGGTGTCGCAGGAGGAGTGGTAGCACCGGTCGAAGGCCTGACCGGAGGTGCCGCCCCACTTCGTCGCCTGGGCCGCCGTCTTGCTGTTGCTGGCGCCGGTGAACAGGCCGCCGACGGGGATGCCGACGTTCTTGAAGGACGCGTGGTCGGAGCGGCCGTCGCCCTCGGTCTCGATCTCGGTGGGGACGCCGAGGCCCGCGTAGTAGTTCTTGAAGGTCTGCTCGATCGTCGGGTCGTCGTCGTAGACGAAGTAGCCCGGGTTCGGCGAGCCGATCATGTCGAAGTTCAGGTAGCCGGAGAACTTCGCCCGCTCCGCCGTCGGCAGGTTGGTGACGTAGTACTTCGAGCCGACCAGGCCCAGCTCCTCCGCGCCCCACCAGCCGAAGCGCAGGTGCTTCGTGGGCGTGAGGCCGGCTCGGGAGACGGCGAGCGCGGTCTCCAGGACGGCCGCGCTGCCGGAGCCGTTGTCGTTGATGCCCGCGCCGGAGGACACCGAGTCGAGGTGCGCACCGGACATCAGGACCGAGTTGGGGTCGCCGCCCGGCCAGTCGGCGATCAGGTTGTAGCCGGTGGCGCCGCTGGAGGTGAAGGTCTGCAGCGTGGTCGTGAAACCGGCCGCGTCCAGCTTGGCCTTCACGTAGTCGATCGAGGCCTTGTAGCCGGCCTTGCCGTGGGCGCGATTGCCACCGTTGGCGGTGGCTATGGACTGCAGCTGCGTCAAGTGCGCCTTGACGTTGGCGAGCGGGATGTCGGGCGGCGTGGGCGCGGCGGCGACCGAGGTCGGCGTGGCGAGCGCGGCGGGGGCGGTGGCGGAGAGGAGGCCGGCGACCGCGAGGGCGGTCACGGCGGCCAGACGCCGGGAGACGGACAGGCTCATGTGGGGGCTCCGGGATTCCGTACTGGGGACGTGTGCGGAAACGTGCGGGGTGGAACAAGTGAGCAACGTGCGTCAGTGCGAGCCTGATGGTCAGTGAGGACATGACAGCCCGTCAAGACCTCAATCCGGTCACACCCGTTCGGAAGGCGGACGGAGCCGCCCGTGGGGCCGGTGCGGGAGCACACTGGGGGGATGAACGTGAACGAAGAGACCCGTGCGGCGGTCGTCGAGGCCCAGTGGACCGACCGGCGGCGGGTATGGGCGGACAGCCTGGAGCGTCGCGGACCCACGGTCTCGAGTCTCGGCACCCTCGCGGTGCTGGAGGCGGCCCACGAGGACCCGCTCCTGCGCCGGCTGTACCCGTACACGAGCCATGGCCACGTGCACTTCAGCAGCACGACCCGCTTCCCCTACGAGGAGGCGGTCCCCTTCGTGATCCCGCTGCCGGACGGGCGGTTCCGCGTCAGGCGGCGCGATCCCTCCGGGGAGGTCGGCGAGGCCGACACGGCCGGGGAGGCCGTGGCCCTGGTGGTCGCGCACGCACCGCCCCGCCTCCGGCTCGCCGCCACGGGGCTGCCGATGGAGGCGTAGGCGGCCCGGGTCCGGCGGACACGCGGACGGGCGCGTCCGAAGACGCGCCCGTCGGCGCCGCGAGCGGTGCTGCCGGTGCTACGCGCTCTCGCGCGCCGGGGTCGGGGCCGGGAGCGGCGCCGGGGCCGGCAGGGTCGCCGGCAGGCCGCCCTGGCGCAGGCCTTCCAGGCGCAGGGCGCGGGACCGGCGGGCGGTGCGCAGGGCGTCCCAGGTCAGGATCGAGAGGGCGAGCCACACCAGGGAGAAGCCGGCCCAGCGTGCGGGCGGCATGGCCTCGTGGAAGTACAGGACGCCGAGCCCGAACTGGAAGACCGGGGCCATGTACTGGAGCAGTCCGAGGGTGGACAGCGGGACCCGGATCGCGGCGGCGCCGAAGCAGATCAGCGGGATCGCGGTGACCAGCCCTGCCGAGGCCAGCAGGACGGCGTGGCCCGGACCCTGCGCGGTGAAGGTGGACTCGCCGCGCGAGCCGAGCCACAGCAGGTAGCCGAGGGCGGGCAGGAACATGATCACGGTCTCGGCGGTCAGCGATTCCAGGCCGCCCATGCCGAGCTGCTTCTTGATCAGCCCGTACACGGCGAAGGAGAAGGCCAGGATCAGAGAGATCCACGGCGGCCGCCCGTACCCGACGGCGAGGACCAGCACGGCCGCGACGGCGATCGCGACCGCGGCCCACTGCGTGCGGCGCAGGCGCTCGCCGAGCACCAGGACGCCGAGCGCGATGGTGACCAGGGGGTTGATGAAGTAGCCGAGGCTCGCCTCGACGACCGCGCCGTTGTTGACCGCCCAGATGTAGACGCCCCAGTTCACGGTGACCAGGGCGGCGGCCACCCCCGTGAGGGCGAGCTTGCGCGGCTGGCGCATCAGCTCGGAGACCCATCCCCAGCGGCGCAGGGCCATCAGGGCCACGCCGACCACGGCCAGGGACCACACCATGCGGTGGGCGAGGATCTCGATCGCCCCGGCGGGCTGGAGGAGCGGCCAGAAGAGGGGCACGATTCCCCACATCCCGTACGAGGCGAAGCCGTAGAGCAACCCCGTGCGCTGGTCGTTCTGTGCCTTCACGGGACCTCCAGAGCTACTTCAAGCCAACCTGACGACGGTAGCGCCGTATGTCCCGAAAGTCATTAGTGTCAGGCGAGATGCTCATGACACTTGGACGGCGTCTCGGCATCCGGGACGGGTCCGGGACGCGACGGAGCCCGGACCCTCGCTGCGGGTCCGGGCTCCGTCGTGGTGCGGCGGACGGCTCAGCCGACGACCGTCCAGGTGTCGTTCCCGCTCAGCAGCGCGCCCAGGTCGCCCTTGCCGCTGCGGTCCACGGCCGTGTCCAGCTGTTCGGCCATGAGCGTGTCGTAGACGGGCCGCCGCACGTTGCGGAAGACCCCGATGGGCGTCTGGTGCAGCGTGTCGGGGTCGGCCAGCCGGGACAGCGCGAACGCGTTGGTCGGGGAGGCCGAGGAGGCGTCGTGGACCAGGATCCGGGACTCGTTCTCGGGGGTCACGGTCACGACCTCCAGGTCGCCGGTGGCCTCGTTGCGCACGACGCCCTTGGCGTCCCCCACGCCGAAGCGGATCGGCTGCCCCTGCTCGAGGCGGATCACGGCCTCCTGGGCCTGCTCGTGGTCCTTGAGGACCTCGAAGGCGCCGTCGTTGAAGATGTTGCAGTTCTGGTAGATCTCCACCAGCGCCGTGCCCTCGTGGGCGGCCGCCGCGCGCAGCACCTCGGTGAGGTGCTTGCGGTCGGAGTCGACCGTACGGGCCACGAAGGAGGCCTCCGCGCCGATCGCGAGGGAGACCGGGTTGAAGGGCGCGTCGAGCGAGCCCATCGGGGTCGACTTGGTGATCTTGCCGACCTCGGAGGTGGGGGAGTACTGCCCCTTGGTCAGCCCGTAGATCCGGTTGTTGAACAGCAGGATCTTGAGGTTGACGTTCCGCCGCAGGGCGTGGATCAGGTGGTTTCCGCCGATGGAGAGCGCGTCCCCGTCACCGGTGACCACCCAGACCGACAGGTCGCGGCGCGAGGTGGCGAGCCCCGTGGCGATGGCCGGGGCGCGGCCGTGGATCGAGTGCATCCCGTACGTGTCCATGTAGTACGGGAAGCGCGAGGAGCAGCCGATGCCCGAGACGAAGACGATGTTCTCCTTCGCCAGCCCCAGCTCCGGCATGAAGCCCTGGACGGCGGCGAGGACCGCGTAGTCGCCGCAGCCGGGGCACCAGCGGACCTCCTGGTCCGACTTGAAGTCCTTCATCGACTGCTTGGCGGCCGCCTTGGGCACCAGCGAGAGCAGGGCGGGGCTGTCGGTCACCTCAGTCATTGATGGCCTCCTTGAGATGGTTGGCGAGCTGCTCGGCCTTGAACGGCATGCCGTTCACCTGGTTGTACGACGCCGCGTCGACCAGGTACTTCGCCCTCAGGAGGGTCGCGAGCTGCCCGAGGTTCATCTCCGGCACCACTACCTTGTCGTAACGCTTCAGGACCTCACCCAGATTCCTCGGGAACGGGTTGAGGTGGCGCAGATGGGCCTGCGCGATGGGGAGCCCGGCGAGCCGCAGCCGGCGTACGGCGGCCGTGATCGGCCCGTACGTCGAACCCCAGCCGATCACCAGGGTCCGCGCGCCGTCCGGGTCGTCGACCTCCAGGTCGGGGACCTGGATGCCGTCGATCTTGGCCTGGCGGGTGCGGACCATGAACTCGTGGTTGGCCGGGTCGTACGAGATGTTGCCCGTGCCGTCCTGCTTCTCGATGCCGCCGATCCGGTGCTCCAGCCCCGGCGTGCCCGGGACCGCCCAGGGGCGGGCCAGGGTCTGCGGATCGCGCTTGTACGGCCAGAAGACCTCGGTGCCGTCCGCGAGCTCGTGGTTGGGCCCGGCGGCGAACTGGACCTTGAGGTCCGGCAGGTCCGCCACGTCCGGGATCCGCCAGGGCTCGGAGCCGTTGGCGAGGTACCCGTCGGAGAGCAGGAACACCGGGGTCCGGTAGGTCAGCGCGATCCGGGCCGCGTCCAGCGCCGCGTCGAAGCAGTCCGCCGGCGTGCGCGGGGCCACGATCGGCACCGGGGCCTCGCCGTTGCGCCCGTACATGGCCTGGAGCAGGTCGGCCTGCTCCGTCTTGGTCGGCAGCCCGGTCGAGGGTCCGCCGCGCTGGATGTCCACGATCAGCAGCGGCAGCTCCAGGGAGACCGCGAGGCCGATCGTCTCGGACTTCAGGGCCACGCCGGGGCCGGAGGTGGTGGTCACGCCGAGCGCGCCGCCGAAGGCCGCGCCCAGCGCCGCGCCGATGCCGGCGATCTCGTCCTCGGCCTGGAAGGTGCGTACGCCGAAGTTCTTGTGCTTGCTCAGCTCGTGCAGGATGTCCGAGGCCGGGGTGATCGGGTACGAGCCCAGGTAGATCGGCAGATCGGCCTGCTGGCCCGCCGCGATCAGCCCGTAGGACAGCGCGAGGTTCCCGGAGATGTTGCGGTACGTGCCGGTCGGGAAGGCGCGGGTGGCCGGGGCCACCTCGTAGGAGACGGCGAAGTCCTCGGTGGTCTCGCCGAAGTTCCAGCCGGCCCGGAAGGCGGTGACGTTCGCCTCCGCGATCTGCGGCTTCTTCGCGAACTTCTGCCGCAGGAAGGTCTCGGTGCCCTCGGTGGGCCGGTGGTACATCCAGGACAGCAGCCCGAGCGCGAACATGTTCTTGCTGCGCTCGGCCTCCTTGCGGGAGAGCCCGAACTCCTTCAGCGCCTCGACCGTGAGGGTGGTCAGCGGCACCGGGTGGACGTTGTAGGCGTCCAGCGAGCCGTCCTCCAGCGGGGAGGCGTCGTAGCCGACCTTGGCCATCGGGCGCTTGGTGAACTCGTCGGTGTTGACGATGATCTCCGCGCCGCGCGGCACGTCCGCGATGTTCGCCTTCAGCGCCGCCGGATTCATCGCCACCAGGACGTTCGGGGCGTCGCCCGGCGTCAGGATGTCGTGGTCGGCGAAGTGCAGCTGGAAGGACGACACGCCGGGGAGGGTGCCGGCGGGCGCCCTGATCTCGGCCGGGAAGTTCGGCAGCGTCGAGAGGTCGTTGCCGAAGGAGGCGGTTTCCGAGGTGAAGCGGTCACCGGTGAGCTGCATGCCGTCACCGGAGTCACCCGCGAAGCGGATGATCACCCGATCGAGACGGCGCACTTCCTTCGTCACGGCGTCCCCGGCGGCTTCGGCGTGGCCGGGATGGCCGGCGGGCTCGCCGTTCGGGCCCGTGCCCGGGGACGTGCGCTGCTCGCCGACGACTGCGCCTTCGGCCCCGTCGGACTGTTCGGCTGGGCTACTGACCTGGCTGGTCACTGAACTGGACCTCCTTCGAGGCGTGAGCACTGCCCAAGTTCCACCCTACGACCGTAGGGATCGCTTCCCCGGGCTGCTCATTTTCTGGACCGCCCCTTCGGCGGTCTGTCCGAATCCGGCCTTACCTGACAGAGTGTCAGTTGATCAAGATCTTAGGTAGGTGAGAACGGCCAGCACGCGCCGGTGATCCCCGTCACTGGGTGACAGGCCCAGCTTCATGAAGATGTTGCTGACGTGCTTCTCGACCGCCCCGTCGCTCACCACCAGCTGTTTGGCCACCGCGGAATTGGTCCGCCCCTCGGCCATCAGCCCGAGCACCTCGCGCTCGCGCGGGGTCAGCCCCGCCAGCACGTCCTGCTTGCGGCTGCGTCCGAGCAGCTGCGCCACGACCTCCGGGTCCAGGGCGGTACCGCCCCGGGCCACGCGGACGACGGCGTCGAGGAACTCGCGCACATCGGCCACCCGGTCCTTCAGCAGGTACCCCACCCCGGTACTGGACCCGGCCAGCAGCTCGGTGGCGTACTGCTCCTCCACGTACTGGGACAGCACGAGCACACCTATCCCGGGGTGGTCGCGCCGCAGCCGTACGGCCGCCCGTACGCCCTCGTCGGTGTGCGTCGGCGGCATCCGCACATCGGCCACCACCACGTCCGGCAGCGCATTCTCCGCAGCCAGCTCCGCCACCGTCTTGATCAGGGCTTCCGCGTCCCCGACGCCTGCGACGACGTCATGCCCCCGGTCGGTCAGCAACCTGGTCAGGCCCTCACGCAGCAGCACTGAATCCTCGGCGATGACCACCCGCACCCTGTCTTCCACGACTTCGTTGCTCCCGCGTCCACTCAAGCCCCGTGTTCCCTGACTCAGCCAAGCATCCCAGTCTTGAGCCCGGATACAGCCGGAGCGCGATCAACGCGTACCCCCGGACCGGCTGTTTCCAGCCCCTGGAGGCCTCCCGGCGGCCGCGCCGCCGAAAGTCAGGTCCTTGGCCCCGCGGCGCGCCGGGGCGAACGGCACCCGCTCGGGGTCGGTCGGGGGCGGTCGGACGGCATGCGAAAGCACGGACACCCACCGGGGCGGGGTGTCCGTGCGGTCGCGCGGTCATCGATGGTGCTCACGATGGTGCTCACGAGGGTGCTCGTACGAGCGGTCGGCCGGAGCGGTCAGCCGGACTGGTCGGTCAGGTCGGGAGGCCTCAGACGGCACGCCAGGGAAGCTCCGCGGTGACGGTGGTCCCGCCACCGGCGGGGGAGTCCACGACCAGCACCCCGTCCACGGCGTCGAGCCGCTCGGCCAGCCCGGCCAGCCCCGAACCGGCGGGTCCGGAACCGGCCACGGCGCCGGCTGCTCCGCCCACTCCGCCCACGCCGTCGTCCTCGACCTGGATCAGCAGCCGGTCGCCGGACTTCCACACGTCGACCCCGGCGGTACGGGCCCTCGCGTGCTTGCTCACGTTCTGCAGCAGCTCCGACACCGTGAAGTACGCGATCCCCTCGATCGCCGCCGCCGGCCGCGAGGGCAGATCCACCGCCACCCGTACGGGCACCGCGCACCGGGAGGCCACCGAGGACAGCGCCGCGTCCAGCCCGCGGTCGGTCAGCACCGCCGGGTGGATGCCCCGGGCCAGGTCCCGCAGCTCCTGCAGGGCGATCTTCACTTCCCCGTGCGCCTCGTCCACCATCTGCGCGGCGGCCCGCGGGTCCTGCGTCAGCTTCTCCTTCGCCAGCCCCAGATCCATGGCCAGCGCCACCAGGCGGGCCTGCGCACCGTCGTGCAGATCGCGCTCGATGCGCCGCAGGTCCGCCGCCGCGGTGTCGACCATGACGCCCCGGTCGGACTCCAGTTCGCTCACCCGGTTCGCGAGCCGCGACGGTCCGAGCAGCCCGGACACGAGGACCCGGTCGACGGTGGTCAGGGCGCGCACCACCCAGGGGGTGGCGAGCGTGAGGGCGAGCCCGGTCGCGCAGGTCGCCGCGATGGCGAGCGGGGAGTCCAGATAGAAGGTGTAGGAGTCACCATTCTGGAAGAGCTGCAGCCCCGGCTGATCGGTGAACGCCGGGAAGACCCAGAACCAGAGCGGGTAGAGCAGCATGGCCCACCCGTAGGCCCAGAAGGTCAGGGCCACGCAGAAGGCGAACACCGCCCACGGGAAGTGGATCACCGAGTACAGCACGTGCCGCCAGGCGCTCCCGCTCTTGAGCAGTGCCCCCATCCGGGCGATCGCCCCGCCCTTCGCCGCCCGGATCGGAGCGGGCTCGGCGATGGCGTGGCCGAGCATTCCGCGCACCCGGGCCCGCTCCACGCGCCCGAACCCGCGGCACATGGCCAGCACCCCGGCCAGCACCGGGACTCCGAGGAAGGTGACGAGCAGCCCGGCGCCGAGGCTGACGCCGGTGATGGCGAGCGAGAAGTACAGGGTGCTGAGCGGCAGCCCGAGCATCAGGTACCCGAACTCCCGCCAGGTCCGCCCCGCGAAGGGAGCCCGAACCACCCTGCCGAACCCACTACCCCCGTGTACGCCGCTACCCATAACCCCGACCGCCCTTCCTCCACTGTGTCCCCCAACCCTCCCGCCCAGCCCCCCACCCCAACCATCCGGCAGGTCGGCCTCTCCCCCGGGGGGTTAACCCCACCCCAGGGAACTCCGCCCGAACGCAACAAGGGGGCCGAACCGCCCTGAGAGCGATCCGACCCCCACCAAATCCAGCCCCGCCGGAGGCCGGCCAAAATCCAGCCCCGCCGGCGTTTGAGGCGCGGGGGTCCGGGCAGAGCCCGGGGAACGGGCGAAGGGCGGGTAGGGGACTCGGCCCGCGCAGCGGCACGTGCGAGCCGGCGCCGGCCTACACGGCCCCGCGCAGCGGCACGTGCGGGCCGTCGCCGGCCGAAATCCCAGCCCCGCCGGCGCTTGAGGCGGAACGGGGCCCCGCCCGGGCCCTACCGGGCCACCCGCTCCCGCCACGGCAGCTCCGCCGTGACCACGGTCCCCGCCCCCTCGGGGGACTCGACCACCAGCACGCCGTCGACCGCGTCGAGCCGCTCACCCAGCCCCGCCAGCCCGGACCCGGCGGCCGAGTCCGCGCCGCCCCGCCCGTCGTCCGACACCCTGATCAGCAGCCGCCCGTCGGCGGAGCCACCCGTGCGCCACACCTCGACCTCCGCGCACCGCGCCCCCGGCCCCGCGTGCTTGCTCACGTTCTGCAGCAGCTCCGAGACCACGAAGTACGCGATCCCCTCGATCGCCTCCGCCGGCCGCGCCGGCAGATCCACCGACACCTTCACGGGAACCAGGCACCGCGAGGCCACCGAGGACAGCGCCGCGTCCAGCCCCCGGTCGGTCAGCACCGCCGGGTGGATCCCGCGCGCGAGGTCCCGCAGCTCCTGCAGGGCGATCTTCACTTCCCCGTGCGCCTCGTCGACCATCGCCGCCGCCCCCTCGGGGTCCTCCAGCAGCTTCTCCTTCGCCAGGCCCAGCCCCATCGCCAGCGCCACCAGCCGCGCCTGCGCCCCGTCGTGCAGGTCCCGTTCGATGCGCCGCAGGTCCGCCGCCGCCGTGTCGACCACGACACCCCGGTCGGACTCCAGCTCGGCGATGCGCCGCTCCAGCTCGTCGGAGGGCGACAGCAGGCCCCGTACCATCGCCCGGTCCACGTTCGCGAGCCCCCGGACCACCCACGGCAACACCGGCCACAGCACGAACAGCCCGGTCAGCGCCACCGTGAAGGTGGCGATCGCCCACGGCAGCCGGATCAGCTCGAACAGCACGGTCCGCCACGCCACCGGGTCCTTGAGGCTCGCCCAGAGCCAGGGGAAGAACCCGCCGGACCGGCCCGGCCCGGGCATCGGCGTCGGCTCGTCGACCCGTACGCCCAAGAGGTCGCGGGCCCGCGCCCGTTCCAGCCGTCCCAACTGGCGAGACAGGAACAGACCGCCTGCGAACAGCGGCAGACCGATCGCGGTCACCGACAGACCGCCCGCGGTCGCCACCATCACCACCGTGTAGACGAACCCGATGAGGGCGGCGGGCAAATTGCTCAGCAGGTAGGCGATTTCCTTCCACGTCACGGCACCGAAGGGTGCGCGTACGGGCGGAGGAACGCCGTCGTCGGGGGGGTGCTTGCTCGCGGTCATGCGCCTACCCTGCCAAGCCCGCGGCCCCTCGTGCCATGGGGTAGCCGGGCCGAGGTAAACGGGGGATAACCCCACCCCGTGGAGCCCAGGCCCTAGACTCCCGTCCGTACCAGATCAACCTGATCGTCGACAGTGGCCGAGGAACGAGGAACGGACGTGCCCGAACCAACGGTATCGACCGTATCCGTGCTCGCGGCGGACTACTTCCGGACGTATTCGGTCGTCGGCCTCCTGGCCGCGCTCGGTGTGCTCTTCGTGGCGGTGGCCTTCGGCGCCAACCGCCTGCTGAGCCCGGCCGTCCCGACCCGCGAGAAGCTGCTGACCTACGAGTGCGGCGTGGACCCGGTCGGCGAGGGCTGGGCGCACACCCAGGTCCGCTACTACGTCTACGCCTTCCTCTACGTCATCTTCGCCGTCGACTCGATCTTCCTCTTCCCCTGGGCGACGGTGTTCGCCGCCGCCGGTTACGGCGCCACGACGCTGGTGGAGATGTTCATCTTCCTCGGCTTCCTGGCCGTCGGCCTGCTCTACGCGTACAAGAAGGGCGTCCTCGAATGGCTGTGACCCCGGCCGGTACCCCGGCCACGGAGTCGGAGCCGCAGCTGCTCCCGGAGCCGAAGCGGCTGGGCGTCCTGTCCCGCCTCGCGCCCGAGCCCATGAAGGTGGTCCTCAACTGGGGCCGCCGCTACAGCCTGTGGGTCTTCAACTTCGGCCTCGCCTGCTGCGCGATCGAGTTCATCGCGGCCTCGATGGCCCGCCACGACTTCATCCGGCTCGGCGTCATCCCCTTCGCACCCGGCCCGCGCCAGGCGGACCTCATGATCGTCTCCGGCACGGTGACGGACAAGATGGCCCCGGCCGTCAAGCGGCTCTACGAGCAGATGCCCGAGCCCAAGTACGTCATCTCCTTCGGCGCCTGCTCCAACTGCGGCGGCCCGTACTGGGACTCGTACTCGGTGACCAAGGGCGTCGACCAGATCATCCCGGTCGACGTCTACGTCCCCGGCTGCCCGCCCCGCCCCGAGGCCCTCCTCCAGGGCATCCTCAAGCTCCAGGAGAAGATCGCCCGCGAATCGCTGGCGGAGCGCTACGCGAACACGCCCGCGCCGTCCCCGGCACAGCTCACGAGCGGCCTGATCACCCCGCCCCCCGCCCCCACCTCCACCCCTGCTCCCGGGACGGACGCGTGAACCTCTACGACTCCCTCCCCGACGCGGCGGGAACGGTCTTCGGCGAGGAAGCGGTCGGCTCCTTCGCGTACTCCGTCCTCACGGTCGACGTCCCCACCGCGAGCTGGATCCCCGCGCTGGAGATCGCCCGCGACAAGCTGGGCTGCACCTACTTCGACTGGCTGAGCGCGGTCGACGAGCCGGGCACCGGCTTCCGCATCTGCGCGCACGTCGTCTCCCTGGAGAACCACCGGGTACGCCGCCTCCTGCTGCGCACCACCGTCCCGCACTCGGCGCCCTCCCTGCCCTCGGCGGTCTCGATCTACGCCGGCGCGGAATGGCACGAGCGCGAGACCTGGGAGATGTTCGGGGTCGCGTTCACGGACCACCCGAACCTCGTCCCGCTCCTCCTCCCCGAGAACTTCGAGGGCCACCCGCTGCGCAAGGACTTCGTCCTCGCGGCGCGCGTGGCCAAGGCCTGGCCGGGCGCGAAGGAGCCGGGCGAGGCGCACGACCCGGACGCCCCGAAGCGCCGCCAGATGCTCCCGCCGGGCGTCCCGGACCCCAACGACTGGGGGCCCATGAAGGGCCAGCTCCCGCCGGCCCCCACCCGCCCCGCCCGCACCCCCCGCGCGGCGGCCGGCACCCCGGGCGACCGCCCGGCCCGCACCCCGCGCACCGCGGCGGGCGCCGCCGGCGACCGCCCGGCCCGCGAAGGCACCCCGCCCGAAGCCCTGAAGCCCCCGTCCGAGGAGACCCCGGCCCGCCCGGCCCGCCGCTCCCGCTCGGTCACGGACGGCTCGGCAAGCCAAACCGCAGCCCCGCCCTCCGGAACGACCCCGCCTTCGGCGGGCACCCCGGCGGCCCCGGCCTCCGGAGCGCCCCTGCCTTCGGCGGGCGCCTCGGCGGCTCCGGCGTCTGGAGCGACCCTGCCTTCGACGGGCACCCCGGGGGCCCCGGCGTCTGGAGCGACCCTGCCTTCGGCGGGCACCCCGGGTGCCCCGGCGTCTGGATCAACCCCGCCTTCGACGGGTGTCCCGGCGGCCCCGGCTTCCGGAGCGACCCCGCCCTCGGCGGGGGCCCCGGCAGCTCCGGCCGACGTGGCCCCAGGAGCCCCTGCGGCTTCGCCGGATGCCCCGCCTTTGGCGGAAGCCTCCGCGGCCTCGGCGCGCCCGGCCCGCCGCTCCCGCTCGGCCGCGGAAGGCTCCGCGAGCCAGGCGGAGTACCCGGCCGACCCGGCGGGCGCCCCGCAGCCGGACCCGGAAACGGGCGCAGCCCCTGCGCGCACGCCGCGCCGTACGCGCTCGGTCGCGGACGGCTCCGCGAGCCAGTCGGCCGCAACCCCGGCCGAAGCCGAGGGCACGCCCGCGGCGGAACCCCAGGCCCCCGCACGCCCGCTCCGCGGCAGCCCGGACGCCCCCTGGCACAACCCGAAGCCCGCCTTCGACACCTCGGCGACGGAACCGGCCGCTCCGGCCACCTCAGCCGACCAATCGGCTTCGGCCGCTCCCGCGACCCCGACCGACCCGGCGCCCCCGGCCCCTGCGGCGGCTCCGGCCAGGGCCGAACCGACCGCTCCGGTGCCCCCGGCACCTGCGGCGACTCCGGCGACGGCCGCTCCGACCGACCCGGCGCCCCCGGCCCCTGCGGCGGCTCCGGCCACGGCCGAACCGACCGCTCCGGTGCCCCCGGCACCTGCGGCGACTCCGGCGACGGCCGCTCCGGCCGTACCGGCGGACCAGGCCGCTTCGGCCGACGGCCCGGCGGGTTCCGCCGAGCCCGGGTCGGAGCAGGAGCCCGAGTCCGAGCCCGAGTCCGAGCCCGAGTACGGGTCCGAGCCCGAGTCCGAGCCCGAGTCCGGGTCCGGGCCCGAGCAGGAGCCCGGGTCCAAGTCCGGCCCCGAGACGGACCCCTCGGAGACGGACGCCACCCCCAACGACCCCAACGACCCCACCGGAGGCGCCGCGTGAACGACGTCCTCGACGTCGCCCTGCGGCTGATCGTCGTCTTCGCCGTCTTCCTCGTGCTCCCGCTCGTCGTCGGGCAGACCGAGCACAAGGTGATGGCCCACATGCAGGGCCGCCTCGGCCCCATGTACGCAGGCGGCTTCCACGGCTGGGCCCAGCTCGTCGCCGACGGAGTCAAGTTCGCGCAGAAGGAAGACATCGTCCCGGCCAACGCCGACCGCCGCGTCTTCCAGCTCGCCCCCGCCGTCGCACTCCTCCCGTACCTCCTCGTCCTCCTCGCCATCCCCATCGGCCCCGGCGAGGGCGCCGTCGGCCAGGTCATCGACGCCGGGCTCTTCTTCGCGCTCGCCGTCATGGGCATCGGCGTGCTCGGCTCGCTCATGGCCGGCTGGGCCTCCGCGAACAAGTTCTCCCTCCTCGGAGGCCTCCGCACCGCCGCCCAGCTGCTCGCCTACGAGCTCCCCATGCTGCTCGCGGCGGCCTCGGTCGCCATGGCCGCCGGCACGGTGTCGCTCCCCGGCATCGTCGGCGCCTTCGAGTGGTGGTGGCTGCCCTGGCAGATCGTCGGCGGGCTCGTCTTCTTCACCGCCGGCCTCGCCGAACTCCAGCGGCCCCCCTTCGACATGCCCGTCGCCGACTCCGAGATCATCTTCGGCGCGTACACCGAGTACACCGGCCTGCGCTTCGCCCTGTTCCTGCTCGCCGAGTACGCCGGCATCGTCGTCCTGTGCGCCCTGACCACCGTCCTCTTCCTGGGCGGCTGGCACGGCCCCTTCGGCGGCGACGGCTTCGGCTGGGTCTGGACCCTGCTCAAGATCGCCGCGCTCTCCTTCGTGGTGATCTGGCTCCGCGTGAGCTACCCCCGACTGCGCGAGGACCAGCTGCAGAAGCTCGCCTGGACCGTACTCATCCCGCTCGCGCTCGCCCAGATCGCGCTCACCGGCATCGTGAAGGTGGCGATCCAGTAAATGCCTCCCATCCCCGGCTCCGGCCTCGCCAAGGGCCTGGCCGTCACGCTGCGCACGATGACGAAGCGCTCGCACACCGCTCAGTACCCCGAGGTACAGCCCGAACTCTCGCCGCGCTCGCGCGGGGTCATCGGCCTGTTCGAGGAGAACTGCACGGTCTGCATGCTGTGCGCGCGCGAGTGCCCCGACTGGTGCATCTACATCGACTCCCACAAGGAGACGGTGCCGGCCGCCGTACCCGGTGGCCGTGAGCGCAGCCGCAACGTCCTCGACCGCTTCGCCATCGACTTCTCCCTCTGCATGTACTGCGGCATCTGCATCGAGGTGTGCCCCTTCGACGCACTGTTCTGGTCGCCGGAGTTCGAGTACGCCGAGACCGACATCCACGAACTGACCCACGAGCGCGACAAGCTGCGCGAGTGGATGTGGACCGTCCCGGCCCCGCCCGCCCTGGACCCGGCCGCCGAGGAGCCCAAGGAGATCGCGGCCGCCCGCAAGGCCGTGGAGAAGGCGGAGGCCGCAGCCGCGGCAGCCGCCGCCGCAGCAGCCGCAGAGGCGAACCCCGACACCACCGCCCCGGACTCGCCCCCGGCCCCGGAAGGAGACGCGTGATCACCGCAGCCGCCCAAGGCAACGGCTTCCTCTCCCCGACCGGCGTCGAGATCGCCTTCGTCCTCGTCGGCCTCGCCACCCTCGGCGCGGCCGCCGTCACGGTCACCACCAAGCAGCTCGTGCACGCCGCCCTGTGGCTGGTCGTCGCCCTCGGCGGGATCGCCGTCGAGTACCTGCTGCTGACCGCCGAGTTCATCGCCTGGGTCCAGGTCCTGATCTACCTCGGTTCCGTGGTCGTCCTCCTCCTCTTCGGTCTGATGCTCACCAAGGCCCCGATCGGCCGCTCACCGGACGCCGACTCCGGCAACCGCCCGGTCGCGCTCGGCGTCGCCCTCGTCGCGGCCGCCGCGCTCGTCTGGGTGGTCGTCGACGCCTTCCGCACGACCTGGATCGACCTCGACGGCCCCGCCCAGGGCTCCACCAAGGTCTCCGGGGAAATCCTCTTCCGCCACTGGGTGCTGCCCTTCGAGGCGCTCTCCGTCCTCCTCCTCGCGGCCCTGATCGGCGCCATCGTGCTGTCCCGCAAGGACACCCCCGACACCGCGCCGCCCGCCACCGACAAGAAGGGGCAGCGCTGATGCACCTCGCCTACCCCGCCGTGCTGGCGGCGCTCCTCTTCTGCACGGGCCTGTACGGAGTGCTCGCCCGCCGCAACGCCATCCTGGTCCTGATGTCCGTCGAGCTGATGCTCAACGCCGTCAACCTCAACCTGGTGGCCTTCGACGTCTGGCTGCGCGACAGCCTGCACGCCGGCCAGGCCCTGACCCTCTTCACCATCGCCATCGCCGCCGCCGAGATCGGCATCGGCCTCGCGATCGTGCTGATGGTCTACCGCAACCGGGGCACCGCGGACGTCGACCGCCTGCGCGACACCGCCGAGGGCCACGAGCCGGACGGCTTTGCCTCCGACAGTGCGCACAGCGCGAACCCTGCGACCGGAGCCGCCGCGTGAGCACCCCGACCCTCGCCGTACTGGTCCCCCTCCTGCCCTTCCTGGGCGCGCTGACGGGACTGCTGTTCGGCCGCACCGCCCCCGGCTTCGTCAAGCCGCTCGCCGTCCTGCCGACGCTGGCCGCCGCCGTCCTCGCGGTCCTGGTCGCCTTCCGCCAGGGCGGCGGCAAGGCGATCGACACGGCGACCGAGCTGACCCCGACCGGCTCGGTACCCATCGAGCTCTCGCTCCACCTGGACGGTTTCGCCGTCATGGTGGCCGTCCTCGTCGGCCTCGTCGCCACCTGTGTGCAGATCTACTCGACGGCGTACCTGCGCGAGGACCCGCGCTACCCGTCCTACGCCGCTCTGGTCTCACTGTTCACCTCCGCCATGCTGCTCGTCGTCTACTCCGGCGACCTGATGGTGCTGTTGGTCGGCTGGGAGGTCATGGGCATCTGCTCGTACTTCCTGGTCGGCCACTACTGGGAGACCGAGGCGGCCCGATCCGCCTCCCTGAAGGCCTTCCTCGTCACCAAGCTGGGCGACGTCCCCTTCCTCATCGGTCTGTTCGCGCTCGCCACCGACGCCGGGTCCTTCCGGATCACCAAGATCCTGGGCACCGTCGCCGCGGGCGGACTCGACCACCCGACGCTGATCGCGCTCCTCCTGCTCGCCGGAGTCGCGGGCAAGTCCGCGCAGTTCCCGCTGCACACCTGGCTCCCGGACGCCATGGCGGGCCCCACCCCGGTCTCCGCACTGATCCACGCCGCGACGATGGTCGCCGCCGGCGTCTACTTCGTCGCCCGCCTCCTCCCCGTCTTCGCGGCTTCCCGGGCCGCGCTGGTGGTCCTGGCCGTCATGGCGGCCGTCACGATGGTCGGCTCCGCCCTCGCCGCCCTGGCCCAGGACGACATCAAGCGGGTGCTCGCCTACTCCACGATCGGCCAGCTCGGCTACATGACCGGGGCCCTGGCCGTCGGCGACCGCGCGGCCGCCGTCTTCCACCTCCTGTCGCACGGCGCCTTCAAGGCGCTCCTGTTCCTCGGCGCCGGCGTGATCATCCACGCCGCGGGGACGAACTCCCTGGCCGCCATGTCCCGCATGGACGGCCTGGCCAAGCGCATCCCCGACGCCTTCTGGACGATGACGATCGCGCTGCTCGCGCTCGCCGCCTTCCCGCCCTTCGCCGGCTTCTTCTCCAAGGAAGCCGTCCTCGTCGCCGCCGAGCACACCGCCGGCGGCCACTCGGAGTTGGCCCCGAGCGCGGCCGGCTGGGTGGTCCTCGTCGCGGGTGTGCTGACCGCCCTGCTCACCGCCGCCTACGCCACCCGGCTGTGGCTGATGGCCTTCCGAGGCCGGGGAACCGCCGCCCCCGACCACGGCAAGGAGCCCGTCGCCATGACCGGCGTGCTGTGGCTGCTGGCCGTCCCGTCCGTGGGCTTCGGCCTGCTGGCCGGACCCCTCTCCGACTTCTTCGACGGCCGCGAGCTCACCCCGTCGCTGACCACCTCGGTCCTCGGCACGGGCGCCGCCGCAGTCGGCGCCGTGCTCACCTACGCCCTGTGGCAGCGCGCCCAGGCCCAGGCCGCCCGGCCCGGGGCCGCCCCGGCTGCCGCCGCCGGAGTCGGCACCCGCACCGCCGGAGCGCCCGCCACCACCGCGGTGTCCGCGGCCGTCGCCGCCGCCGAATCCGCCGCCGAGAGCCCGGAAGTCGCCGAGGTCACCCACGATCACCCGGTCGTTTCCACGGCCCCCGCCGCCGACCCCGGCCGCGCGCTGCTCGGCCCGCTGCACCGGCACGCCGCCGTCGGCTTCCACCTCGACGCCGTCTACGACCGCCTGTTCGTCCGCCCCGTCCGAGCCGCCGCAGCCCTCGTACGCTTCCTCGACCGCGAGGTCGTGGATTCGTACGTCCGTGGCGCGGGCCTCGGCCCCCGGCTGCTCGGCGGCCTCGTCCGCCGCGCCCAGACCGGCAACGTGCAGAGCTACCTGAGCGCCCTGCTCGCCGGCGCCGTGGTCCTGGCGATCGCCACCGCCGTCCTCGCCAACGTCAACGCCGGATCGTGAGCCGTGAGTCAGCCGTGATTGATATCAGCCCGTCCGTGATGCAGTTCCTTCTGGCGTTCGTCGTGGCCGGCCCGCTCGTCGGCGCCGTCGCCGCCCTCCTGCCGGCCCCGCCCGGACTGAAGGGCAAGAGCCCCGAACAGGCCGTACTGCGCCACGGCGTGACCGTGACCGGTGCCATCCTCGCCGCGGCGATCGTCCTCGCCGTGGGCTTCGACCACGACGCCCCGTCCCGCTTCCAGGCGACGACGGACATCAGCTGGATCCAGGCCCTGAACGTCCGGATCCACCTCGGCATCGACGGCATCTCGCTCCCCCTCCTCCTGATGACCGCGCTGCTGTTCTTCCTCTGCGCGCTCTACAGCTACTTCAAGCTCCCCGCGGGCCCCTCCGCGAAGGCCTTCGTCGCCCTGCTCCTGGTCCTGGAGTCCGGCACCCTCGCCACCTTCGCCGTCCTCGACCTGCTGCTGTTCTTCCTCGCCTTCGAGATGGTCCTCATCCCGATGTACTTCCTCATCGCCCGCTGGGGCGGTGCTCAGCGGCAGGCAGCCGCCTGGAAGTTCATCCTCTACACCCTCCTCGGCTCCGTGGTGATGCTGCTCGGCCTGCTGCTGATCGGCCTGAACAGCGGCACCTTCGACATGGTGGCACTCGCCTCCGACAACGGCCGCGAACTGTCCCACACCACCCAGGTCCTGGCCGTTCTCGCCATCGGGATCGGCCTCGCCGTGAAGACCCCGATGTGGCCGCTGCACAGCTGGCTGCCGGACGCCCACACGGCCGCCCCCACCGTCGGTTCCGTCCTCCTCGCGGGCCTCCTGCTGAAGATGGGCACCTACGGGTTCGTCCGGATCCTGCTGCCCGCCACCCCCGACGGCATGGCCACCTTCGCCCCGTACCTGGGTGCCTTCGCCGCCGTCGGCATCGTCTACGGGTCCCTGGCCTGCCTCGCCCTCGCCCGCAAGGGAAACAAGGGCGACCTCAAGCGCCTCATCGCGTACTCCTCCGTCGGCCACATGGGCTTCGTCCTCCTCGGCATCGCGTCCATGACCCCCACCGGCGTGAACGGCGCGCTGTTCGCCAACGTCGCGCACGGTCTGATCACCGGCCTTCTCTTCTTTCTTGTCGGTTCGCTCAAAGACCGTTACAACACGGCCGATCTCGACACCCTCGCCGGAGCCACCGGAGCGGCCCTCTACGGCCGCGCACCCCGCTTCGGAGCCCTCCTCGCCTTCGCCGCCATCGCCTCGCTCGGCCTCCCCGGCCTGGCCGGTTTCTGGGGCGAGATGCTGGCGCTCTTCGGTGCGTTCGACCCCGCCGAGGGCCTGTCGCGGCCCGCGTTCCTCACGTACACGGCCGTCGGCGCGTTCGGCACCCTGCTCACCGCCGCCTATCTTCTGATCGTCGTACGGCGGGTGTGCATGGGCGACCCGAAGGCCGCGCGCGAAAGCGCCGCCGCCCCGGTGGTCCTCGCGGACATCCAGCGCTACGAGTACGCCGCCTGGTCACCGCTCGTCGCCCTCACCCTCCTCGCCGGCCTGTGGCCCGCGGTCCTCCTCGGCCTCACCGACCCGGCCGTCCAGAAGCTCCTCGCCGGAGGGAACTCATGACGGTCCTTCAGCCCCTCGTCCAGCCGCTCGTCCAGCCCCTCGTCATCGCCGCGGCCGGCGCCGACGCGGACACCCCGAGCCTGGTCCAGTCCGTCGACTGGCTCGCCATCGCGCCGGTCGTCATCACCGCGGCCGTCGGCCTCCTCGTGCTGGTCGCCGACCTCTTCGTACCGGAGCGCCGCAAGCCGCTGCTCGGCTGGATCTCCGTGGCCGGACTGGCCGCCGCGACCGCCACCCTGCTGCCGCTGCGCGCCGGCGACCGCAGCACCTTCTGCCTCACCGGCCCCGGCACGGCGGACCCCGCCGCGTGCAGCTACGCCGCCGACCACTTCGCGCTCGTCGTGCAGTTCCTCGTCCTGGGCGGCGCCCTGGTCACCGCACTGCTGTCGGTCACCGCCGTCCGCGAGGCGCGCATGCCGGCCGGCGAGTACTGGTTCCTGCTGCTCTCCTCCGCTGCCGGGGCGGCCCTGCTGCCCGCCTCCCGCGACCTCGCCACCCTGATCGTGGCCCTCGAAGTCGCCTCGCTGCCCGCATTCGCCCTCGTCGGCATGCGCCGCGGTGACCGGCTCTCCTCCGAGGCCGCCCTCAAGTTCTTCCTGTCCTCCGTCACTGCCACCGCCGTGTCCCTGATGGGCGTCAGCTTCGTCTACGCAGCCACCGGCTCCCTGCACCTCACCCAGGTCGCCGACCGGCTCGAGGACGTCCCCGGGCAGCTCGACACCCTCGCCATGGCCGGCGTCGCGCTCACCCTGGTCGGCTTCGCCTTCAAGACGGCCGCCGTCCCCTTCCACTTCTGGGTCCCGGACACCTACGTCGGCGCCCCGCTGCCCGTCGCCGGATACCTGTCGGTCATCGGCAAGGCCGTCGGCTTCACCGGCCTCATCCTCGTCACCGTGATCGCCTTCCCGGCGTACTCCGACGTCTGGGGCCCGGCCCTCGCCGTGCTCGCCGCGCTCACCATGACCCTCGGCAACGCGGCCGCCCTGCGCCAGTCCGCGGACCGGCCGGGCGGCGCCGTACGGCTGCTCGCCTGGTCCTCCGTGGGCCAGGCCGGCTACCTGCTGGTCCCGGTCGCGGCCGCCGCCTACGCCGGCCGCGACCAGATCGGCTCCACGGTCGCCTACGCCCTCATGTACGCCGCCGTGAACCTCGGCGCCTTCGCCGTGGCCGCCCTGGTGGCCCGTACGAAGCCGCTGCACCGGCTCTCCGACTACCGGGGCCTGTACGCCGAGAGCCCGCTCGCCGCCCTCGCGATGGCCTTCTTCCTGCTCTGCCTGGCCGGTCTGCCGCCGGGCATCATCGGGCTCTTCGCCAAGGTCACCGTCTTCCGTTCGGCGGTCGACGCCGGGCTGGGCTGGCTCGCCGTGGTCATGGCCGTCAACGTCGTCGTCGCGCTGTACTACTACCTGCGCTGGACCGCCCTGCTCTTCCGCACTCCCGAGGGGGACACGGCGCAGGACGGCGCCCAGGAGGGCGCACACGGGGGCGCGCAGCCCCGTACGGGCACCCCCTGGCCGGTCACGGCGGCCATCGTGCTCACCGCGGCCACGGCCCTGGTCCTCTCGGGTGCCCCGCAGCTCGTCCTGCGCTTCGCCACGGGCAGCCTCTTCCCGCTGTAGAGCCGCCGGCGGAGTCCTCCTGGAGGGATGCCCGAGCCCGGCCGGAGTCGTGCCGGAGCACCGCCGGAGCCCCGCCGGAGCCGCGCCGGGCCCGGTCGGAGCCGTGCCCGCCCGCGCGCCCGTAACCCGTACGGCCTAACGCGCACCGCGCCCGCCACAGTCCCGCCCCCCGGCCCACCGGGGCGGCGGGGACGGGCGTACCCGGGGAACCTGCCGCCCTCACCTCGCGTTGACCAGGAAGGAAGGGTCCACTGGACCGTAGGCCCTCCGATCCCCAGATCCTGGACGGGTCCCCCTGCCGCACCACTTGGAGGGCGCACCGTGCACCGCCGGCACAACGGGCTGAAGACCGCCGTACTCCTCGGTGGTCTGTCGGCCCTCATCATCCTCATCGGAAGCTTCTTCGGCCGGGGCGGCCTGATCGTCGCCGTCCTCGTGGCCCTCGGGACCAACGCCTACGCGTACTGGAACAGCGACAAGCTGGCTCTACGCGCGATGCGGGCCCGCCCCGTCAGCGAGTTCGAGGCACCCGAGCTCTACCGCATGGTGCGAGAGCTCTCCACGTCCGCGCGTCAGCCCATGCCCCGCCTCTACATCTCCCCGACCGAGGCCCCCAACGCCTTCGCCACGGGCCGCAACCCGCGCAACGCCGCGGTCTGCTGCACCGAGGGCATCCTGCGCATACTCGACGAGCGCGAGCTGCGCGGGGTCATCGGCCACGAACTCAGCCACGTCTACAACCGCGACATCCTCATCTCGTCCGTCGCGGGCGCACTCGCCTCCGTGATCATGTTCCTGGTCAACTTCGCCTGGCTGATCCCCATCGGCCGCTCCAACGACGACGAGGGTCCGGGCCTCTTCGGCATGCTGCTGATCATGATCCTGGGCCCGCTGGCGGCCTCCGTGATCCAGCTCGCCATCAGCCGCTCGCGCGAGTACGAGGCGGACGCCTCCGGGGCCCAGCTCACCGGGGACCCGCTCGCCCTCGCCAGCGCCCTGCGCAAGCTGGACGCCGGCACCAAGCAGCTCCCGTTGCCGCCCGAGCCGCGACTGGAGACCGCGAGTCACATGATGATCGCCAATCCCTTCCGCCCCGGCGAAGGATTGTCCAAGATGTTTTCCACGCACCCTCCGATGGCCGAGCGCATCGCCCGGCTCGAACAGATGGCAGGCCGCAGTCAGTGAAGACCATCCTGAACCTCATTTGGCTCGTCCTCAGCGGAGTCTGGTTGTTCCTGGGCTACTGCCTGGCGGGTGTCATCCTCTGCATCACCATCATCGGAATCCCCTTCGGCATAGCCTCGTTCCGCATCGCGGTGTACGCCCTGTGGCCCTTCGGGTACACCGCCGTGGAGCGGCGCGACGCGGGCGCCGCGTCCTGCGTTGGGAACGTGCTGTGGCTGGTCCTGGCCGGCTGGTGGCTGGCCCTCGGCCACATCGTCACCGGCATCGCGCTGTGCCTCACGATCATCGGCATCCCGTTCGGCATCGCCAACTTCAAGATGGTCCCGCTCTCCCTGCTCCCGCTGGGCCGCGAGATCGTCCCCACAGACGCCCCGTTCGCATCGCGCTGATCCGGGTCGGGCCCGGAGCAGGTTCATCCGCTCGTATTAAGGTTCCGGGTTGCGGACGAGTGGCGCGGACGAGCGGCACGCACAACGGGCAGGGAAGAACCGATGTCGACTGAGCCCTCTGAGCCCTCTGAGCCTTTCGAGTTCTCCGAGCCCTCCATGACCCTCTCGGTGGTCGTGCCGATGTACAACGAGGAGGACGCGCTGCCGGCCCTGGTCGGCAGGCTGCGTCCGGCACTCGACTCCATGGCCATCCGCTACGAGGTCGTCGCCGTCGACGACGGCAGCAAGGACCGCACCGCGGAGCTGCTCACCGAGTTCCAGGCCAAATGGCCCGAGCTGCGCATCGTCCGGCTGCGCGGGAACTCCGGCCACCAGGCCGCCCTCACCGCGGGCCTGCACAGCGCCTCGGGCGCGTACGTGGCCAGCATCGACGCGGACCTCCAGGACCCGCCGGAGAAGATCCCGGAGATGCTCGACCTGGCCCGCGCGGACGGCCTCGACATCGTCTACGGGGTCCGGGCCGACCGGAGCACCGACACCGGGTTCAAGCGCCACACGGCCGGCGCGTACTACTGGCTGGTGCGCCGCCTGGTCGGCAAGCAGGTGCCCGCGCAGGCGGGCGACTTCCGGCTGCTCAGCCGCGCGGCGGTCGACGCGGTTAAGGCGATGCCCGACCAGCACCAGGTGTACCGACTGCTCGTGCCGTGGCTCGGCTTCCCCAGCGGCCAGGTCACCTACCAGCGCGAGGAGCGCGTGGCGGGCGAGACCAAGTACCCGCTGAGCAAGATGCTCCGGCTCGGCGTCGACAGCGTCATCAACTTCTCCGCCGCACCGCTGCGCCTGGCGACCTGGCTGGGCGTGGCCAGCTTCTTCGGCTGCCTGCTGATGGTGGGCGCCACCCTGGCGATCTACCTGAAGGGCGAGACCGTCCCCGGCTGGACCTCGCTGTTCATCGTGATGCTGTTCCTCGGCGGAGTGCAGCTGATCTGCGTCGGCCTGCTCGGCGAGTACATCGGCCGCATTTACACGGCGGTCCAGCGCCGGCCCACTTTCTTCGTCGGGTACGACTCGCACGCCGACGCCGCGAACGCGGAGCGCCAAGCGGACTAAGGCTGCCCCTCAGCCCGGTACGGCGGGTGAAATCGCAGGTCAGGGCAATTGTCAGTGGGGGGTGTCACTCTGTGTGCATGGATGACATCGAGCAGTTGCTGAAGCAAGTCGCCGGCCGCGCGCGCAGCTCCGGGCAGGGGCGGTTCGCGGCCACCGGCACCCTGACCGCGCCCCTCCCGGCGCCCCTGGCCCCCGCGGAGCTGCACCGGGCCGAAGCCGCCCTGGGCTTCGCCCTGCCACCGCTCCTCGCGGCCCTCCACACCCGCGTGGCGGACGGCGGCTTCGGCCCCGAGTACGGCCTGCTGCCCCTGGAGCGCGCCGTCGCCGAATACACCGCGATGCGCGCGTCGGCCTGGCGCTGGCCCGAGGGCGTCCTGCCCATAGCCGACTTCGGATGCGCCCTGCGCGCCTGCGTGGACTGCCGCTCGGAATCCGCCCAAGTCCTGCTGTTCGAACCTAACTCGGGTGATCCGGAGCTCGCCTGGTTCCTGGAATCGCCGGCGCTCGCCGACTGGCTGCGCGGCTGGCTCGACGGCAGCGCCTGGTTCAGCGAGGAATCGGGGGCGGGGGAGGAGTGGGACCTGGAGCTCACCCCCTGGGCGGGCTTCAGAGCCCGGGTGTGAGGCGCCGCCGCACGCCGTAGGCCAGCGCGCCCAGCGCCAGCACCGAGGCCCCCGTGACCGTCGACGCGGCGGGCAGCGAGCAGGCGAGCACCACGCAGCCGGACAGTCCCACCGCTGCCACGGCCCGGTCCTTGACACCTGAATCGAGAGTCCAGGCGGAGGCGTTCGCGATCGCGTAATAGGCGAGCACGCCGAAGGAGGAGAAACCGATCGCGCCCCGCAGATCGGTGGTGGCCGCGAGCACCGCCACCACCGCGCCCACCGCGAGCTCGGCGTGGTGCGGCACCTGATGCCGGGGATGTACGGCGGCCAGCGCGCGCGGCAGATGGCCGTCCCGCGCCATCGCCAACGTGGTCCGCGACACCCCGAGTACGAGCGCCAGCAGCGAGCCCAGCGCCGCCAGGGCCGCGCCCACCCGGACGACGGGAGTCAGTCCGGGCCACCCGGCCGCGCGCACGGCGTCGGCCAGCGGGGCCGCCGACCGCGCCAGACCGCCGGCGCCGAGCACCGACAGCGCCGCCACCGAGACCGCGGCGTAGACGAGCAGGGCGATCCCCAGGGCGAGGGGAACCGCCCGCGGGATCGTGCGCTCTGGGTCACGCACCTCCTCGCCCAGGGTGGTGATCCGGGCGTAGCCCGCGAAGGCGAAGAACAGCAGCCCGGCGCCCTGGAGCAGCCCGGCCGCCGCCCAGTCCGAGCCGCCGAGACGGCCGGCGTCGGCCGCGTCGGAGGACAGGCACGCCACCACGACCCCGGCCAGCACGGCCAATACCACCGCCACGATCACCCGTGCGATCCGGGCGGACTTCTGCACCCCGCCGTAGCTCGCGGCGGTCAGTGCCACCACCGCCGCCACGGCCACCGCGTGCTGCTGCCCGGGCCACGCATAAGCCCCGACCGTGAGGGCCATCGCCGCGCACGAGGCCGTCTTGCCGACGACGAAGCCCCAGCCCGCCAGATAGCCCCAGAAGGGCCCGAGCCGTTCGCGCCCGTACACGTAGGTGCCGCCGGAGGAGGGATACCGGGCGGCCAGCCGCGCCGAGGAGTGCGCGTTGCAGTACGCCACCACGGCCGCGAGCGCGAGCGCCGCGAGGAGCGCCCCGCCGGCCGCGCGCGCCGCCGGGGCCAGCGCGGCGAAGATCCCGGCCCCGATCATCGCGCCGAGTCCGACGGCGACCGCGTCGAAGACGCCCAGGGTGCGCTTCATCTCGTTGTGCGGGGGGTGCGTGGGGTTGGTGGCGTTCACGGGCGGAGAGTAGCCGGGCTAGGTGACGCCTTCCCGGCCGGGGACCGGCGTGCGGCCGCGCTCCCAGCCGTCCAGTGCGGTCAGGCAGGCGTGGTCGAGGTGGCGCAGCCCGCTCAGGTCGAGGTGGACGACGCCGCCGCGGGGCAGTGCTTCCAGCTCGTCGAGCAGTTTGGGCAGCCGCAGGAAGCTGGCGTTCCCCAGGATCCGCACGCGCAGTTCGTCGCCCTCCCACACCGGCTCGATGTGGACGTGAGAGGTCTCCCAGGCCGCCTTGGCGACGGCGAGCCCCAGCCCGGCGAGCACCCCCTCGAAGAGGTTCGTGGCCACGATCGCCGAGGCCGTCGCCACCAGGACGACCGCCTCGCCCCGGTGCGAGCGCCACAGGGCGGCCACCGCCCGCACCGGCAGCAGCTTCCAGCCGGCGTGCAGCAGCACCCCGGCCAGCGCGGCGAGCGGGACGGCCTCCAGCAGCCCGGGGACGGCCACGGCGAACAGCAGCAGCCAGCCGCCGTGCAGGATCCGGGAAGCCCGAGTGCGGGCGCCGGCCTCGACGTTGGCGGCGCTGCGGACGATGACGGCGGTCATCGGCAGGGCACCGAGCAGTCCGCAGAGGGTGTTCCCGAAGCCCTGGGCGACCAGTTCGCGGTCGTAGTCGGTCCGGTCCCCGTCGTGCATGCGGTCCACGGCCGCCGCACTGAACAGGGTCTCGGCGGAGGCGATCAGCGCGAGCGCGACCACGGTCCCGACCGCCCCCACGGAGGCCAGCACCCCGAAGTCCGCCCAGTCGGGCGGTGTCACCGCTGACAGGACGCCCGTGACCCGGACCCGCTCCACGGGCAGCCGCAGCAGCACGGCCGCGGCGGTCGCGGCGGCGACCCCGACGAGCGCCCCCGGGACGAGCCGCAGCCGGTCGGGCATCCGCCGCCAGGCCACCAGCACCGCGACGGTCCCGGCCCCGAGCGCCACGGCGGTCCAGTCGGCGCGCCCGCCGAGTTCCAGCGCCCCGGCCAGTTTCTCCAGGGTCCGTGCGGGGGCCTCCACATCGGCCAGGGCGTACAGCTGACCGGCGATCAGCACGAGCCCGATACCGGCCAGCATCCCGTGCACGACGGCCACGGAGATCGCCCGGAACCACCGCCCGAGCCGCAGCACGCCCATGGCCAGCTGCACCAGTCCGGCAGCCAGGACGAGTACGCCGAGCGCGGGCAGCCCGTACGCCCGTACGGCCTCGTAGACGAGCACGGTGAGTCCGGCGGCCGGCCCGCTCACCTGGAGGGAGCTGCCCCGGAACCAGCCGGTGACCAGCCCGCCCACCACCCCGGTGACGATCCCGAGTTCGGCCGGCACCCCGGAGGCGACGGCCACTCCGACGCAGAGCGGTAGCGCGACCAGGGCGACCACGACGGACGCCCCGAAGTCTTCACGTAACGTGCCGGGCCCGGGCATGCGGGAACCCCCTGTCGAGGCGGTGACGGACACCCCTCACCCTGGTGGGCGCACTGCCCGCCGCCCAAGTGCACACGGAGGGCGCCGCGAGCGCGTACGCCGCTCACGCCCGGCACACACCCACCGAGCGCCGGTCCCACGGCACCGCGCGCAGAGCCCCGCCCCGGCGCTCGCTCCTGCCCCGCGCCCCGCCTCTTTCGCCGCGACGACCGCGGCCCGGCGGTCCTCGAAGGACCGCCGGGCCGGCGTGCGGGCTGAACCGGGGACGAAGCCCGTGATCAGCGGTAGTTCACGAACTGGATCGCGAAGTCCAGGTCCTTGCCCTTGAGGAGGGCCTGGACTTCCTGGAGGTCGTCGCGGCTCTTGGAGCTGACGCGCAGCTCCTCGCCCTGGACCTGGGCCTTGACGCCCTTGGGGCCCTCGTCACGGATGATCTTCGCGACCTTCTTGGCGTTCTCCTGGGAGATGCCTTCCTCGATCGTGGCGAAGATCTTGTACTCCTTGCCGGACAGCTGCGGCTCACCGGCGTCGAGCGCCTTGAGGGAGATCCCGCGCTTGACCAGCTTGGTCTCGAAGACGTCCAGGACGGCCTTGACGCGCTCCTCGGAGTTCGCCTCCATCAGGATCTTCTCGCCGGACCAGGCGATCGTGGCGCCGGTGCCCTTGAAGTCGTAGCGCTGCGAGAGCTCCTTGGCGGACTGGTTGAGGGCGTTGTCGACCTCCTGCCGCTCGACCTTCGAGACGATGTCGAAACTGGAGTCGGCCATGTGCTGTGGCTCCTTGAAGTCGGTGGTGGCGGCCCCGAAGGGCGCGGCCGGACATCCCCGGACCGCTCCGCAAAGCCTAGCCACCGTGCCCACGTGCGGTGCTGATCAATCCGGTGGCGAAGCACCCCCGGTCATCGGGTATCGTTTACGTCGTTGCCACGGAGCGCCGCCGCAAGGCGGAAAGATGGCAGCGATCATGGCGGTGTGCCCGAGTGGCCAAAGGGAGCAGACTGTAAATCTGCCGGCTCAGCCTACCCAGGTTCGAACCCTGGCGCCGCCACGCGAGTGGGACCCTCGCTCATTGCAGAAATGCGATGGGCGGGGGTTTTCTCGTACCCCCGGAACCGTCGGAACCGGGACGCCCGCCGGAAAACCGCTGGGCGGCGAAGCGGGACGGGGCGCATGCTGTTCACATGATCAGCATCAGCATCAGCATCAGCATCAGCATCAGCATCAGCATCAGCATCAGCACCAACACCGGCACCCGCGGCCGAAAGGGCCATGGCGCGTAAGGCGCCCTCGCAGGTCCGGTCGGACCTGCCGCACAGGACGTCCCGAGAGGGCGACCGAGCCGTCGTCGTTCCGGGCGTCTCCTCCCGCACCCTTGTGGAGATCGCCCGCGTCGAGAGCCACCGGTACGAGCCGGGCGCCGCCTACCGGGCCCTGTCCGCCTGGCGCGCGACGGTGTACGGACGAGGACCGTCGTGGATCATCTACCCGAGCTGGGACGAGGACTACCCGTGCTGCCAACCCGTCTGGGGCGGCGATCACCGGGAGACCTTGGAGGTCCTCTGTCTTTCGCTGTCCCGTCGCGCCGTGCGGGAGCTGCGGGCCGTACTCGCGCCGCTCGACGCGCGGTTCCTCGCCCGGACGCTCCCCGATCCGTCCGCCCCGCCGGGTGATCCGTGGTGGCGGCGTCGGCTGGAGAGGGCGTGAGGGGCCCGACGGAGCGGGCGCGGGCGCGGGGTGAGCCCATCGGGCGGATCGGGCGTACCGATGTGGCGCTCCGGTCGTTCATCCGGCGTGAAATGGACTTCTGACGCGCGCGGAAAGGTCGGCGGCGGGGTGCTCCTCGCCCTGCTCGGAGCGGGGATCCCGGCTCTGGTCGGAGCGGCGCTGGACAGCGATGTGGGGGACCCCTACCAGGAGACCCGGCTCTACTTCGGCACCGAGCGGGCGGACGGCCGTCCACCGGTCGGGGAAAGGGAGTTCATGGGGTTCCTCGAACGGGAGATCACCCCCGCCTTCCCCGAGGGGCTGACCCTCCAGAACGGGCGCGGCCAGTGGCAGCGCGACGGGAAGGTCATCCGGGAGATCTCCTACGAGGTGGTGCTGCTGTACCCGGAGAAGGAGGCCGCCGAGCGCGGCGTGCGCATCGAGCGGATCCGGGAGGCCTACGAGCAGCGGTTCCAGCAGGATTCGGTCGGCCGCTCCGACGACCGCCTGACCGCCGACTTCTGACCGGGTTCGCCCCCGGCCGGGGTGCCGTTCGCGTCCCCGGCCGCGGGGCCGGCAAGATCCGAAAGAGATGGCCTAGTTGCCCGCCACGTCCTTGACCGCCACCGGTACCGGGGTCGAGCCCGAGATCAGTTCCAGGGTGAGGCCCGCGGTCGCCGGAGTTTCGAGCAGTTCGGCGAGGACCGCCGCCACGTCGTCGCGGGTGACCGGCCCGCGGCCCGTCTGCGCCTCCAGGCGGACCAGTCCCGTACCGCCCTCGTCGGTCAGCGAGCCCGGGCGCAGGATCGTCCACTCCAGGCCCAGCCGGGTGCGGACGTGCTCGTCGGCCTCGCCCTTGGCGCGGAGGTAGGCGTCGAAGATCTCGTCGCCCTCCCGGCGGGTGTCCGCGCCCATCGAGGAGACCATCAGGAAGCGGCGTACGCAGGCCCGTTCGGCGGCGTCCGCGAACAGCACCGCCGCGCCCCGGTCCACCGTGTCCTTGCGTCCGGCCCCGCTGCCGGGACCCGCGCCCGCCGCGAACACCGCGGCGTCCGCGCCCTGCAGGATGCCCGCCACGTGCTCGACCGACGCCGATTCCAGGTCGCACAGCACCGGTTCGGCGCCCGCCTCCCTGAGGTCGTCGCCCTGTGCCGGATCACGGATGATGCCCGCGACCTCGTACCCGCGCGCGGCGAGCAGGCGCTCCAGCCGCAGCGCGATCTGACCGTGTCCACCCGCGATGACGATGCGCATGCCACGACCGTACGACGAGCCGGGCGCGCGCGCCCGGGAACATGCGGTGAACCCTCAGGGGCCGGGCTCCATACGGCCCTGCCGTGGCAGGTCCAGGGCCACCGCGACGGCGGAGTCGCAGTACTCCCGTACGGCACTCGTCCGGGCTACCACCCGCCCGCGGTGGATCACGATCCGGCTGTACGCGAGGGACAGCACGCTCGCGATCCGGTCCCCGCGCACGGCGAGCAGTTCCGCCGGGAAGCCGGCCTCCACCCGCACCTCCGGGAGGCCCATCGCCTCGCGGGCCGCACCGGCGACCGAGTGGTAGGCCTCGGTGGCGCGGAGCCCGCCCTGGGAGGCCAGGAGGTACGCGGCTTCGAGCGGGTCCCCGCGCCCGACCGGGTTGCCCGCGTCGCGCAGGGCCCCGCTGCCCGCCGCGACGGGTACTCCGGCGGCGCGCAGCAGGCGTACCGGGGCGGTCCGCAAGCCACGCCGCTCCAGGGCCGCGCAATCGCCCTGGGGGAGGCAGGTCACCCCTACGCCGGCGGCCGCCAGTTGGTCGGCGGCCCGGGTCGCCACGTCCAGCGGAAGCCGGGACAGGCCGCCGCAGGGACCGATGGAGACCCCGGGCCGCAGTCCGCCGGCCATGGCCGCGAGCCGGGACAGGCGGGCGGGGTCGTCGCCGTCGGTGTGCAGGTCGACGGGGCAGCCGTGCTCGGAGGCGAGTTCCAGTACGGCTTCGAGGAAGCCGGTGGGGTCGGGGTCGAGGTCGGGGCAGCCGCCGATGACGGAGGCGCCCATCTTCACGGCGTCCCGCAGCATGGCGAGCCCGTCGGCCCCGGCCACCCCGGTCAGCAGGCGGGGAACGGCGACGGCGGTGAGATCGGTGAGCCCGCGCAGGGAGCGGCGGGCCTGGAGCACGGCCTCCAGGGGGCCGAGGCCGTGTACGTCGCCGATGCGGACGTGCGAGCGGACGGCCGTGGCGCCGTGCCCGAGCTGGAGCAGGGCCGCCTCGGTGGCGCGGCGCTGCACCTCGTCGGGGGCGTAGGAGACGGGCCCCTCGCTGTCCGCGGTCAGGGCGGTGTCCCCGTGGGAGTGGGGCTCGGCGGGAGCGGGGAGCAGCAGGTAGCCGGTGAGGTCGACGCGGGCGCCCGTGGCGGCGGGCAGGCTGCCGGCCGTGCCGACGGCCTGGATCCGGCCGCCGCCGAGGCGGACGTCGACGCTCCGGCCGTCGGTGAGGCGGGCACCGGTGAGGAGCAGGGAGGTGGCCTCGGGGGCCGCCGGCCCCGGACTTCCCTGGGTGCCCTCGGGGCCGGGCCCCTGTCCCTGGCCGTGTCCCTGGCCGCTGCCGGGGCGGTTGCGCGGGGAGTGGGACGGCTGCTGCGGTGGGCTGTCGGACATCGCGCTCCTGCGGTGGCTCGGGCGGTTCCTGGGGCCGTGGCCGCGGCCCGCGGCCCAAGATCACGCAGCGTGCTCAGAGCCTAGGGGGCGGGGATGCTCGCTTCGCGGAAGAGGGCAATAGTCGTACCGGTGCGTCTGGGTGGACCGGGCGGGGTCCGCACCGAGTGCGGACGGGGACACATCCGGGGCGCCACCCCGAGGCTGGCCCCGAGGGCCGACCTCCGGGGCCCGGACCCGACCCGGGGGGCCCGGACCCGACCCGGGGGGCCCGGACCCGACCCGGGGGGCCGGGACCCGACCCGGGGCCGGGCCCGGACCTGGCCCGGGGTCCGGCTCCGAGCCCCGCCCGGAGCCCGGCCCGAGGTCAGGCTCCCGGAGCCCGGCGCGGTGCCGGCTGGGAGCTGATCCGGTGCTGACCCGGGGCCAGGCTTTGGTGCCCTGCCCGGTGCCGACCGGGAGCTGGTCCGGTGCTGGCCGAGATCAGGCTCGGGAGCGCGGCCGGGACCCGACCGGGGGCCGACCCGGGGCCAGGCTCCCGGTGCCCTGCCCGGTGCCCTGCCCGGTGCCGACCGGGAGCCGGTCCGGTGCTCACCGAGATCAGCCTCCGGAGCAGGCCCGGACCCGATCCGGGGCGACCGGAGGCCAGGTTCCGGAGCGCGGCCGGGAGACGATCCGGGGCTGACCCGACGCCAGGTTCCGGAGCCTGCCCGGAGCTGGCCTCCGGAGACTGTTCATGGGACCTGTCCTCGGAGGCAGCCCTTGGAGCTGCCTCCGGAGCCCTGGCTGCCTCCTGTTGCCTCCTGCAGTCTGCTCCCGGTGCTTCCGGGGGCTGTGCCTGCGGCCAGCCCCCGGAGCAAATCCCGGCCCTGGTGCTCCTGGGGCCGCCGGAGGCTGCACCTACGCCCTTCCTCCGGGGCCCCACCGCTGCAGCTCCGGGGCCGCGGAGCTCGCCTGTGCCCTCGGAGTCCGCTTGGCGAGCCCGCCCCGAGATCCCGGCCCCACGGCCCCCAGAGCCCGCTCCGGCGCCCGCCCCGCGGCCTGTCCCGCCCCGCCCCGCGGCCTGCCCCCCCCGGCGCCCGCTCCGGGACCTGCCCCGCCCCGCGGCCTGCCCCCCGGCGCCCGCTCCGCCACCTGCCCCGCCCGGAGCCCGCCCAGCGGCCCGTCCGCCCGAGGCCCGCTCCGGGAGCCCGGCTCCGGAGCTCTCGGTGCTGCACTCGCAGCCGTACTGCGCGCACGAAGACCCCGGTGACGAACGCCACGGGTTCCGCGCCCTGTCCCTACGCCTCTACGCTCTGGCTCGGCCTGCTCGGCCTGCTCGGCCTGCTCGGCCTGCTCGGCCTGCTCGGCCTGCTCGGCCTGCTCGGCCTGCTCGGCCTGCTCGGCCTGCTCGGCCTGCTCGGCCTGCTCGGCCTGCTCGGCCTGCTCGGCCTGCTCGGCCTGCTCGGCCTGCTCGGCCTGCTCGGCCTGCTCGGCCTGCTCGGCCTGCTCGGCCTGCTCGGCCTGCTCGGCCTGCTCGGCCTGCTCGGCCTGCTCGGCCTGCTCGGCCTGCTCGGCCTGCTCGGCCAGGCGCGGTCCAGCGGCATCCCCGAAGGCGCCCCGCTCGTGGGCCCCACCACCGAACCCCGGCGCCGTGCCATCCGTGGACCCCGTACCCGTCCGAGGCCGGCGACGCGTCCGCGTCCGCGCGGTCCGCGGCCAGCCACGCGTCCGCCGCCGCCCCGCCCCGTACGGGTCCGAAGTCGGCGACGCCACCGCCCCGTCACCGCCCGGTGCCGCTTCGGCAGTGACTCAGGGTGTGTGCCGGGCGATCCGAGATGTGATGCCTGACACCTTTCGGGGTTAAAGGTGCTCGGAGAGGGTCCCGAGGCGGGTTTCGTGGGGATCGAGAAAGGCCGTGGTGGTGCTCCGAGGCCAGGCCCCGCAAAGGATTTGGGCGATCGGCGGGCAACCGTGTAATGTCTTCCTCGCTCGCCCCAATAGCTCAGTCGGTAGAGCGTCTCCATGGTAAGGAGAAGGTCTGCGGTTCGATTCCGCATTGGGGCTCTGGTGAGAGAGGTTCCCCACCCTCGGGTGGGGAGCGGATCTCATCAAAGCGGCGTAGCTCAGTCGGTAGAGCAAGCGGCTCATAATCGCTGTGTCACCGGTTCAAGTCCGGTCGCCGCTACACACAGTAGCCGATTGCGGGGTCGGTCTCCCGATCGGCTACTCTTTTATGCGTTCATCCGTCCAATTGTCCGTCAAGGAGCACTCACGTGGCTGCCACCGACGTCCGCCCGAAGATCACGCTGGCCTGCGTGGAGTGCAAGGAGCGGAACTACATCACCAAGAAGAACCGGCGTAACAACCCGGACCGTCTTGAGATGAAGAAGCACTGCCCGCGTTGCAACTCGCACACCGCGCACCGCGAGACCCGCTAACAACTGGCGAAGTCTCGTACAACAGGCACAGTCTTACCGTCATGAGGTCGTCCCCTTCATTGGGGGGCGGCCTTGTGTCGTTTCGACAGGTCGAACGGTTCGGTAGATCGACAAGTTCGGCAGATCGACAGTTCGACAAGTTCGGCAGATCGTTTCAACAGGGAGGTAGGGAGTCATGGCGCTCGACCAGTCCTTCGTGGGGCGGAGCTACCCGCCCACCGATCCGTACGAGGTCGGCCGGGAGAAGATCCGCGAATTCGCGGTCGCCGTGGGTGACGCCAATCCGGTGTACACGGATCCCGAAGCAGCCAAGGCGTTCGGTCACCAGGACGTGATCGCCCCGCCGACCTTTGTGTTTGCCATCACGTTCGCGGCCGCCAGTCAGGTCGTCGACGACCCGCAGCTGGGGCTGGACTACAGCCGCGTCGTGCACGGAGACCAGAAGTTCGCGTACACCCGTCCCGTGCGGGCCGGCGACCGGCTGACGGTGACCTCGACCATCGAGGCCATCAAGTCGCTCGCGGGCAACGACGTCATCGACATCCGCGGTGAGGTCCACGACGAGTCCGGCGAGCACGTGGTGACCGCCTGGACGAAGCTCGTCTCGCGGGCGCCCGAGCCCGCCGCTGCCGCCGGTTCCGCTCCCGAGGAGGCCTGAGATGGCTGCCCAGATCCAGTACGACGCGGTCGAGGTCGGCACCGAGCTGCCGGCGGCGTCCTTCCCCGTCACGCGGGCGACGCTGGTGCGGTACGCGGGTGCGTCGGGTGACTTCAACCCGATCCACTGGAACGAGAAGTTCGCCACCGAGGTCGGCCTGCCCGACGTGATCGCCCACGGCATGTTCACCATGGCCGAGGCGATCCGCGTGGTGACCGACTGGGTCGGCGACCCGGGCGCTGTCGTGGAGTACGGGGTGCGGTTCACCAAGCCGGTCGTCGTCCCGAACGACGGGCAGGGCGCGCTGATCGAGGTCACGGCCAAGGTCGCGGCCAAGCTCGACGGCAACCGGGTGCGGGTCGACCTGACGGCCATGAGCGCCGGGCAGAAGGTGCTGGGGATGTCCCGCGCGGTGGTCGCTCTCGCGTAGGCCCCCTTCGAGGGTGAGCTGAAGGGCCCTGACTCGTGAGGAAACTCGCAGGTCAGGGCCTTTTTCGTGTGCGGTTCAGGGAAGGGCTTGCCAAGTTAGTGATTGAGCACTAACTTTGAAGCATGGCAAGGATGAGTGCGGAAGAGCGGCGCGAGAGCGTCATCCTGGCGGCGATGGGCGAGTTCGCGCGGGGCGGGTACTACGGGACCTCCACCGAGGCGATCGCCAAGCGCGTCGGGGTGTCCCAGCCGTACCTGTTCCGGCTCTTCCCGAACAAGCAGGCCATCTTCCTGGCCGCCGCCGCCCGCTGCATGGAGGACATCCGGCGCGTCTTCGAGGAGGCCGCCAAGGGTCTCCGTGGCGAGGAGGCGGTCGATGCGATGAGCGTGGCCTACATGAAGCTGATCGCCGAGCAGCCCGAGAAGCTCCAGATGCAGCTCCAGACGTACGTGGCCGTCGCCGCCGCCGAGGCCGCCGGGGAGCCCGAGTTCGGCGAGATGGTGCGGGCCGCCTGGATGGAGTTGTGGGACACCCTGCACGTGCCGCTCGGGGCGGACGTGAACGAGACGACCAGTTTCCTCGCGTACGGAATGCTGATCAACACCCTGTCCGCCATGGGGTTCCCGCCCGGGCACCGGGTCTGGGACGGCTGTTACCCGGGCGTTCGGTCCGAGTAGGGGTGAGGCGAGGTGAGGCGAGGTGAGGTGAGGTGAGGTGAGGTGAGGTGAGTACGCCTCTCCGCCCAGCCTCTCCGCCCAGCTCCTCCGTCCAGCCCTCGGCACCTCCTCGGCGCCGTCCGTTCGCCGGCCGCGCGCGGGCTCAGTTCTGCCCGTTGAAGTTAGTGATCAATAACTAGTTTTGGGGGAAACGTGCAAGACACCAAGCTTCGTGCGCCCGCGGTCTGGGCACTCGTCATCACCGGAGCCGCCAGCTTCATGGCGGCGCTCGACAACCTCGTCGTCACCACCGCCCTCCCGTCCATCCGCGAGGACCTCGGCGGGAAGCTGGAGGACCTGGAGTGGACGGTGAACGCGTACACGCTCACCTTCGCCGTCCTGCTCATGTTCGGCGCGGCCCTCGGTGACCGGTTCGGCCGCCGCCGGCTCTTCATCGCCGGTACGGCCGTGTTCACCGTCGCCTCCGCCGCCGCGGCCCTGTCGCCCGGCATCAACGAACTCATCGCCGCCCGGGCCGTCCAGGGCGTCGGCGCGGCGATCATGATGCCGCTCTCGCTCACGCTCCTGACCGTCGCCGTCCCCGCCGCCCGGCGCGGCATGGCCCTCGGCATCTACGGAGCCCTCACCGGCCTCGCCGTGGCGAGCGGGCCGCTCATCGGCGGCAGCCTCACCGAGCACATCTCCTGGCAGTGGATCTTCTGGCTGAACGTCCCGATCGGACTGGCCCTCATCCCGCTCTCCCGGATGCGGCTCGGCAAGTCCACCGCCCCGCAGGCCAAGCTCGACCTCCCCGGCACCCTCCTCATCAGCGGCGGGCTCTTCGGCATCGTCTACGGGCTGGTCAACGCCAATGCCGACGGCTGGACCAGCCTTCCCGTGCTCAGCTCGCTGCTGGTGGGGGCCGCGCTCGTCGGCGGGTTCATCCACCACGGCTTCCGCAACGCCAACCCGGTGCTGCCCATGCGGCTCTTCCGCGACCGTGGCTTCTTCGGCATCAACATGGCGAGCCTGCTGATGTTCGTCGGGATGTTCGGCTCGATCTTCCTGCTGAGCCAGTTCCTCCAGGGCGTCCTCGGCTACTCGCCCACCGAAGCCGGGCTGCGCATGCTCCCCTGGACCGCCATGCCCATGATCGCCGCCCCGATCTCCGGGATCCTCTCGGACCGGATCGGCAGCCGCCCCGTCGTGGTCGCCGGGCTCACGCTCCAGGCCATCGGCCTCGGCTGGTTCGCCGTGATCCTGAGCACCGACGTCTCCTACGCCGCCCAGCTCCCCGCGCTGATCATCAGCGGCATCGGGATGGGCCTGTTCTTCGCCCCCGCCTCCAACGCCCTCATGTCCACCGTCGCCCCCGCCGACCAGGGCAAGGCCGCCGGCGCCAACAGCGCCCTGCGCGAGGTCGGCGGAGCCCTCGGTGTCGCCGTCCTCGCCTCCGTCTTCTCCGCCCAGGGCGGCTACCAGTCCGGGCAGACCTTCACCGACGGCACCGTCCCCGCCCTGTGGATCGGCGGCGCGGCCGTCGCCGTGGCCGCCGTCCTGGCCCTGCTGCTCCCCGGACGGGTCGCGGAGAAGGCCCGGGCCGCGGAGTCCCTGCCGACGGGGGAACGGGCGTCGGACGCCCTGCCTTCGGACGGGCTGCCGGCGGACGGCCGGGGCGCGACCCCGGGCGGCGGGCGTGCCCCCGAAAAGGTGGCCCTCTGAGCGGATCCCGCTCGCCGGCCGGTGCCCGCGCGGCGGCCGGCGGGGAGGACCGCAGCCGCCGCGCCGCACGAAGTTCCGTACGACACGTCCGCGAGAGGAAAGGCCCGTCATGCCCGACATCCCCTGGTCCACGCCCACCCGGCCCGCCCCCGGCGCCGAGGTCTACATCATGGCCTCCCGCTTCGAGACCGCGAGCCTGACCGGAGCGCTGCGGTTCTTCCTGAAGTCGCCCGGCATCGTCCTCCAAACGCGCAAGGCTCCCGGCGCCCACGGGGTCGCCCTGCGGGCCCGGGTCCTGCGCCGCACCTTCCTGACCCTCTCCGCCTGGGAGGACCGGGACGCGCTGTACCGGTTCGCGGGCAGCGAACCGCACCGTTCCAGCTCCCGGGCGGCCGCCGCCTACACGAAGGAGGCCGGGTTCGTCTTCTGGACCGTCCCGGCGAGCGAGCTCGCCATCAGCTGGGCCGAGGCGGAGCGCCGCCTCGCCGAGTCGAAGCGGGAGAAGGAGAGGGAGTAGGAGAGGGAGTAGGAGAGGAAGCAGGGGCGTTGACGCCCCGTACGGCCCTGCCTGTACGCGTACGGTCCGTGGCCCCGCCTGCTCGTGGGGACGCGGACCGTACTCTTGTCCACGTGCAGGAACTCCACGACGCCCCCCTCGCCCCGCTGACCACCTTCCGGCTCGGCGGCCCCGCCGCCCGGCTGGTCACCGCGACCACAGACGCCGAGGTCGTCGCCACCGTGCGCGCCGCGGACGAGAGCGGCACCCCGCTCCTGGTCATCGGCGGCGGCAGCAACCTGGTCATCGGCGACCAGGGCTTCGACGGCACCGCCCTGCGGATCGCGACCACCGGGTTCGTGCTCGACGGGACCCGGCTGGAGCTCGCGGCCGGCGAGAACTGGAGCGAGGCCGTGGCCCGCGTGGTCGACGCCGGGCTCGCAGGCATCGAATGCCTCGCCGGGATCCCCGGCTCGGCCGGCGCCACCCCGATCCAGAACGTCGGGGCGTACGGCCAGGAGGTCTGCGACACGATCACCGAGGTCGTCGCCTACGACCGCACGCGCGGGGAGACGGTCACGCTCCCGGCCGCCGACTGCGCGTTCGCGTACCGCGACAGCCTCTTCAAGCACCAGCCCGACCGGTACGTCGTCCTGCGCGTCCGGTTCGCCCTGGAGAACGCGGGCGGCCTGTCGGCGCCGGTCAAGTACCCCGAGACCGCCCGCGCCCTCGGCGTCGAGGCCGGCGACCGGGTCCCCGCGGCGCAGGCACGGGAGACCGTCCTGCGGCTGCGCGCGGGCAAGGGCATGGTCCTCGACCCCGCCGACCACGACACCTGGTCGGCCGGCTCCTTCTTCCACAACCCGATCCTCGGCGACGAGGCGTACGCCGCCTTCCTCGCCCGCGCCCAGGAGCGGCTCGGCCCCGACACCGCCCCGCCCGCGTACCCGGCAGGCGAGGGCCGTACGAAGACCAGCGCGGCCTGGCTGATCGACAAGGCCGGCTTCACCAAGGGCTACGGCGACGGCCCCGCCCGCATCTCCACCAAGCACACCCTCGCCCTCACCAACCGGGGCGAGGCCACCACCGAAGACCTCCTCGTCCTGGCCCGCGAGGTCGTCGCGGGCGTCCACGCGGCCTTCGGCGTCACCCTGGTCAACGAGCCGGTGACGGTCGGCGTCAGCATCTGAGGAGTCCCGGCCCGCCCATGCTCTGTCCCCTGCACGGGGCCGGTACGGACCCCACCCGGCTGGTGGGACGCACGATCCGAAGGGTCGTCGCGTCCTGGCACATCAGCGACGGCGAACGCTCCGAGGCGCCCCTCGACGTCTGGCTCTTCGACAGCGATGGCGAGTCCACCCGGATCACCACCGGGTCCGACGCCTGCCTGATCGTGGAATCCGAGACGCCGCACGAGCCCTACGACATGGGGGAGTGGGGCCGCATCGAGGTCGGTGAGGACCTCGGGGACCACCCCTTCCTGCGCCACCTCGGCGACACCGTGGAATCGGTCGCCGAGTTCGCCCTGCCCGCGCAGGGGCGCACCCACCTGGAGATCGGCTTCCCGGACGGCGCGCGGGTGCGGGCCGACTGCCACGAGGGCGACCTGCGGCTCACGCGCTGAGGCGCTGCCTCGCCCGACGGGTGCCGACGGGCGCCGACGCGCGCCGCTACGAGGCGACCCAGTGGTCGATCCCGGCCAGCAGCTTGTCCTGTACGTCGGCGGGCGCCGCGCTGCCGCGCACCGACTGGCGGGCCAGCTCGGCCAGCTCCGCGTCCGTGAAGGCGTGGTGCTCGCGGGCGATCTCGTACTGGGCCGCGAGCCGGGACCCGAAGAGCAGCGGGTCGTCCGCACCGAGGGCCATCGGGACCCCGGCCTCGAAGAGGGTGCGCAGCGGGACGTCCTCGTGGCGCTCGTACACCCCGAGGGCGACGTTGGAGGCCGGGCAGACCTCGCAGGTGATCTGCCGGTCGGCGAGCCGTTTGAGCAGGCGGGGATCCTCGGCGGCCCGTACGCCGTGCCCGATGCGGGCGGCGTGCAGATCGTCGAGGCAGTCGCGGACGGAGGACGGGCCGGTGAGCTCCCCGCCGTGCGGGGCCGCGAGCAGTCCGCCCTCGCGGGCGATCGCGAAGGCCCGGTCGAAGTCGCGGGCCATGCCGCGGCGCTCGTCGTTGGAGAGGCCGAAGCCGACGATGCCGCGGTCGGCGTAGCGGACGGCGAGCCGGGCCAGCGTGCGGGCGTCCAGGGGGTGCTTCATGCGGTTGGCGGCGATGACGACGCGCATGCCGAGGCCGGTCTCGCGGGAGGCGGCGTCCACGGCGTCGAGGATGATCTCGACGGCCGGGATCATCCCGCCGAGGAGGGGGGCGTAGGAGGTGGGATCCACCTGGATCTCCAGCCACCCGCTGCCGTCGCGCACGTCCTCCTCCGCGGCCTCGCGGACCAGGCGGCGGATGTCGTCGGGCTCGCGGAGGCAGGAGCGGGCGGCGTCGTAGAGCCGCTGGAAGCGGAACCAGCCGCGTTCGTCCGTGGCGCGGAGCTTCGGTGGCTCGCCTGAGGTGAGGGCGTCCGGGAGGCGGACGCCGTACTTGTCGGCGAGCTCCAGCAGGGTCGACGGGCGCATCGAGCCGGTGAAGTGCAGGTGGAGGTGGGCCTTGGGCAGAAGCGTGAGGTCTCGTACGTGCTCCATTTGTTGATCCTGCCGCACATCCGCCTCGGCCTGCAGCCCGATTCCCTGAACGGGGGCTTGCCCGAACGTAAATTCTGGGTCCGGGGGAGGGGCGGGGCGCCGGGCCGCTGCTGCGCGGACCCCGCTCCTCAAACGCCGGAGGGGCTGGATGCGGCCGGCGTCGGCCCGGATGCGCGGCCGGAGAACGCCTGAGCGGCGGCTCCCCGGGTGGGGGAGACGCCGCTCAGGACGGGGTTTCGCAGCCGCCGGAGGCTTAGGCCTTGGCCTCCGCCAGGAGCTTCTGGATGCGGGAGACGCCCTCGACCAGGTCCTCGTCGCCCAGGGCGTAGGAGAGGCGCAGGTAGCCGGGGGTGCCGAAGGCCTCGCCCGGGACGACCGCGACCTCGGCCTCGTCCAGGATCAGGGCCGCGAGCTCGACGGAGGTCTGCGGGCGCTTGCCGCGGATCTCCTTGCCGAGGACGTCCTTGACCGCCGGGTAGACGTAGAAGGCGCCCTCGGGGGTCGGGCAGAAGACGCCGTCGATCTCGTTCAGCATCCGCACCATCGTCTGGCGGCGGCGGTCGAAGGCGGTGCGCATCGCGTGGACGGCGTCCAGGTTGCCGGAGACGGCGGCCAGCGCCGCGACCTGGGCCACGTTGGAGACGTTGGAGGTGGCGTGCGACTGGAGGTTGGTCGCGGCCTTGACCACGTCCTTCGGGCCGATGACCCAGCCCACCCGCCAGCCGGTCATGGCGTACGTCTTGGCGACGCCGTTGACGATGATGCACTTGTCGGCCAGCTCGGGGACGATCGCCGGGAGGGAGACGAACTTCGCGTCGCCGTAGACCAGGTGCTCGTAGATCTCGTCGGTCAGGACCCACAGGCCCTTCTCGACGGC